>JBKJWL010000248.1:0-3659 GCA_046716885.1 Thermoanaerobaculia bacterium | reverse complement strand
TGCCGAGAGGTACCGGCGGGCGACCTCTTCCCGATCCTGGCGCATGGATTCGGCCCGCCGGAGCTGGTGGATGCCGATGGCGGCGGCCACGTCCGTCAGATTGTATTTGAACCCCGGCGCCAGGATCCGATAGTCCCATCGACTGCCTCCCGAGTACCGCCGCCAAGCGTCCTGGGAGAGGCCGTGAAGGGACATCAGGCGCATCCGGTCTGCGAGGACGGGATCGGCGGTCGTGGCCATTCCCCCTTCGCCCGTCGTGATCGTCTTGTTGGCGTAGAACGAGAAACAACTGATCGCCGCCGTGCCTTCGCCGCACTTCTGCCACGCTCTGGTCGAAGACGGCCGCCACGCCGCTGGAAACGCGTGCGCGGCATCTTCTACGACCCAGAGCTCATTCTCGTCGGCAAAGGCCTGGAGGCGCGCGACGTCGAGCATGAGGCCGCCGACGTGGACCGGGATGATCCCGACGGCACGGGCCCCGGCGGGAACCCGAGCGCGCAGGTTCCCGGCCCGAACCCCTTCGAGCTTTCTCCTGGCGTCCCCGAAGTCCAGGTTGAGCGTGACCGGGTCGCAGTCGACGAGGACGGGGATCCCGCCCATGTACCGCACGATCTCGGCCGTCGCCGCGAAGGTCATCGTCGGCACCAGCACGGCCTCGCCCGGCGAAAGCCCCAGAGCCTCGACGGCGAGATGGAGCGCGGCAGTACAGGAGTTGAGGGCGATCGCATGCGGCGAGCCGACCTGTGCCGCGAAATCCTCCTCGAAGCGTCTTACGCGCGGTCCGGTCGTCAGCCATCCGGACCGGACGGCGGCGACGACCTCGTCGACCTCGGCGTCTGTGATGTCCGGGCGAAAGAAGGGGACCTCGTTGCTCATGTTTCTCCTTTGACCATCACGGCCAGCAGGTGCGTGCGGAGAACCGGGATCATCTCCAGCAACTCGGCGAGGAGCCAGCTCGCGGGGATCACGGCTCGCCCGACGGGCGGAGCCAGAGTCACAGACCGGATCTCACCTTTCAAGCCCGGGAAAAGCCGGAGGAGCTCCGGCCGTCCCACCTTGCGCACGTGCGGGTTGGCGGCATTGTTCACGCGCAAGTCGTACCACAGCAGCGCTCCGCCCGGCGCCAGTACGCGGTTGATCTCGCTGGCGACCATCCGGCGCACGACGGGATCCAGAATCGAGGAGAACACGGTCGAGGCGATCACGAGAGGAAAGCGGCCGTTTGGCCAGGGAAGCCGGGTCGCGTCCCCGATCCGCAGGTCGGCGCTCGGGAAGCGGAGGCGCGCTTCGGCGGCCCGGGATTGAGCTCGAGGCCGTGGAGATCCCCGGTCCGGACGCCCCAGCACAGGAGCTGCCCCAACCAACCGAGGGACCCGTAACCGATCTCCAGGCAGGCGTCCCCGACTCTCGGAAACACGCCCGCTCGCCGGAGCAGCTCGCCGGCGAGGCGAGACCGGCCATTCCGCACGAAAGTCTCGGACGCCTGCCAGGGCTCGTAGCGTTCTGGCCCGATCTTCCATCGCGCGCCGTCGGGACTCGGCGAGGATCCTCTCCTGCTCCACGGCCGCCGCCTTCTCCCCGGCGAACGGTTCGGCGCTTTCGTCGGGTCCGGTCCGCTTCACCACAGCCTCTTGCCCCGGGCACGAAACCGGGCGCCGGCGTCCCGATCCGGCCACGAATGATAAGAGCCCTGCGTCAGATCCAGCCGGACGGGCTGCTCGGTCCCGCCCTCGAACGCGGAGATCACTTTCAGAAGCAAGCCGGCCGCGAGAGCCTTGGAACGCCGGAGGAACTGGTCGAGCGATTCCTCCGGCAGGATCTCGAACGATTCCTGGCCGCAGACGTCTCCAGTGTCGATCCCCTCGTTGACCAGAAACACCGTGACACCCGCACGGCGTTCCCCGTTGGCCAGCATCCAGAACGCCGGCAGGACTCCCCGGTACGCCGGGAGGATCGAGCCGTGGATGTTCAGCAGGCCTCGCGAGGGCACCTCGATCAGCGGGCGCCGGAACAGCTGGGGGCAGCTCACCGAGATCACCAGGTCCGGAGCCAGCTCCTTCAGGCGATCAAGGAACTCTGACGCGTTGACGTCCGGGATGGTCTCGACCGGGACGCCCCGGTCGCGGCAAACCGCCGCGATGGAGCGGCGCTCGCGGCGGGAGCGCAGAAGCCGGCCGACGAGCTTGGCCGCGGCACCGGGACCGAAGGTCCGAAAGTACCGCCACGCCGCGCCGAGACGGGACTGGTTCCGATACAGAGGCGGGGTGAGATAGACGCCCAGGGTGTCGGGCCCGCGTTCGTCGAGCACGCGACGAAAGAAATCCGGCAGGTAGAGCGGATCGTCGGCCGCGAAAAACACGATCCTCACGCCAGGCCCCAGTTCCGAAGGACCTCGTCCAGACGCCCGAATCGCACCGCTCGCAGGACTCCGCGCACTCGGGCTTCGAGAGCTTTCCGGCCAAGCCCCTGGTGAAACCTCCAGGGCCAGGAGATCTCGCCCCGAAACTCGTCGAGCTCGCGGCTGTTGAACTCGTAAGGATGGAAATAGACGACCGGAGGCCGTCCGCCGGCGATGCAGGACTTCAGCGCCGCGGCGAGGACGGTCAGAGGCAGCAGGCGGAAGTAACCGCCCCCTCCGGCCGGCAGGCGGAACCTCCCGCGTCCCCACGCGGCCACGGGGACTTCGAGGAGCTCGGTGCCCCCGGGGAACCGGAGCCGCTGGGGTTCGACCTTCCACCCCGAGATTCCATAACGCCTCGTTCTCACCGGAAAAACGGACGAATCGACGCGGAACCCTTCTTCCGCCAGAACCTGAAGCGCCCACAGGTTCTCCTGAACGATCGAGAAATCCGGGGCACGAAAGGCCGTCACCGCCCGGCCTGCCGCGTCCTCGACGCTCTTGCGCCCGGCGTCGAGCTCGTCCCGGAGCGCGGCCCGATCCATCCCGAAAAGGGGACGATGGGTGTGCCCGTGAGACTGAACCTCATGACCTTCGGCGACCAGGCGCTGCACGAGACTCGGAAACCGCCGGGCGACGAGACCCTGGACGAAGAACGTTCCCTTCACGTCGTGCTCGTCGAGCAACGCCACGAGCCGGTCCACGTTGCCGACGACCCTGTCGCTGATCGGCGCGTCGAAATCGAAGCTCGATTGATACCAGTCCTCGACGTCCACCGTGAACGCCGCCAGAGGGGCCGCCCCCGCCGATGGACGGAGGACCGGCGCAGGCGTTCCGGGCAGGACGGCGCCCGGTTGGGCGTCGCTCATCGGGAGAGGTCCGAAAACCACGCGCGTACCGGCCTCGGAAGCGCCCCCCTGACCAGACCAGCCAGGAACCCGCTCCCGTACCCGAGATGCATCATGATGAGCGCCAGGGCGACCCCGGGCCAGAGCCGTAGTGTGAGGCTGCGCGAGGCCGCGAGAGCGGCGAGAGCGATCGCCAGCAGGTACGCCATCCCCAGGATCCCGAGGCCCGCCGCGGCCCAGCGCGAGAAGGGCGACGCGACGAGTCCCGCGGCCAGAAGGGCGACGAGCCCGGCCGGCATCAGATGGCGAAGGCTCGACTGCCGCGGATACCGGCGGACGAGCCGGACCTTCCAGTATCCGTACTGGGCAAACTGTCGGAAGAGCAGGCTCCAGCGGTCCCGGACGACGTAGCG
>JBKJWL010000247.1:0-16423 GCA_046716885.1 Thermoanaerobaculia bacterium | reverse complement strand
GCGGCTCCCGATCGCCAGCGGCATCCGCGCGTGGAGGGAGCTCGGCACGACGTCGAGGACCCGCTCGGTGCCCGTCGAGGCACGGCCGCCGGCCTGCTCGACGACGAACGCCAGCGGATGACACTCGTAGAGGACGCGCAACTTCCCGGACGCCTTGCCCCCGGGCGTGACGTCGGCGGGATAGAGATAGATGCCGCCCTCGAGAAGGAATCGGTGGACGTCGGCCACCAGGGACGCCGAATAGCGCGTGGCGTAGGGCCGGCCGTCGGTCTTTGCCGGATCCTTGAGCGATTCGACGAAGGCTCGCACGGCCGGGGACCATCCGCGGGACCGACCCTCGTTGACGGCGTACGCTCTCCCGCGGTCGGGCATTCGCACGGAGTGGCGGGCGAGCAGGAACTCTCCGATCGAGGGATCCAGGGCGAACAGGTGCACGCCGTCGCCCGTCGTGTAGACGAGGAGCACGCTGTGCCCGAAGAGGACGTAGCCGGCCGCCACCTGCTCGTGCCCGGAGCGCAGGAGGTCCGACACGCCCCCGTCCACGCGCGGGCGGATCGAGAAGATCGTCCCGAGCGTACCGTTGACGTCGATGTTCGAGGAGCCGTCCATCGGGTCGAAGACGACCGCGTATTTCCCCCGCTCGAGATTGGCGCCGTACACGAACGGCTCCTCCATCTCCTCGGAGGCGGCCACGGTCACGAGGCCGCCGTAGTCGAACGTCTCGAGCAGGATCTCGTTGGCAAGGACGTCGAGTTTCTTCTGCTCTTCGCCGGAAGCGTTGCCCGAGCCCGCCGTGCCGAGCGCGCCGGTCAGGCCGGCCCGAGCCAACGCGCTCGCGATTCGCTTTCCCGCCACGCCGAATCGCATCAAGAGCAGCGACAGCTCCCCGGTCGCCCGGGGAGAGGCCTGCTGTTCCTCGAGAATGAACCGGTCGAGGGTGACGGGTGCGGGGCTCATCGGCGCGGGGATCCCTACGTCTTCTTACGCGCGATCTTCCAACGGCCCGTGGTGATCGGGGCGCTGCCGCTCGGCGTCGTGGTGAAGGTCCCCTCGATGGTGTCTCCGGCGACGCGGCCGACGAAGGTCGTCTGCACCTCGCAATCGCACTGGGGGTCCCGATAGGGGTCCATCGTGCCGGTCACGATCCCGCCAGAGGCGCTGACGAAGTCGATGCTGAGAATCTGAGGGATCGGCTGCGAAGCGCCCGGGAGGCTCGACGTGGCGCCCTCCTTCGGCTTCATGTAGACGTCGCCGTGGGCCACCCGGTCGCCGGACTTGAGCTCGAACACGATGCTCCCGGAGCGGCCGGTGGCCTCGCTCGAGTACTCGCCTTCCCATCGGCCGTCGAGCGCCGCGGCGTCGGAGCCTGCGACGGGGACGGGCGGGGCCGGGTTCTTCGACGACGAGCAGCCCGGCAGCCACGACGCCGCCAGGATCAGCAGGGCCAGGGGTCGCGCGGTTCGCGCCATGACTTCACCTCCTGGCCTCATTTTTTCACACCCGCCGACTGCCGCACCCACTCCCGCCAGGCGGGCTTGGGCGCGCCGTCGGGCCCCTGGAGACCGCCGTGGGCGAGGAATGCCCGCCGGCGCCGCTCGAGGACCGACGGCTCCGGCTCGGGCGGGGGCAGCGACTCGGACGGGGAGTCGCGCAGCGCCACGTAGCGCGCGAAAAGCAGCGCGCGGCCGTCGGCCTTCGCGAGGAAGGCGCGAAAGCGGCGGACGAACTCCGCCTGGCGCGCCGGGCTCGAGGCGTTCTCGGCGGAGGACGAATACCGGACGTCGGAAAACGCGATCGGCTTCCCTCCCCTCCCCTCGAGGAGCAGCTTCCAGTCCTTCTCCAGGGAGCCGGGGTCGCGCTGCTCGAAGGGGGACCCGCGCACGAAGGGCGAATACATATAGAGGAGAAGGGGGCTGCGCGCGTGGAGAGCCGCGGCGACCCGGGGAGCGGGACTTTCCTCGGGGGCAGCCGTCGTCACGCCCACGAGCAGTCCCGGGGCCTTCTTCGCCAGAAACTGCACCGCCCCGTCGAACAGGCGCCGGAACGCGCGCAGCTCCTCGGGCCGGTCCGCAAAGTAGGTGTCCGCTCCTTCGCCGAGCGACAGCGTCTGGAAGTCGTAGAGAGCCGGCATCAGGGCGTCCAGCAGCCTGCCGAGCCGCAGCGAGAGCTTCGGGTCGTCGAAGGCGACCTGCGACAGATCCGCCGGCACGTCGCGCGCGGTCTCGGTAACGAGAGGCAGATCGAGATGCAGCGTGGCGCCGGACTGACGCAGCAGCCGGGCCGTCCGGATGATCTCGTCGAGGCTGTAGCGGCGCGGCGCGGGCTCCGCGGCCGACCAGGAGAGCTCGAGCTCGAAAAACGAGGCGCCCGTGCGACGGACCATGTCGAGCGCTGCCTGCCGGGCCGCGGGAGAGGCGTTCGGCCCCAGGTTGACGGCGACTCCCAGGGCCGGCGCGGGCGGGTCCGGGGCCCCTGGGCGCGGGGGGGCCGCTCCGGCCGAGACGGCGACGACGAGGGCGAGAGCGGCGATCCTCGGACGCAAGCTGCGCCCATTATGTGGGAAGTCGCGGCGAGTCGAAGTCGGGAGGAGTTCCGAGTGAGCCGTCTGACTCTACGCCGGCGATCCCACGAGCACGATCGGGCCCGTCGGCGCGGGCACGCCGCCGCGCGGCTCGATCGTCACCGCGAAGTTCTGCGCGCCGGGCTCGGGGAAATCCGTGGACTCGAAGAGGGCTCTCCCCTGCGCGTCCACGTCGAAAACCCCGGCGTTGACGGGCTTGCCCTTCACGAAGACCCAGAGCTCGTACTGTCGGTCTGCAGGCAGGGAAGCGAGATTGTTGGCCACGAGGACCCCGCGGCGCGCCCGTTCGCTCCAGAAGACTCGCGCCCGCGCCTTCGGCTGCGGGCCCTTGCCGCCGAGGATGAGCATCCGCACGTCGTCGCTCTCGAGTACGCGCGCCCGGAGCACGCGCTGCGCCAGCTCCGTCTCGGCGGACTGCAGGCGGGTGGCGAGCTGCGAGGTCTGGCTCCGCAGCTCCTCCCGCTGGCGGCGCAGGCGCGCGTCGTCGAGCCCGACGAAGATGGCAAAAAGCGCCGCGGCCGCGGCCAGGACGCGCCAGGCCATCGCGGAGGCCGGCCGCGTTCGGGCCCGCGAAGGACCGAGGGAACCGAGGATTTTTCCCCGCAGCTCCGGCGGAGGCGCGACGGGGGGCGCACCGGTTGCCAGAGCCGTCGCGGCCGTCCGGAGATCGGCGAGCAGCTCCTCGCACCGGGCGCACCCCTCGCGCAGGTGCGCCTCGAGCTCG
Source organism: Thermoanaerobaculia bacterium (assembly GCA_046716885.1). Taxonomy (GTDB): domain Bacteria; phylum Acidobacteriota; class Thermoanaerobaculia; order UBA5066; family Gp7-AA6; genus DAHUXD01. The sequence continues at coordinate 13,118 of JBKJWL010000247.1, read as the reverse complement.
ACCCGGTCCGCACCGAGCGGCATGCCGAGGGCCACCGCGGCGACGAGCTCCTCGTGCCGTTCGCTATGGTCCATGGCTTCCACTCCCCCAGTACGGGCCCAGGCGCTCTCGAAGTTTCATCAAGCCCAGCCGGACACGGGTCTTGACGGTGCCGAGCGGTGCGGAGGTCCGCTCCGCGATCTCCTGATGTGTCAGTCCCTCGAAGTAGGCGAGCTCGCACACCCGCCGTTGGTCGGGGGGAAGCTCGCCGACGGCGGCGCGGCAGAGGGACTCCCACTGGCGGCCGACCGAGTCCGCTTCCACGTCGTCGAGCCCGGCCGGCGGCTCGATGATTTCCTCGAGGCTACGAGTCTCCGGGCGGGACGCCGGCCGACGCGCGCGGAGGCGATCGATCGAACGACTTCGGGTGGCGATCATGAGCCAGGTCAACACGTTGCCCCGCGCCGGGTCGAACGACGGAGCCGCTCGCCAGGCGAAGAGGAAGACGTCCTGCAGGACCTCTTCGGCTTCCCCGCCTTCCCCGAGAATGCGCCGAGAGAGTCCCATCAGGCGGCCCGCGTACCGGTCGTAGAGCTCGGCCAGGGCGTCCGCGTCCCGGGCCTCGATCCGGGCCATCAGAAAGCGGTCGGGGTCCTCTCGCTTGGCGTTCATGGGAATCCGTAACGAAGGATATGACACCCGGCCCCGCAGATGGCTTCACGATCAGTGGCCGCACGTGAATCCGACCGATCCTCCGATCCCGTATCCGTGAAGGCACAGGTTGTGCAAACCGTCTTTTCGGCACTCAACCAACCCGCCGCGCCGGCAACGCAGTGTTCCGGCGGCCGGGTCCCTGAAACCAAGGAGGAGGAAAACTCATGAAGGATCCCCGTACCCGGGGCAAGCTGCGGCAAACGCTGCTCGCGCTCGTCCCCGCCCTGGCGCTGGCCGCGCCCGTTCTCGCATCGAGCCACCGCGAAGCTCCCGGCATCAGCAAAGACCCCGTGGCGGACAACACCGACGTCTATTTCTTCCGCGACCCCGTCGACCCCTCTCGCCTCGTCATGATCTCCAACTGGATCCCGCTCGAGGAGCCGGCCGGGGGCCCGAACTTCTTCCACTTCGAGCCCAACATCCGCTACGAGTTCAACGTCGACTCGAACGGCGATGCCCTCGAAGATTTCGTCTACCGCGTCGAGTTCACGCGCAATGTCCGCAACGGCGCGACTTTCCTTCAGAACACCGGCCCGGTGACTTCGCTCGACGATCCCGATCAGAACGTCTACTACACCTACATGGTCAACAAGTGCTTCGGTCCGTCCCCGAACCAGAGCTGCACCGTGATCGGCAACGACCTGATCGAATCGCCGAACAACGTCGGCCCCAAGTCGTTTCCCCAGGGGTACGGCAGCGGATCGGGCATCGCGGCCAGCGTCTACCCCATCGACGAGCACACGATCGTCTTCGCCGGCCCGCGGGCGGAGGGATTCTACGTCGACCTGGGCATGATCTTCGACCTGATCAACTTCCGGCCCGGCACGCTGCCCGGCGACCACGGCGGCGGCGTCAACACGACGGCCGGTTATAACGTACACGCGATCGCTATCTCCGTTCCCATCGAGAACCTCACAGCCAACGGCACCGCCCCGACGGACGCCACCGATCCGAACGCGATCGTCAGCATGTGGTCTTCGACCTGGCGCCGGCAGACGACGGTGCTGAACACGGACGGCACGTCCTCCGCCACGGGCGCCTGGATCCAGGTCTCGCGCCTCGGGAATCCCCTCATCAACGAGGTCGTGATTCCGCTTTCCGCCAAGGACCTGTTCAACGCGACGCGTCCGGCCGACGATCTGGCCAACTTTGGTTCGTACGTCCTCAACTCGGAGCTCGCGGGCATCTTCACCGCGCTCTTCGGCATCGCCGTTCCGCCGGCACCGCGCACGGACCTGCTCGCCCTCGTGCAGGGCATCGCCGGCCTCACGCAGCGCCCCGGTGAAGTGATCTCGGATCAGCTCCGCCTGAACACCGCGATCTTCCCGACCCCGGTCTACGCCGTGAATCGTCTCGGCGTGCTCGCCGGCGACAACGCGGGGTTCCCGAACGGCCGCCGCCCTTACGACGACACGGTCGACATCGCTCTGCGCGTCGTCGCCGGCGTCCTGGTCTCGGAGTTCAACGTCGCGCCGAACAATCAGCTCGGCGACGGAGTCGATGGTCCGGATAGACCGTTCATCGCCGGCTTCCCCTTCCTCTATACGCCTCACTCGGGATATAGCCGCGTCCACGATGACGTGCCGGTCATCACGCACTTTGCCACGGCCCCCGACGCGAGGTAGCGAATTCGCAGGTTCCCCTTCGCCCCGGTCCGGAGACATCCGGGCCGGGGCTTTTTTCGTAGGGTCGGGCATTGGGGACGTAACATGCAGCGCAAGGAGGCACCCATGCCCCGTTCCCGCCGCGACTTATTCCGCGACGCTGCCTCGACCGGCCTCGCTCTGGGTCTGGCCGCTGCCGGCCGGCCGCTCCTGGCGCTACCCGGCAAAGACGCCTCTTCATACGACGACCTCACTCTCATGAATACGGCGCTCGCGCTCGAGCACGAGGCGATCTGGGCCTACGGCTTGGCGGGCGGCAGCGGCCTGCTCTCGGCGAAGGCGAAGGAGGTGGGCCTGCTCTTCCAGGGCAGCCACGAGATCCACCGCGACCTCCTTGCGGACGCCGTCAAGCGCAAGGGCGGCTCGGCCGTCGAGCCGAAGAAGGAGTACGTCTTCGGCGTGCCGCTTTCGAACGAGAAGGACGTCCTGGAGCTCGCGTTCAAGCTCGAGGTCGGTGCCGCGCGGGTGTACCTGTACGTCGTCGAGCGCTTCCAGGACCGGGCGCTCTCCGGCGCCGCCGCCCGGATCCTCTCCGACGAGGTCCTCCACGCGACGGTGCTCCGCAGCGTGCTCGGCCGGGACGTGGTGCCGGGGTTCCGGCTGATCGAGAACTGAGGACGGCTACGGCTTACGGCTCACCGATTCCGGAATCGCCGTGGGGCCGCCCTTCAGGTCCTCGCGGATGATCAGGTCGAGGAACAGTTCCCGCACGCCCTCGCGGCCGCCGTTCTTGAACGCCCGTTTGACCTCTGTCGGCTTGAGCGCGATCCCGGCCATGGTGTTGAGGTATTGGCAGAACACGTAGGACCGGGACCAGAAGGACACGATCAGGATGACGAGGAGAAGGAGGGCTCCGCCGAGGACTGTCCAGTCCGCCTTGGTCAGCAAATCGAATGCGCCGTCCATCGGGGGATCCTGGAGTCAGGGTAGCAGAAAAGCGCCGGACAACGGCCGTTCAGGGCGCCCGGAGGCCGCCCAGGAACTCGCGCGCGACATCCTCGGGCCTCCGGCGATCCCGATCCACCGCGGCGTTCATTGCGCGCATGGCGTCGGCGGTGATCCTGCCCGATAGCGGCTCGAGCGCGGCCCGCACCCGCGGGTCGTTCCACGCGGCGGCGCGCACGACGAAGGCTGCTTCGTACGGCGGGAAATAGCGGCGGTCGTCCTCGAGAACCGTGAGTCCCATCGCCGCGATCAGGCCGTCGGTGGAGTTGCCGGCGACCACGTCGACCTTGCCCTGCGCGAGCGCGGTATACAGGAGGCCCAGGTCCATCTCGGCCGGCCGCGAGGCGAAGCGCAGGCCGTAGGCCGCGGCGAGGCCCGGGAACCCGTCCGCACGCTCGAGGAACTCGTAGCCGAAGCCCGGCCGGAGCCGGTCGGCGAAACGGGCGAGGTCGGAGATTTTCGTGATCCCGAGCTCCCGCGCCTGCGCCCCGCGCAGGACGATCGCGAAGGTGTTCTCGAACCCGAGCGGCGGCGCCCAGGCGAGGTCCCAGCGTCGCCGGTATTCGCGAGCCACCTCCTCGCGCACCCGGACGGGATCCGTGATTGGCTTCTCCTGCAGGATCGCCGTGAACGCGGTGCCCGTGTACTCAGGATAGAGGTCCAGCTCCCCCGCGGTCAGCCCCCGATGGCACACGAACGTTCCGCCCAGATCGAGCTTTCGCTCCACCGCGACGCCCGCCCGCTCGAGAGCCTGGGCAGCGATCTCGCCCAGGATCACCTGCTCGGTGAAGTTCTTCGAGCCGACGCGGAGCGGCCGCTCGCCCGGCCGCGCGCAACCCGCAAAGAGAAGCAGAGCCGCGCCGAGGACCCGCGCGAGCCGATTCATCGCCGCGGTCCCAGGCGCTTCTCGACCGCGCCCAGGCCGAAATCGAACGCCAGCGCCAGGAGCGCCGCGGGCAAGGCGCCGGCGAGGATCAGGCGGTGGTCGACCGTCGCCACGCCGCGATAGATCAGGACGCCGAGGCCGCCCGCTCCGATCGCGGCGGCGATGGTTGCCAGGCCGATCCCGACGACGACCGCGACGCGGATCCCGGCCAGAACGACGGGGAGCGCGAGGGGCAGCTCGACGAAGCGCAGTCTCTGGCCCGGAGTCATCCCGAGGCCGGTCGCGGCCTCGACGACGGCCGGATCGACCGAGAGGATGCCGGCGTGCGTGTTTCGGAGGATCGGCAGCAGGGAGTAGACGACCAGGGCCACGATGGCGGTCTGCGCTCCGATCCCGCCGAGAACGGGAAGCGGAATGAGGAATCCGAAGAGCGCCAGGCTCGGGATCGTCTGGACGACGTTGGCGAACCCGAGCACGGGGCGCGCCAGCCGGGGCCGGCGGGTCAGCGCCACACCCAGCGGGACTCCGATCGCGACGGCGATCGCCGTCGCGGCGAACACGAGGAGAACGTGTTGCCCAGTCAGCGCCAGGATGTCGCCGCGCCGCTCCCACAGGAACTCCGCCAGCGTCCTCAAGACGCGATCTCCGAGACGAACTCGCGCACGAACGCATCGGCCGGGCGCGCGAGAAAGTCTTCGCGGGTGCCGGTCTGGAGCACGCGGCCCGCGTTCATCACCGCGACCCGGTCGGCCAGGAGGAACGCCTCGCGCAGGTCGTGGGTCACCAGGACGACGGCCCCGGTCCAGCGCGCGCGCCACTGCCGGAACTCCTTCTGCATCGCGCGGCGCCCGATCGGGTCGAGGGCGCCGAAGGGCTCGTCCATGAGGAGCAGCGGGGGGTCCGCGGCGAGCGCGCGCGCGACGCCGACCCGCTGCCGCTGGCCGCCGGAGAGCCCGCGCGGGCGCCGAGGCTCGAACTCGTCGGGCGGCAGCCCGACCATCGCCAGAAGCTCGCGGGCGCGGGCGCGCCGTTTCTCCGGGGGCCATCCGAGCAGGCGCGGCACCGTCTCGACGTTCTCGCGGACGGTCCAGTGCGGGAAGAGGCCGCCTTCCTGGATCACGTAGCCGACGCGGCGCCTGAGAGACACCGGCTCGTGCGCGCGCGCGTCGCTCCCGAAGATGCGGAGGGTTCCGGCGTCGGCGTCGACGAGGCGGTTGGCGAGCTTCAGAGCGGTCGTCTTGCCGCAGCCGGACGGGCCCACGAGCGCCACCGTTTCTCCGGCGCCGATCGCGAGCGTGAAGCCGTCGAGAACGGGGCGGTCGGCAGCGAAGCTCTTGCGAATATCCACGTACTCGAGGACGGGAGCGCTCAAGCGGTTAGAATCCGATCATGCCCGCATTGTATGACGCGGTCGTGATCGGCGGCGGTCCGGGAGGCTCGACCGTCGCGACGGCGCTGGCGCTCGTCGGGCGCCGGGTCCTCGTGCTCGAGCGCGAAAAGTTTCCGCGCTTCCACGTGGGCGAGTCGCTCCTGCCGTATTCGCTCCCGATCTTCGACCGGCTCGGCGTGCACGGCAAGATCCGCGCCGCCGGTTACCAGAAGAAGTACGGCGCGTTCTTCTGGAACGAGGAGCAGGGCACGACGCGGCCGGTGGTCTTCGCCAACGCCCGGGTTCCCGGCCATCCGATGGCCTACCACGTGAAACGCGCCGAGTTCGACGACCTGCTCCTGCGGCACGCCGCCGAAAGCGGCGCGGAGGTGCGCGAGGAAACTGCCGTCGAGGACGTCCTGTTCGAGGGAGGCCGCGCCGTCGGCGTGCGGGCGCGGAGCGTCGGGGGTCCTTCCGAAGAGATCCGCGCGAGGGTCGTCGTGGACGCGTCGGGACAAGGGGCGATCCTGTCGCGCAAGCTCGGGCTGCGTCGTTTCGACCCGAAATTGAAGCGCGCCGCCCTCTTCGCGCATTACGAGGATCTCCGCTGGCCGGACGACAGCACGCCCGGGGACATCCTTCTGCCCATCGACCGCGGGGTCTGGTACTGGATCATCCCTTTCTCGGACGGGACCTGCAGTGTCGGTGGCGTCTTCGATCCGACCGAGGTCCGCTTCACCGACGGAGCCTCGACCGAGGCCCGCTTCGAGGAGATGCTCGCGCGCTCAGAACGCATGCAGAAGCTCCTCGCAGGCGCCCGCCGCTTCTCGAAGATTCACGGCGTTTCCGACTACTCCGCGGCCTCGGAGCGCCTGGGCGGGGACGGCTGGGCCCTCGTCGGCGACGCCGCGACGTTTCTCGATCCCGTCTTCTCGACCGGCGTGTTCCTCGCGATGGCGACGGGCGAGCGCGCCGCGAAGACGATCGATCGGGCCCTCTCCCGCCGTGGACGCGTCGACGCGCGCGACTTCGCGCGGTACGAGCGTCAGGCCAACCGGATGTTCGCCCGCTTTCGCAAGTTCGTTTACAACTTCTACGACCCGGTCTTCTTCGAGGCGTTTTGCGCTCCGCAGCCCCCGGAGCACATCCGCGCCGCCGTCACCACGACGCTCGCGGGCGGAGTCGAGCGCGGCTCGCCCGCGATGTGGCTCTGGACGTGGCTGATGTTTCTGGGGGTCGGAATCGACCGCTTCATGCGGCGCGTGACCGGAAAGTCGACAGCCAACGGTCCTCAGCCGGCAGCCTGAAGCCTGCGCTTCTGTCGACCATCGGCTGTCGAGCGTCGACTATCCGCCCAACAGCCCCTTCTTCAGCTCCTCCTGCACCGGGGCCGGGCCGAGCCACACGGCAAAGAGAGCGTCGCCGAAGTCGCGCCCCTCGATCGTCCCGCGGTCCGTGCCGCGAACGGTGACCTTCGTTCCCTTGTCCGGCACCCAGGTCATGACGATCAGGTCCCCCTCCTCCACGTCGGGGATCATGGCGGCGAACTTGTCGAGCCGCGGCTTCAACTTCGGCAGCTCGGACTTCGAGTTTCGCTCGAAGCCCTCGGCGATGGCCTCGCTGACCTGCGAGCCTTTCATGCCCCGCAGGATGTGGAGGCGCATACTCTTCATGTCGTTGGAGGCGAGGATCGCGGCCGCGTCCTTCGACGGGTTCTCGAGGTAGAGCCCGGCGACGTAGACCTTGAAGATCGCCTTCTTGCGCAGGCCAATACCGTTCAGCTTCAGCGTCTTTCCTTCGACGGTGTCGGTGTCCGGCATCTTCACGCCCGCCAGCTCCACGGCCGGAGCGGCTCTTCCGAGAGCCAGGCCGAGTATCGCCGCGAGAGTCAGGATTCTTTTCATTTCGAGCTCCTTCCCCGGAATCCTATCCTCGCGGCTTACGCCGGCCCCGGTCAGGCGGCGGAATAGCGCGCCCGGGCGAGGTCGACGATCTCGGCGATCAGCTGCGTGTACGTGCGGCCGGCCTTTCGGGCCGCCATGTGGAACTCGGCGCCCGTGGAGAGCCACGGGTTCGGGTTGGCCTCGATGACGTAGACCTCCCCTTCCGGGGTCAGCCGCATGTCGATGCGCCCGTAGTCCCGCAGCTTGAGGGACTGGTAGACCGCGAGCGCGGTGTCCGAGAGGCGTTTGACGGTGTCCTCGTCGAGGTCCTCCGCAGGAGCGGACTTGGTGACCCGGTAGCTCTCGGAATCCTTCTCCCACTTCACTTCCTTGCCCGCGATCTTCGGCGTGCCCTCGGGGAGCTTCGACAGGTCGAGCTCGATCATCGGAAGGACCTCCGGGCTCTCGTTGCCGAGGACCGCGGCGTAGATCTCGCGTCCCTCGATGTACTCCTCGATCAACGCCGGAGAATCGAACTCCTCGTGAATGTAGTGGATCCGCTCCATCAGCTCCTTGACCGAGCCGACGACCGAGCCGGCGTCGATGCCGATGGAGCCGTCCTCGGACGTGGGCTTGACGATCAGCGGAAACGCGATGTCGTGGGAGTGGTCGAGCTTCCCCTTGTAGGAGGTCGCGAAGAAAGGGGTCCGGATTCCGTGGAAGGCGAAGATCTTCTTGGCGAGCGCCTTGTCCTGGGCCAGGTAGAGCGCGTGGGGCCCGGCGCCCGTATAGGATTTCCCGAGCAGATCGAGGTATGCGGCGAGGTTCATGTCCATCGTGTCGTCGCCGGCGTAGGACTCGGTCAGGTTGAAGAAGAGATCGGCGTCCGCGCGGGCGAGCGCGATGAGCGACTGGTCTCTCCCGTCCACGACCTGGTAGGCCACCTCGTGGCCCAGCTTCACGAGGGCTTCGAAGATCTCCTCGCGGTCGTGCTTCTCCTTTTTCTTTTTCCGGGTCGGCTTTTTACCGGCCCGGGACGCCTTCTCCGGCGGCGGAGGCGGCGGCTCCGGCGGGTCCTCCTCGAGGACGTCGTAGAGGACGCAGATCTTGAGTTTCTCCCGGCTCATTCGCTTCCCCCCCTCGCTAGGGCTGCACGAACTTCCCGCGGGCCAGATAGTTCATCGCGAGTGCCGTGGCGTACGCGGCGACTTCGGTCAGGTTCTCTCTCTCGCTGCTCATGGCGGCGCGCAGGCCGAGCTCCGAGACGCGCCCCTCGATCGACTCGACGAGTCGGCGCACGAGCGGCCGCTGAACTCCGGTCCAGTAGGTCACTTTGTCGATCAGGGTCTTCCGGTTCTCGCGGAGGAGGTCCGTGGCGGGACGCGTGCCCTTCTTCCGGCGCTTCGAGACCTTGAAGATGTCGACGAGATCCGTGTCGAGCGCGAGCTCCACGGACTGGGTTTGCTCCTCGAGGGCCTTCTTGTAGAACTCCTCGACGGTCGTCTCCATCTCCTCCACGGTGATGTCGGTGTGGCCCTGCGGCCGAACGGGCTCGGTGTCGCGCAGCCGGCGCGCCATCCGATCCACGTACCGAAGCTTGGCCATCGCGCCCCAGCCCTTGTACCGCTGGCGCCACTGAGAGCGCGGGGTCAGCCAGACGGCGAAGGATTCGGCGAAGTCCTCGTCGGGGTGCTTCTGAGCGTACCAGCCTGCGATGTGGCGGACAAAGCGCCTCGAGAACGGCACCGGCCGGTAGCCGTCCCGGTACGGCCGCCGGAAAGGCCCGAACAGGTCTCGCCACTCCGGCGTCCGGTAGAGGGCGTACGCGTAGTTGAACGCGTGCCCGGCCTCGTGCCGCAGGTACATCATGATCTCCGCCCGGTCCTCGAGATCGTTCATCTCCTTCTCGAGCCGCGCGAGCTTGGGGTCGGCGAGATAGAACGGGATTCCGATCACAGGCTCCCCCGAGGGACAGCCCCACTCGTCGGAGAGATAGCAGAGCGGCCGGAACTTCCGGAGGCCCTTGCGGTCGAGCTCGCGGTAGAGCTGCTGCACGAGGCGCTCGATGGGTGACCCTTCGAGCTTGAGTCCGAGATCCTTGATGGGCTTCGTCAGGATCTCCTGGACGTCGGGCGGGGCTTTCTCGAAGGCGTACAAGAGGTTTCGCCTGAGGGTAACACAGAAGATGCGCGGAATTTCCGCCGCGCCTCCGGACTACAATGACGCGAGCGAGAACGCGAGGAGGACGACGACATGGGTGACCCGATCATCAAGATCATTCCGAACGGACCCTACCGCGTGATGGGGCCGTTGAAGATCGCCGACCCGCAGGGCAACGAGATCGTGGTCGAGGACGGCCGCGGCGTGTCGCTCTGCCGCTGCGGCAAATCCGAGAACAAACCGTTCTGCGACGGCACGCACGGGCGCATCGGGTTCGAGTCCGTGGAGTCGTGCGTCCGGGCATAGCCGCCGCTTGCTCACGGGCCTCGCTCTCCTGCTCACGTTCGCCGCGGCCGAGCCCGCGGCAGTGGTGCCGAGCCTCGCCGCGGATCTCGACGGCGACGGCGCCTCCGAAACCGTCACGGCCGCGCCCTCGCGCGGCGCCGTGCGGCTGCAGGTCCGCGACGCGAGCGGGCGGCGTCTCGCGGAGGCGAAGGCGCCGGCCCCTTCCGCCGACGTCGTCCCGATCGCGCTGACCGCGGCGCCCATCGGCAGCGCGGGCGCTCTCGTGGAAGTGGCCGCGGCAACCGACACGTCCGCGTGCCGCTCCGTCTGGCGCTACCGCGGCGGCGCGCTCGAGAGGCTCCCGATCCGCGACTCCGCCGGCAAGCCGCTTCCCGACTGCGAGAGCCCCGGCGCCTGGGCCTACACCTGGGAGAGCGAGGCGGCGGGGCGGCCCTCGGCGCTCATCCGCGAGCGCGTCGAACGGGTCGCCCCCGGCGAGCTGCGCACGCGGGAGACCTTCGCGTTCGCGGGGTTCGGCCTGGATTTCGATCCCCGGCGCTCCCGCGCCGAGATCAACGGCATCCCGATTCCCACGTGGTACCGAACGGAGCTTTACACGCAAACGGCGCTCGAGCGGTTGTACAGACGGTTCGACCTCGCCGCGTTCGCGCGGGAGCCCGCGCTCGCGATCGAGACGGACCCCCGCCGGGGATTCTTCGCCCTGCGGTTCTCCGGGCCCGGGCCCGACATCCTGGCTCCCGTCGAGACCTTCGCCTCCGGATCGAACACCGCCACGCTCTCCGCGCGCGCGGGCGACAAGCTCGCGCACGTGGCGATCCGTTTCGCCGGCGACGGCACGGTCCCCTACGAGGTTCGCGTGGAAGGGTTGGGGCCGCCGAGGGACCAGGTCTACGCGCCCGCCGGAACCTGGAGGGGAGGGGCGCGGCAGGTGTTCCCGAGCGCGGCCGACGAGCTCGCCTCCCAGGATCTCGCCGGCGTGTGGGGCAACGAGCGGGGGCAGAATACGACCGTCGCGATCGAGGGCGAGCCGCCCTATCGCGTGAGGATCGGCCCCGCGCTCTACACGATCGACATGCAGAACGCCGCTCCCCCCGTCGATCTGCTGCTGCATCCGGCGGACGCCGCGGGACGCCCCTGGGGCCTCGTCCTGAGAGGGCCCAACGCCATGGACCGGATTCCGTACGTGTGCGAGGGCCGGGACACGGCGCCCGCCTGCCGACCCGACGGGCCGGCGGAGCGCCTGCGCCGCATCGGGGCCCGCGTCAACGTGCGCTAACGCACCGCTGCGGCCTTTGGATCACGGTAGCGAGCGGCTATATTGACCGCAGAATCATGCGGTTGGAGCCCGAAGCGATCGGAATGCCTGCCGGCCCGGACGGCCGCTCGACCCCTTTGCGCAACCTGCTAACCTTGTCTGAGGCCAATCGCTGAATGGAACTCGGGATCCTCGGGCTCCTCGTCCAGACGGTGGGCGCCGGTCTGCTCTCCGTCATCTTTCTCTACCTCTCGCGGGGTAAGACGCAAGGGGTACTCCAGGCGGCCGGCTTCGCCTGGCTCTTCCTCTTTCTCGCGCTCGCCGCGCAGGCGCTCCTCACGCGCTGGCAGACGGGCTTCGACAAGGAGGCCTATCAGTATTTCAAGCTGCTCTACCTCGTGGCCCTCTGTGTCGCAGCGACCCGAATGGGCCGGGAGGTGTCACTCGCCAAACCGCTCTCCGTCACAGCCGTGGCGGCGCTTCCGATCGCCATTCTGATCGGGCAGGTGGCTTCCCTTCCGCACCGCTTCTACGCCGTCCACATGGGCATCCTCGCCGTCGGCTGGCTGCTGGTCGCGGTCTTCATCTTTCAGAGCCCCCGCGCCGGGCTCGGGCGCCAGTTCTCGGGACTCCTGGCGCTGCTGACTTCGGCCGCGCAGTTCGGCTACGTCGTGCTCTTCAGTTTCCAGCCGGCGCGCGGCGTTCCTTTCCTGCCCTACACCGGATTCGTCGACGTCCTGTTCGAGATGCTCTTCGGCATCGGGCTGATCATCTGGGCCATGGAGGACACCGAGCGGCGTCTCGGAGCTCTCCACTCCCGCACCGTCGACGACACCCGGCGTTCGCAGCGGCGCGCCTGGCTCGACCCGCTCACCGACACGCACAATCGTTTCTTCCTCGACGAGATCAAGCCCCAGCTCGAGTCGAGCGAGACCGGCGGCTCCATCGTCCTGATCGACGTGGACGGCCTCAAAACGATCAACGACCAGGAAGGGCACGAGGGAGGGGATCGCGCGATCTGGACGGTGGCGACGGCGATCAAGAAGCTCGTCCGCGGCAACGATCACGTGATCCGGTGGGGCGGCGACGAGTTTCTCGTGATCCTGCCCGGCATGGACGAAGAGCTGGCGCGCCGGCGCTTCTACCTGCTCCCAGCCAAGATCGACGAGGTCAAGCAGTCGCCCCGGGCCGGGGGTAAGCCTTATACGAAGTTCCTGGCCGCGTCCGTCGGCGTTCACAACTACTCTCGCCGCGTACCGCTCGACGTCGCGATCTCGCAGGCCGACCGCGTCATGTACGAGCGCAAACGCGCCCACCGCGAGCTGCGCGGGCCGGCAGGAGAAAAGAACACACGATGAACTACTTCTGGAGCCAATGCGCCGGGTGCGGCTGCCAGGTCACTCTCCAGTACGTGGAGCACGCGGATCGGCTGGTCGGGTCCGTACGCCGCTGGTCGACGGACCGGACCATCAACGACGGTCGGCTCCTGGAGGTCTCCCGGGCCGGGGTCGCGCCGGACGGCGGCTTCCAGACGGTCTGCGTTTGCGGTGGGCCGATCCCCGTCGCCGCCGCCGCCATCGAGCGGGCCACGACGGAGAGGCCGGCTCTCTGAGGCGCGTCCCGGTCGAAGACTCTTTCGACCTTCACTCCTTTCGTCCGGAAGACGTGGCATCGGCGGTCGCCGAGTACCTGCGCGAAGCGAAGAAAGCCGGGTTTCTGGAAGTCCGCCTGATCCACGGCAAGGGAATCGGGGTCCGGCGTGCCGAGGTGCGGCGCCTCCTTGCCTGCCGCCAGGACATCGCGGACTATGGCGACGCGCCGCCGGAGCGGGGAGGCATGGGGGCGACGATCGTGGCGCTGGGGTCAGGTCTTCATTTTTCGGATTCAAGAACCGCCGGGCCTCCAGACTCAGACGCTGATCGAATCCGAAAAATGAAGACCTGACCCCACCTCGATC
>JBKJWL010000246.1:0-4076 GCA_046716885.1 Thermoanaerobaculia bacterium | reverse complement strand
GCCGCCAGACGAATCCGAGCGGATCGGAGCGCTGCTTCGTTACCGCATCCTCGATTCGCCCTCCGAGCAGCCCTTCGACGACCTCGCCCTACTCGCTTCGCAGATCTGCGGCACTCCGATCGCGCTGGTGAGCCTGGTGGACGCCGAGCGCCAGTGGTTCAAAGCCCGGGTGAACTTCGACCAGTCCGAGACACCGCGCGAGGTTGCCTTCTGCGCCCACGCGATCCTGGGCGACGACGTGTTCGTCGTCCCGGACGCCCGGGCCGACCGGCGCTTCGCCTCCAACCCGATGGTCGTCGGCGAGCCCCGGGTCCGCTTCTACGCGGGTGCCCCGCTGGTCACGGCGGACGGCCACGCGCTCGGGACGCTGTGCGTGATGGACCAGAAGCCGCGCAGGCTCACCCCCGACCAGACCGAGGCGTTGCGCGCGCTCTCGCGCCAGGTCGTGACGCAGCTCGAGCTGAGGAGGCGGATGACGATCGAGCGCGAGGACGCCGAGGAAGTTATCCACGAGCAGGAGGAGACCCTGCGCGTCCTCGTGTCCCAGATGCCGGCGGTCCTCTGGACGGTGGATGCGGATCTGCGCTTCACTGCCTCGATGGGCGCGGGCCTGAAGTCCCTGGAAACGCCGCCAGGCGGCATGAAGGGCATGAGCCTCTTCGCCTATTTCAAAACGACGGATCCGGAGTTTCCGCCGATCGCGGCGCACCGACGCGCGCTCCAGGGAGAGTCGGTGTCGTACGAGACCGTATGGCAGGGCCGGGCGTTCCAGGCCCACGTCCAACCCATCCGCGAGGCGGACGGCGCGATTCAGGGCGTCGTGGGCGTCGCCTTCGACATCACGGAGCGCCGGGAGGCCGAGCAGGAGCTCGAGCGCTCGGTGGCTCTGCTGAAGGCCACGATCGACGCGACGGCCGACGGGATCCTCGTGGTCGACGCCAACGCGAAGATGGTCAACTTCAACCGGCGGTTCGTCGCCATCTGGGGCATCCCCGACGACATCGCCGAAGGGCGCGAGGAGAACAGGGCCCTCGAATTCGTGCTGTCGAAGCTCAAGGATCCCGCCGCGTTCGTCAAGAAGGTCATGACCGTGTACGCGCAGCCGTCCGCCGTCAGCCACGACGTCATCGAGCTCTCCGACGGGCGCCTGATCGAGCGCGACTCGCTGCCGCAGGTCGTGGACGGGCGCACCGTGGGGCGCGTCTGGAGCTTTCGCGACGTGACCCAGCGCAAGCAGGTCGAAGAGGGCGTCGAGCAGACCCTGTCGCTCCTGAAGGCGACCCTCGAGGCGAGCGCGGACGGAATCCTCGTGGTCGACAACGACGGGCGGATCGTCAGCTTCAACCGGAAGTTCGTCGAGATGTGGCGCATTCCGGACGACGTGATCGCGTCGCGCGACGACAGCAAGGCCCTCGCGTTCGTGCTGGACCAGGTCCGAGATCCCGAGCGATTCGTCAAGAAGGTCAAGGAGCTCTACGGGGAGCCCGAGGCGAAGAGCTACGACTGGCTCGAGTTCAAGGACGGGCGGGTGTTCGAGCGGTACTCGTCGCCCCAGAAGGTCGCGGGGAAAACCGTTGGCCGCGTGTGGAGCTTCCACGACGCGACGCGCCGGCGCCTGATGGAGGACACCATCCGGCGGCACGCCCGGGCGTTTGACCACATCAGCGACGCCGTCATCACGATGGACCTGGAGGCCCGGGTCGTGGATTGGAACCCGGGCGCGGAGAAGATGTTCGGCTACGCGAAGGAGGAGATGGTGGGCAACACGCCCGATCTTCTGCGGGCCGCCGGCGCAAAGATGACTGCCCGGGAGCTGCTCGCCGAGATGCGCCGCGACGGGCGCTGGTCCGGCGAGATCCGCTTCGACCGCAAGGACGGAGTGCGTGGCGTGTGCGACACCGTCGTCGTGCCGCTGACCGACGACTTCGGGCGCACCATCGCCGCCCTCGCCGTCTGCCGGGACGTCACCGACCGCAAGCACCTCGAAGAATACCGGAGGCGGGAGACAAACTCGTAGAGCGCGAGACCGGCGAGCTTGGGTGCTGCGCTCTGCGGTCTTCTCAAGCGTCCGGGTGAGCTGGAAAACGAGCGTTTCCCCTTCGAGTAGCTCCGTCACAGCGCAAGAGATGCCCCGCGCGTCCGAGCGGGGCGAGGATCTCGCAGGGGCCCAAGCGTGAAACGGCTGTCAGGGGCAAGGCGGAGGCGGAATACAATGGCGCCCTACCCTGTGGGAGAACGAATGACCGACCGAGAACAGGACATCGCAAATCGGCCTTCCGCGCCACCTTCCGCCCGCGCGAGGAAGGTCTTTCTCGTCCACGTCCGGGATCCCCAGTTCTACGCGATTCCCGGCAAGGTCCGGAGCAAGAACGGCCGGCTGCAGGTGATGGGATTCCCGCCCATCGGGATCATGTCGCTGTCCGCTGTGCTCAAGCGCGCGGGGCACCAGGTCCGGCTCTTCGACCAGGCCAACCCGGACACTCCGAACGACGTGATCGTTGCCGAAGTGCTGCGGGAGAAGCCGGACCTCGTCGGGCTGAGCTTCCTGTCCACGACGAGCTACCCTTACGCGAAGATCCTGGCGCGAGAGCTCCGGGCGGCGGCCCCGGACGTCAAGCTCGCGTTCGGCGGCGTGTTCGCCACGCTCAACGCGGAGCACGTCAAGCGGCAGGTCCCGGAAGTCGACTTCGTTTGCCGCGGCGACGGCGAGCCGCTGATTCTCGACCTCGTCGATCACCTCGAGGACCCCTCCCCGGTCCTGGGCGTGACCTGGCAGGATGCGGACGGGAAGCTCCGGCACAACCCGGGACGCGTGCAGGATCGCGACCTCGATCAATGGCCGTTCCCGGATCGCGAGAGCCTGGAGCTGGATTTCGTCGAGTCGATGCCGCTGGACGTGCCGGTCGTCCTCTCCCGAGAGCGCTTCACGACGATGCAGACCTCCCGCGGCTGCCCGTGGCCCTGCGTCTTCTGCGACATCCCCATTTTTAACGAGGGGAAGTGGCGCTCGCGCAGCCCCGAGCACGTCCTGGCCGAGTTCAGGCAGCTCCAGAAGGACGGTTACGGCGCGGTTTACTTCGTCGACGATCATTTCCTGCTGCAGCCCAAGCGGATCGAGGCGATTTGCAAGGGAATCAACGACGAAGGCATCACGATCCAATGGGGATGCGAGGGTCGCGTCGACTCCGTCTGCATGCAGCTCTTCCCGGCGATGGCCAAGGCCCATTGCCGCACGCTCATGTTCGGCATCGAGAGCGGGAGCCAGAAGATCCTGGACCGCTTGAAAAAGGAGCAGACGCTCGAGCAGACCGAGACCGCGGTCCATGCCGCAAAGAAGGCGGGCATCGAGATCGTTCACGGCTTCTTCGTCGTTGGCAACCCCGACGAAACGGAAGAAGACATGTGCGAGACATTCCGTTTCGCCTCACGCCTCCCGATTGACACCTTCGGCTTCAACCGCCTCTGTGTCTACCGGGGCACGCCGCTGTGGACGGAGTACGTCAATCGTGGACTCGTCAACGACGAGGCCGACTGGTACAAATACTTCAAGTGCTCATCGATCGATCCGACGGTGCTCCCCGGCGAGAAGATTCACGAAATTCGGTCCCGGGAATTGAAGCGCCTGATCGTCTACAAGTTCATCCATTACCCGCGCCAGGCGTTCACCCTGCTCGGACGTTTGGCCCGCAACATGCCCTGGCGCGACGTCGTCTACCTTCTCGTCAAGCCATTCCTCGGAAAGAAGAGCGGCCAGACCAAGGCGGAAGTCATCTCGCGCGCGGTCGAGCACGAGAAGCTCATGAGCGACGCCGCGGATTTCACTCAGATCCCGGACGCCGCCCTCGTTTCGATGTCCTCGTCGCCCGACCGCCTCTAGGGGACTGGCGGAGGAGGAGGGATTACCGCCGGCCTGAGGCCGGCGTTCCCGACTGCCGTGGGTCTGCGAGCGGCTTCGAGTGGCGGACGCGTTCGCAAAGAATTCGAACTTCCGCCGAGTTGGATTTTCAAGCAATCCTCTTCGACGGGTCCATCCCCGTCTATCAGCGTATCGCGGTCGAGGCGTCGCGCCTAAGGGC
>JBKJWL010000245.1:0-3904 GCA_046716885.1 Thermoanaerobaculia bacterium | reverse complement strand
CAAGCTCGCGCTGATCGACCGCCTGGGCGCCGAGATCCGGCTCCTCGGAACCGACCTCGACTTCGCCAAGGAGGAAGGAAAGCGTTTCGCCGCCGAGGCGCACGTGCCGTTCTTCGAAGACGGTGTCGAGCCGACGCAGTACGCGGGCTACGGAGCGATCGCAGACGAGATCCTCGACCAGTCGGCCGAGCCCCCCGCCGCCGTCGTCGTCCCGGTGGGAAACGGGGCTCTGCTCTGTGGGATCGGCCAGGCCCTCGCCCGCCGGTTTTCCGGAACGCTTCTGGTCGGAGTGGCCGCGAAAGAGGCGCCCGTGATGGCCCTCTCCTTTGAGGCGGGCCGGCCGGTGGACTGCGACCGCATGGCGACCTTCGCCGACGGTCTGGCGGTCCGCGTCGCGATTCCGGAAGCCGTCGCGCTCGTCAACGGCCTGGCCGGGCGAATGCTCCTCGTCTCCGAGCGACAAATAGCCGAGGCGATCGGCGCCTTCGCGGGCGCCGGCATCCGCGCCGAAGGCGCGGCGGCGGCGGGCCTGGCCGCGCTGCCCGAGCTCGAGGACGTCGACGGCCCGATCGCACTCATTGTCACCGGCCGGAACATCGACGAAGAGCTCTACCGCCGCGCCGTGGAACGGCCGGATTCCTTTCCCGGGGACGATCCCTCGCCGCTACGCTCCTCGGGATGACGGCGGAGTCAGCTCCGCCGTCGGCAGGAACCGCGGCGGCTTGCGCGCCTTCGTGGCCTGCTCGAAGGCGTAGGCGATCTTGAAAAGCGTGGCCTCGCTGCCGGGCCGGCCAAAGAACGAGATGCCGATCGGAAGCCCGAACGAGTAGCCCGCGGGCACCGTGATGTCCGGGTACCCCGCGACCGCGGGCAACGAGGAGGAGCCGCCCGGCCCGTAGTCGCCGTTGACGAGATCCACGAGCGTGGCCGGGCCCGAGGTGGGCGCCACGAGACAGTCGAGCTTGTGCTCGTCCATGGTCTTGTCGATACCTTCCGCGCGGGAAAGTCGCAGGTTCTTGGCAAGCGCGTCGATGTAGACCTTCTCGGTCAGCGGCCCTTTCGCCTCAGCCTTCTCGAAGATCTCCTGTTCGAAGTAGGGCATCTCGCGGGAACGGTTCTTCCGGTTGAACTCGATCAGATCCGCGAGCGTCCGGTACGGAGTCCTCGCCCCGAGCCCCGCGAGATAAGCGTTCAAGTCCGCCTTGAACTCGTAGAGCAACACGTCGAACTCGGTGTCGTCGGTCTCGCCGACGGTCGCGATGTCCGCGGGGTCGACGAGGACCGCGCCCTGCCGGCTCATCTCGAGAAGCGCTTTCTCCGTGACCGCGTCGGCCGGGGCGCTCTGTCCGAAGAGCTTCTTGCGCGCAACGCCGATCCGCGCGCCGGCCAAGCCCTTCCGATCGAGGTATGCGGAGTAGTCGTCGCGCGCGCGGCCGGCGATCCCGCGGGTTGCCGGATCGGACGCGTCGTAGCCCGCGAGCGCGGTCAAGAGAATCGCCGCGTCCGCCACCGTGCGGGTCATCGGCCCGGCCGTGTCCTGGCTGTGCGCGAGCGGGATGATCCCGGAGCGGCTGATGAGTCCGAGCGTCGGCTTGAAACCGACCAGGCCGCAGTTGTTCGCGGGGGACACGATCGAGCCGTCCGTCTCGGTGCCGACGGTGATGGCGCAGAGGCTGGCCGCCGCGGCCGCTCCCGAGCCGGAGCTCGAGCCCGAGGGACTGCGGTCCAGGACGTAGGGGTTGCGGCACTGGCCGCCGCGCCCGCTCCAGCCGCTCGAAGAGTGGGTCGACCGGAAGTTCGCCCACTCCGACAGGTTCGTCTTGCCGAGGATCACGGCGCCCGCGTCGCGCAGGCGCTTGACGATGTGCGCGTCGGCCGGAGGGGCCACGCCGAGCAGAGCGAGCGAGCCCGCCGTCGTCTGCATCCGGTCCGCCGTCCCGATGTTGTCCTTGAGGAGAACCGGAATGCCATGAAGCGGCCCGCGCGCCTTGCCGGTCCTGCGCTCCTCGTCGAGACCCTCCGCGATCGCGAGCGCATCGGGGTTGATCTCGAGCACCGAGCGCAGTATGGGGCCGCGCTGGTCGAGCGCCTCGATACGCGCGATGTACTTCTCGCACAGCGTGCGCGCGGAGTCCTGGCCCGAGGCCATGCGCTTCTGCAGATCGGCGATCGTCGCCTCTTCGAGCTCGAAGGGCGGGATCGGATCGGGCGCGGGTGGGGTATGCGAGGCTCTGCCGGCGGGCGGACCGGCCAGCGCGGCGGCGACTCCAAGGGCCCCGTAGCGAATCAGAGCTCTCCGGTCGACGCCTCGCGCCATGCGGTCTCTCCTTTTTGAGGGTCAGGATCCTATGCCGAGGAATATCACGGCCGCGCCTCTTTCAGAGCCGCGATGAGCGGCCCCGCCGACAACGGCTGCCCGGTCCCTTCCGCGAGGATCTCGTCGAGCGTCCGGCTCCCGCCCCGCGAGAAGAACTTTGCCCGCAGGTACGCCCCGGCCTCCGGGCTCAACGTCCGGCCGAAACGGCGATCCACGGCCGCGTGGATCTGGCGGCCGACCATCTCCGCGAGCACGTAGCTCTGCTGGTAGATGGGTCCCGTCGCGTAGAACGGGTTGAACGCCCAGACGGGCGTCCCGTGTGTCGAGACGCCCACGTGCTTCTGGAACAGGCGGTCGTAGAGACCCGGGAGATCCTGTTCGGGGTTCGCGTAGGCCTCGAACTCGAAGAGGGACGAGGCAATCCGCTGGCGCAGCTCGAAGAGGCTTCCCAGGCGGTAGGCCTCGCGCATGGCGTCCACCTGGTCTTTTGTGAGGCCGAAGAACCTGGTCCCGACCTCGGCGCGATAGAGGAGGAGCGACATCACCTGGCCGAGGCCCTCGTCGAATGGCTGAGCGTAGTTGCTCTGCAGGAGAAATGTCGGCTCTGCGTCGAAAACGTAGTGGAGCGCGTGCCCCCCCTCGTGCAGAAGCGTGTCGGTGAACGTGAGGCCGTCGTACGCGTTGACGAGAATGCGGGCCTCCTTGCCGTAGCGGATCGGGTAGGTGCCACCGCCAAACGCGATGTCGGCGACCTCGAGCGTCACGGGCAGCTTCGCCAGGTCGTAGCCGAGCGATTGGGCGAGGGCCTGGACGCGAGGCCACGCTTTCTTGCGGGGCAGCGCCGCGTCCACGGAGGCGCCCGAAAGACGACCGAAGAAGAAGTCGACGTCCCAGGGCTCGAGCGTCTCGACGCCGAGCTCCCGCCGGATTCGCGCCGAGAGCCGCTCGAACTCGGGCTGGGTCTCGCGGCGAATCTCCTCGAACCAGGCGAGCATCTTCGCGCGGTCGACCTGGTTGCGGCGCAGCAGGAAGTCCGGGTAGGGCTCGCCCGCGAACCGCCTCGCGAGTTTCTGGCGCAGGGCCATCGCCCGCCGGACGCGGTCGGCTGCCAGCGGCGCCATCTGCGCGCGGGCTTCCCACGCCTGCCGGCGCTTCTCCCGGTCGGGCTCCCGGGCGACCCGGGTATTCAGATCCGCCCGCGCCAGGCGTTTTCCGCCGACCTCGAACCGCGCGGCGGCGTAGATCCGCTCCAGCTCTTCGACGAGTCCGGAGAGGTCAGGGTCGGCCGAGATCCGCGAGTCCGCGGCCTCCTCGAGAAAGAACCGGCGCCGTTTCTCCGTCAGCCGGTCGGCGAAGGTCGCCGCGGCGAGCGATTCGAGAACGGCGGGCTCGGTCAGGACCGTTCGAATGCGGTCCCGCACGGGCAGTGTCGAGGCCTTCGTGTCGCCGAGCGCGATCGAGTACTGCGTCCGCCAGAAGTCGGCGTAGAGGTCCGCCAGCTCCTTTTCCTTCCGGGACAGACGCTCCTCGAGCCGCGCCGGCGCCTCCACCGGCGCTGCGGCAGCACAGAGAAAGAGCGCGAGGAGC
>JBKJWL010000244.1:0-26810 GCA_046716885.1 Thermoanaerobaculia bacterium | reverse complement strand
CCGGAAGCGCGCGGCAGCAAGGCGATTCGGGACGTCTACGCGGGGCTCCTGTCCTCGTTCACCGTCGCCGACGTCTCTCTCACGAACGCGGCGTACCAGACCTCGGGCGATCTCTCGGCGGCCTGGGGGAATTTCGCGATGACCCTGCAGCCCAAGGACGGCGGCAGCCCGGTCGTCTCGAAGGGGCGCTTCACGTCCGCCTCGAAGAAAATCGGCGGCAAATGGGTGTACGTGGCCGACCATGCCTCGGACGAACCGCCGCCGGCACCGCCCAAGGCCTGATCTTTTCGGCGTCCATGACGGCGGTCGAGGAGAAAGAGACGGGCCGGATGGAGGCCTTCAGCGACGGCGTCTTCGCCATCGCGATCACGCTCCTCATCCTCGAGATCAAGGTCCCGCACCTCGAGGAGGGCTCGGGCGACTCGCTCGCCCGGGCCCTGGCGGCTCAATGGCCCTCCTATCTCGCCTTCGTCACGAGCTTCTTCACGCTTCTGATCATGTGGGCCAACGGCCGGAGCCGCTGAAGGAAAGGGGGTCGCCATGCTCCAATCGGTCCACGTGTTTCCCGTCGTGGTGTCCGCCGTCGTCGTCTTCCTGATCGGGGCGCTCTGGTATTCGCCGGTCCTGTTCGCCAAAGCCTGGATGAAAGCCCACGGCCATACCGAGGAGAAGCTGCGTCAGATGCAGGCGCAAGCGGGCCGCGCGTACGCCGTGTCCTTCGCTTGCTACCTCGTGATGGCTTTCGCGATGTCGCTCCTGCTCCACCGTATCGGGGTCGTGAGCGTGCTGACGGGCATCAAGCTCGGCGCGATCCTCGGCCTCGGCTTCGCCGCGACGCTCGGGCTGACGGCAAACGTCTTTTCGGAGAAACCCCTGTCGGCGTACCTGATCGACGCCTCGTACCAGGTCGTCTCCCTCATGGTCATGGGCGCGATTCTCGCGGCCTGGCGCTAGCGCCATCATGAGACGCTCACGAAGGGCTGGCGCGCTCGCGCTCGGCGCCTTTCTCACCGGGTCTGTGGCGGCGCGTCCGCAGGCGGCGCCGGCCCGTTCCGTCGAGCCGGCGATCGGGCACGCCTGCGGGGTCCTCGAGGCGGGGATGGCGCGCACGCGGGCCCCGGGGGTCGCGATCGCGGTATCCCGAAACGGGCGGCTGGTGTGGAGCGGGGTCGAGGGTCTCGCCGACGTGGAGCTCGCGGTTCCCGTCGTCCAAACCACGCGCATGCGCAGCGGCAGCGTGTCCAAGCCCCTGACCGCTGCGGCGCTCGGCATCCTGGTCGAGGAGGGCAGGCTCGACCTCGACGCTCCCGTGCAGCGCTACGTGCCCGATTTTCCGAGCAAGGCCTGGCCCATCACAGCCCGCCAGCTGGCCGGGCACCTGGCCGGCATCCGGCACTACGAGGGCGACGAGTTCCTGATCCGCGATCATTATCCAAACGTGCGTGCCTCACTGGCGATCTTCGCAAAAGACGCCCTGCTCTTCGAGCCGGGGACCCGGTTCTCGTATTCGTCCTACGGTTGGAATCTCCTTTCGGCGGTGATCGAGGGCGCCAGCGGCGAGCCGTTCCTGGCCTTCATGCAGAAGAGGGTGTTCCGGCCCTCGGGCATGAGACACACGTGCGCCGACGAGGTGACGCCGATCGTTCCCGGCCGCTCGGGCTTCTACACGCGCGACGAGGCGGGCGCGGTCGTCAACGCCGGCTACGTCGACAACAGCTACAAGTGGGCGGGCGGCGGGTTCCTGTCGACCGCCGAGGACCTCGTCGCCTTCGGAAACGCGCTGCTCGAAGGTCGGCTGCTGAAACCGGAAACCCGCGCGCTGCTCTGGACTTCGCAGAAGACTTCGGACGGCAAGGACACGGAGTACGGAATCGGCTGGACGGTGGACCGCGATTCCCGCGGCCGGGCCCGGGTCCGGCATTCCGGCGGCGCGCAGGGGGGCACGGCGAACCTCGTGATCTATCCTGCCGAGCGGCTGGTCCTGGCGATGCTCGTCAACAGCGACGAATCCTTCACGGGGAGGGCGCCCCAGATCGCCGAGATGTTCCTCGATGAGTAGCCGGCGCGGGGAAGCGTCCTCGGCTTCCTTCGCCGGAGTCGGGCTACGGAGTCTTCATCTCGCGCGCCGCCGCGACGGGCGGCTTTCTCTTCGGCTACGCTTCGGCTACGGGAGGGAGGCACGATGATTCCGACGAAGTGGCGAGTCGACGTGGCGGAGGCGCTGGAGAGGCTGCCGGGGCCGCAGGGAGAGCGCTACGCGACGGTCCTCGAGCACGGCACGCTCGACATCGAGATCTACGCGCCGCGCGGGAGCGACCCTCAGAAGCCGCACACGCGCGACGAGGTCTACGTGGTCGTCGAGGGGAGGGGCGAGTTCTCCAACGGCGGGCGGATGGATCTGTTCGCGCCGGGCGACGTTCTCTTCGTGCCGGCGCACGTGGAGCACCGGTTCGAGAGCTTCACGGATGACCTGGTGGTCTGGGTGATCTTCTACGGGCCGGAAGGGGGAGAGGCGGCGATGGGCTCGGCTCCGTGAGGCGGCTCCTCGCCTACGCGTGGGCGGCACCCGTGACCCTGTGCGCTCTTCCGTTCGCGGCCGCGGCGCTCGTCACCGGAGGCCGCGCGCGCCTCGACGGGGGGGTGCTCGAGGTCGGCGGAGGGATCCTCGGTCCGCTGCTGCGTCGCGCGATTCCGTCCTTCCCGATCGGGGCGATCACGCTCGGCCACGTCGTGCTCGGCGCCTGCGCCCGCGAGCTCGCATCGAGCCGCGCGCACGAGCGGGTCCACGTGCGGCAATACGAGCGCTGGGGCGTCCTCTTCCCGCTGCTGTACGCGGCGTCGAGCGCCGCGGCCCTCGCGACCGGGCGCCGCCTCCACGCCGACAACGCGTTCGAGCGCGAAGCCTCGCGCGCGGAGGGGATCCGGTCCACGTGACCGCGCCGGAAGCGTTCGCCCGAGCGGCCGCGGACCACCGCGACGCGATCGAGGCCGTCGCGGCCGCGCTCGAGGCGGTCGACCCGGCCGTCTGGCGGGTTCCCGCGCGCCTCGGGAAGTGGGCGCCTGCCGAGATCGCGCAGCACCTGATCCTGGCCTACGACCCGCCGCTGTCGGAGCTCTCGGGCGGTGCCGGGTTCGTGCTGCGGATCCCCTGGTGGAAGCGCCGCCTTCTGCGGTGGAGGTTCCTCGGCGGGATCATTCGGCGGGGCGACTTCCCAAAGGGGGCGCCGGCGCCCCGGGAGATTCGTCCGCGCGGCGACGCGCCCGGCCAGGAGGAGGGGGCCGGCCGTCTGCGCGAGAACGCCGGCGTCTTCGGGCGGCGCCTCGCAGAGGCGCACGCGGCGGGGCGCGTACGGCTGACGCACCCGTACTTCGGCAGGCTGACGCCCGGCCAGATCCTGAAACTTCTCGCCGCGCACGCGCATCACCACCGGAAACAACTTCCGGGCGCACCGGGATGGA
Organism: Thermoanaerobaculia bacterium; assembly: GCA_046716885.1. Taxonomy (GTDB): domain Bacteria; phylum Acidobacteriota; class Thermoanaerobaculia; order UBA5066; family Gp7-AA6; genus DAHUXD01. The sequence goes on along the minus strand of JBKJWL010000244.1, from coordinate 23,351 downwards.
AGGAGCGAGGATGAGAGCTCGAAGGCTCGCGGGATCCTTCGTCGGACTGGGCATCGCGATCGGCGCGGGCGTCGGCGTCGCTATGAACAACCTTGCCGTCGGCGTGGGTCTGGGTCTCGCCCTTGGGCTCGTGATCGGTGCACTCGCCGCGCGCAAGGCGGCTCCTTGACCGGAGAGCCGCTTGCGGTATCGTGCCGGGAGGGAGAGCGCAGCCCATGATCGAGAGACTCCGCGACAGCGGCGACAAGGCGTTCGGCTTCAAGGTCAGCGGAAAGCTCACCGCCGACGAGTTGAAGGCCTTCGAACCTCAGATCGAGATGGCGATCGGGGATCGCGGGAAGCGGACGATCGGCATCCTCGCGGATCTCTCCGCGGCGGAGGGGACGGAGTGGGATGCGCGCTGGGAAGAGCTCCGGTTCCTGCGCAGGTTCGCCGATCACATCGAACGCATCGCTGTCGTGGGTGCGAGCGCCTGGGAGGACCTGAAGGCGGAGATTCTGGCGGGCACCGTGCTCGTCCGGGCCGAGACGCGGTACTACCCGAGCGGGGAAATCCTGCACGCCTGGCACTGGGTCAAGACGGGTGAGGCGGGACAGGCCCCCGGCGTTCGGATCGTCCCGAAGGAAGGCCTCATGAAGGGCTACGTGCCGGAGTACGACGAGGTCTGAAGCGGTGCATACGGCGCCGGGGCCGCTCGCAATCGACCCTCTGATCCCCGCCGACTGGGCCGAGATCCGGCGCATCTACGCCGAGGGAATCGTGACCGGGAACGCCACGATGGAGACGGAGCCTCCGGCCTGGGAGGCCTGGGACCGGGCGCACCGGCCCGACTGCAGGCTGGCGGCACGCGCGGGCGCACACCTGCTCGGCTGGGCCGCCGTCTCGCCGGTGTCGGAGCGCTGCGCCTACGGCGGGGTCGCGGAGGTCAGCGTCTACGTGGCCGCCGACGCGCGCGGCCGCGGCGTCGGCCAGGGGCTCCTGTCCGAGCTCGTGCGCGTCTCCGAGGAGGCCGGGATCTGGACGCTCCAGGCCGGGATCTTCCCCGAGAACGCGGCCTCGCTCTCGATCCACCAGCGCTGCGGATTTCGCGTGGTCGGCGTTCGCGAGAAGCTCGGCAAGCTCGCTGGCGCCTGGCGTGACGTGGCGCTTCTCGAGCGGCGCAGCCCCCGCGTCGGAACAGAGTAGCGGGTCTGACGTGCGCGCGGCTCCCCCCGGCTCGGACTTCGAAGCCCGCGTGCAGGTCTGACCCCAGGGCTCTCTCTCGTGCGCGTTCTCGTCCTCGGAGGGACCGGATTCATCGGCGCCGCGGTCGTGCGGGCGCTGATGGGCCGGGGTCATGCGGTCGCGCTCTTCCACCGGGGAGAAACCGCCGGCGGCGTGGAGACGATCCGCGGCGACCGGCGCCAGCTCGACAGGCACCGCGAAGCGTTCGCGCGTTTCGATCCGGAGGTTGTGGTCGACACGATCGCCTACACCGAGTCCGACGCCGCACTCTTACTCGAGACGTTCCGCGGCCTCGCCCGCCGCGCCGTCGTCCTGAGCAGTCAAGACGTTTACGCGGCCTACGGGCGTCTCCTGCGCCTGGAGGCCGGAGCGCGGGAGGTAGCCCCGCTCGCGGAGGACGCGCCGCTCCGAGCGGCGCGTTATCCCTATCGCGCGAAGGCCCGCGGCCCCGAGGGCATGGCGCATGATTACGAGAAGATCTTCGTCGAAGCGGCGGTCGCGGGTCACGCGAACCTCCCGGCGACCATCCTGCGGCTGCCTTTCGTCTACGGACCCTGCGACCCGCAGCGGCGTCTGCGGCCGTACCTCGAGCGGACGCGAGATCCGGAGATTCTCCTGGATCGGGCGAAGGCCTCGTGGCGCTGGACGCGCGGTTACGTCGAAGACGTGGGCGAGGCGATCGCGCTCGCGACGGGAAACGAGCGCGCGGCGGGCCGGATCTACAACGTCGGCGAGGAGGACGCGGTGACCGAGGCCGAGTGGGTTCGCCTCGTCGGCGAGGCTTCGGGCTGGAGGGGAGAGGTGCGCGCGGTCGCGAGGCGCGATCTGCCGGAGGGGCTCGCCGAGCCGTACGACTTCTCCCACGATCTGGCGGCCGACACCGGGCGCATCCGGTCCGAGCTCGGATTCCGTGAGTCGGTCGGCCGTGCGGAAGGTGTGCGGCGGACGGTCGCCTGGGAGGCGGCGCAGCCGCCGGTCTGATCGGCTAGCCCATCGATCTTGCTGACTCATAAGGGTTTCTCTGCCGGATAGACTTACGCTCTTTTTACGCCTAGATTACCCCTCATGGTGGAGAAGCGCACGCGCCCGTCGGGGAGCCCCCCGGAGGTGCCGCCCTCCCGGAACCTCGGCGTCGGCAAGGCGGGCTGCGGCGGCCACGGCGATCCGGCCGCGCTGATCGTCGCCGCGGGGGCGCGCAAAGAGAAGCTGCGTCAGCGGGAGTTTCCGCAGCCCGAGCGGCGCGCGGGGCCCCGGCCGGCGTACGCGGAGCTGCGCGTCGCGTCGGCGTTCTCGTTTCTCGACGGATCCTCGCTGCCCGAGGACCTCGTCGAGGAGGCGGCGCGGCGGGAGATCCCGGCTGCCGCGCTCGTGGACCGCAACGGCGTGTACGGGGCGCCGAGATTCTACAAGGCCGCGAAAGCGGCGGGGGTGAAGGCGCTGGTGGGAGCGGAGGTGACGATCCGTCAGGATCGTCGAGCGCACGGTGCGTCGAGTCTGGGATCCCTCGCTTCGCTCGGGATGACAGCGAAGAGTGGCGATGACGTGCGCCTCACTCTCCTCGTCGAGAACCGCAACGGCTACAAGAACCTCTGCCGACTGATCACCGCGGGCGCGCTCGGAAAGCCCAAGGGGGAGACGAGCGTCACGCTCGAGCAGGTCGCGGCGCACGCGGAGGGGCTCCATGCGCTGACAGGCGGCGAGGAAGGGCCGCTCGCGCGGGCCCTTTCCGGGGGCGGCCTCGACGTCGCGCGGCCGCTTCTGGAAAAGTTCGCCGCGATCTTCCCGGGGCGGCTCCACGTGGAGCTGCAGCGGCATCGCCTGCGCGAGGAAGAGCACCGCAACCAGGCGCTCGTCGACCTGTCGCGGCGGCTGTGCCTCCCGCTCCTCGCTTCCAACGGCGTTCGCTATGCGCGCGCGAAGGACAAGGAGCTCCACGACGTGATGACGTGCATCCGCAACCACACCGCGCTCGACGGCGCGGGCAAGCTTCTCGCGGCGCAGCGCGAGCGGCACTTCAAGGGCGCCCCCGAGATGACGGAGCTCTTCGCGGACCTGCCCGAGGCGATCGCGGCGTCGGCGGAGCTTCCCCGGCGGCTCGACTTCACGCTGGCGGACCTCGGCTACCGCTTTCCCGACTATCCGCTGCCGCCCGGCGAAACGCCCTCCTCGTATTTGCGCAAGGTCGCCTGGAACGGCGCCCGCGCGCGCTTCCGCCCGCTGACGGCGAAGGCCCAGGCCCAGATCGAAAAGGAGCTCGCGATGATCGAGAAGCTAGATCTCGCCGGCTACTTCCTGATCGTGTGGGACGTCGTGCGCTTCTGCCTCGAGAACCGGATTCTCGTGCAGGGACGGGGCTCCGCGGCCAACAGCGCCGTCTGCTACGCGCTGTCGATCACGGCGGTGGACCCGGTGAAGATGGAGCTCCTCTTCGAGCGCTTCCTTTCGGAGGAGCGCGGCGAATGGCCGGACATCGACCTGGATCTCCCGTCGGGAGACCAGCGCGAGAAAGTGATCCAGCACGTCTACGAGAAGTACGGGCCGCACGGCGCCGGCATGACGGCCAACGTCATCACGTACCGGGACCGGTCCTCGGCGCGCGAAGTTGCGAAGGCCCTGGGCTACTCGCCCGGGCAGGTGGATGCGCTCTCCAAGCAACTCGGAGGCTGGAACTTCGGCGAGATCCGCGATCCTCCCGAAGAGCTCGCGGGCGAGATCCGCGCGGCCGGGCTCGATCCCGAGGAGCGGCGCGCGCGGCACTTCCTGCGCCTCTTCCTCCAGATCCAGAACCTGCCGCGCCACCTCGGGCAACACTCGGGCGGCATCGTCGTCGCCGCGGGGCGGCTGGACGAGGTCGTCCCGCTCGAGCCCGCGTCCATGCCGGGGCGAGTCGTCGTGCAGTGGGACAAGGACGACTGCGCGGACCTCGGGATCGTGAAGGTGGATCTGCTCGGTCTCGGGATGCTCGCCGCGATCGAGGAGGCGATCCCGATGATCTCGACGCACGAGAGGATCGACGTGGACCTGGCGCACCTGCCGCAGGACGATCCCGCGGTTTACCGGATGCTGAACGCGGCGGATACGATCGGGCTCTTCCAGGTCGAGAGCCGCGCGCAGATGGCGTCGCTCCCGCGCAACGCCCCGAAGTGCTTCTACGACATCGTCGTGCAGGTCGCGATCATCCGGCCGGGCCCCATCGTCGGCGGCATGGTGCGCCCTTTCTTCGAGCGGCGGCAGGGCCGGGCGCAGGTCGAGTATCCGCACCCGTGCCTCGAGCCCATCCTCAAGCGCACGCTCGGCGTTCCGCTCTTCCAGGAGCAGATCCTGCGCATGGCGATGGTCGCCGCGGGATTCACGGGCGGGGAGGCCGAGGAGCTGCGGCGCGCCATGGGCTTCAAGCGCTCGGTCGAGCGGATGGACGCGATCGAGGCGAGGCTCCGCCGGGGCATGGCCGAGCGGGGCATCGGGCCGAAGGCGCAGGAGCAGATCGTCAAGTCGATCACCTCCTTCGCGCTCTACGGGTTCCCCGAGTCGCACGCGGCCAGCTTCGCGCTGATCGCGTACGCGAGCGCGTTTCTGAAGGCGCACCACCCGGCGGCGTTCCTCGCGGCGTTGTTGAACGCGTGGCCGATGGGCTTCTACCACCCCGCGACCCTCGTCAAGGACGCGCAGCACCACGGCACCGGGGTGCGGCCGATCGACGCGGCGCGCTCGGGATGGAAGTGCCGGTGGGAGGAAAAGGCGGTGCGACTGGGTCTGCGGTTCGTGAAGGGCCTGCGGCAGGAGGCGGGGGAAGCGATCGAGCGCGCGCAGGCGGCGGCGCCGTTTTCCTCGATCGACGAGCTGGCGCGGCGGTGTCGCCTCCGCCCGGGGGAGCTGGAGTTGCTCGCGCACGCGGGGGCGCTGGCGGCATTCGGGAGGACGCGGCGGGCCTCGCTGTGGCAGGTGGCCAAGGTCGCGCGGGAGGCCGGCCCGCTCTTCGCGGAGGTCCCGACGGACGACCCGTCGCCCCTGCCGGAGATGTCACCGATCGAAGAGACGCGCGCCGACTACGTCTCGACGGAGATCACGGCCGGGCCGCACATGCTCGCCCACCTGAGGAAGTCCCTCGCGCGCCGGGGCGTGCTGTCGGCGCGGGAGCTCTTACGCCGGAAGGACGGCGATCGGGTCACGACGGCGGGCGCGGTCATCGTGCGTCAGCGCCCGGGCACCGCGAAGGGCTTCGTTTTCCTGACGCTCGAGGACGAGACGGGGCTGCTGCAGGCAATCGTCCGGCCGGACCTCTTCCGCCGGGAGCGCGCCCTCGTCGTCGGCTCGGGCGCCCTGGTCGTCGAAGGCAGGCTCCAGAAGCAGGACGGGTCGCTCTCGGTGCGCGCCGAGCGCTTCTGGACGATCCCGGATTTCGCCAAGCTGCCCAGTCACGACTTCCGGTAACGTCGCCTTCCGTCGCTTCCCCTCGTTCGGGACCTGCGGCAGTTGGCCGCACCGCCCATTTGCCGTCATCCTGAGGAGCGGAGCGACGAGGGATCCCAAACTCGACGCGCGAAACTCCCGGTCAAGTCAGCGGGTGCGGGTGAACCCGCGCAACTTTCCCTCTCCGGTCCCGTAGGATTCCCTAATGAGGCTCCGCGCGCTTGCCGTTCTGGCCGTGCTGTGCGCGCGCGGGCTGGCGGCGGAGGAGGAGCCGAAACCGAAGCTGAAACTCGGGCGGATCACTTCGCCCATCACGGTAGACGGGGACCTGTCCGACGCGGGCTGGAAGGACGCCACGGTCGTCGAGACCTTTTACGAGTTCAACCCGGGCGAGAACGTGACCCCGCCGGTCCGGACGGTCGCCCGGCTCGGGTACGACGACCGCTTCTTCTACGTCTCCTACTGGTGCGAGGATCCCGACGTGAGCAAGATCCGCGCGCCCTACGTGGATCGCGACGGGATCAACGACGACCAGGACTACGTGGGGATTCTCCTCGACGTCGAGAACTCGAACCGCTCCGCGATCGACTTCTGGATCGGCCCCCGGGGAATCCAGGCGGACTCGGTGTTCACTGAGGGGAGCTTCAACGAGGACTTCGGGCCCGATTACTTCTGGCAATCGGCCGGCCGGATCGGCTCCGACTCCTGGGCCGTCGAGGTCGCGATCCCGCTGTCGTCTCTCCGCTATCCGGAGAAGGATCCCCAAGACTGGGCACTGATCCTGTACCGGATCTACCCGCGCGAATACAACTACCAGATCAACAGCGTGAGGATCCCGCGCGGCTTCAGCTGCTTTCTGTGCCATTCGGCGACCGTCGAAGGGATCACGGGGCTTCCGCAGGGAGCGCACTACGTCGTGGCGCCCTACGCCGCAGGCTCGAGCACGAAGACGTACCCGGGCTTCGACGGCTACTCGGGAGACGGCACAGTCACGAAGGGCAAGGTCGGCGTGGACGTGAAGTGGCTTCCCAGCGCGTCGACGATCGTGGACGCGACGCTCAACCCCGACTTCTCCCAGATCGAGTCGGACGTCGCGCAGATCGCCGTCAACGAGCGTTTCGCGCTCTTTTACCCGGAGAAGCGGCCCTTCTTCCTGGAGCACGTCGACCTGCTGCAGACGCCCATTCCGGCGGTCTACACGCGGACCATCACGTCGCCCTTCTGGGGCGGACGCGTGACGGGAAAGACCGGTGGGACGAACTTCACGGTCCTGGCGGCGAACGACCGCGGAGGCGGCACCGTGATCATCCCGGGCTCCATCTTCTCGGACGCGGCGCCGCAGGACTTCGAGTCGGTCGTCGGAGTGGCACGCGTGCGCCAGGACCTCGGCGACTCGTTCGCCGGCTTCCTGGGGACCGCCCGCGCGATCGAGGGCGGCGGCTACAACTACGTCGCCGGCGGTGACTTCCGCTGGCAGGCCGGCGAGAACGACGTCGTCACCGGACAGTACCTGTACAGCTTCTCGCGCAACCCGGACCGTCCGGATCTCTACCCGGGCTGGGAAGGCCAGAAGCTCTCGGGCTTCGGCTGGGTGGCCGAGTGGGAGCATTCGACGCGGCACTGGAGCTGGGAGCTCGCTCACGCCGACTTTGCGCCGGGCTTTCGCGCCGACGATGGTTTCGTCCCTCAGGTCGGCTATCGCGAAGAGGAATTCAACGTTCAGTATCAACTTTTCCCCACGGGCCTTTTCACGCGCCTGCGTCCGCTGGCTGGCGGCAACTACGTCACCGACCGCGACGGCGGTCTCATCTCGCGGCGCTACTTCCCGGGGCTGTCGTTCCAGGCACGGTGGGGCCTGCGCGGCGAAGTCGACTACAACTTCGAGGCCGTGCGGATCGACGGTCAGGATCTCGAGTTCAACCGCGTCGTTTGGTCCGTGTCGGCGTCTCCCTCGCGTCTGGTGCCGAACGTGCGCTTCGAGGGCGACTACGGCGAGCAGCCCGACGTCTCGAACGTGCGGGTCGGCCGGGGCGGGAGCCTGGGTGTCGCGGCGATCGTGAGACCGACGGACCATCTCGGCTTCGACCTGCGGGCCGAGAAGCAGTGGATCGACGAAACGCTGGACGGCCAGAAGGGGCGTCTCTTTACGGCATACGTGGCCCGGGCGAAGGCGACTTACGTCTTCAACGCCCGCATGCTGGTGCGCCTCATCGGCCAGTACATCGAGACCACCCGCGATCCGTCCCTCTGGACCTTTCCCGTCCTGAGCAAGGAGGGAGGCTTCGCCGGGTCGGCTCTCTTCTCCTACAAGCTGAACTGGCAGACCGTGCTGTTCGTGGGCTACGGCGACAACCGGGCGCTGCTCGAGAGCGGAGTCCTCACGCCTGCCGACCGGCAGGTGTTCCTGAAGGTGTCGTACGCGTTCCAGCGCTGACTGATCGCTACGCGAAATTCCGAAGAATTCAGACCTGACCCCGGAACTTTCCCCCTTGCCCGGTTTCCATTATTGACACAATGAATCCCATGCGCGCGCGATGGAGGGTGGCTGCCGGCGTGGCCCTGCTGGCGGCGGTCGCGTCGCTCGCCGCGCCTTCGGCCCAGAAGAAGGCGGCCGTCGCGCCGGCGCCCACACCCACGCCCGGCGCGGTTGCAGGCGGGGCCGGCGGTTGGGAGGAGATCGACCGGCTGATCGACGCCCAAAAGCTGGCGGAGGCGTCGCAGAAAGTCGACACGATCCTCAGCGCCACAAAGGCGCGCAAAGACGAAGCCGAGTGGACGAAGGCGCTGATCCGGGCCGTTCAGCTCCGCACAGGCCTCCACGGATACGAGACCGCGGTCCGGTTCTTGAAGGACGAGCCATGGCCGCCGGGACTCCTCGCGCGCGCGACGCTCGATCTCTTCTACGCGCAGGCCCTCGTTCACTACGCGCGCGCCTACTCGTGGGAGATCGGCCAGCGCGAGCGCGTCGAGTCGGCGGGGCCGGTGGACCTCAAAGCCTGGACGCGCGAGCAGATTCTCGGGGAGGCGGAGAAAGCGTACTTCGACGTCTGGAAGAACCGCACCGCGCTCGGGCGGCTGCCCGTCGGCGCGCTCTCCGAGTACGTCGAGCCCAACACCTATCCCAGGAACGTGCGCGGAACGCTCCGGGACGCGGTCTCGTACCTCTACGTGGAGCTCCTCGCGGACTCGTCGTTCTGGAGCCCCGAGGAGTCCAACGGGGTCTACCAGCTCGATCTCGCGAAGCTTCTGTCGAGAGACGGGCGCGACGCCGACGCGCGGCTGGCCGATCCGGCGGCGCACCCGCTCGAGAAGATCACCGCGATCCTGGGCGACCTGGAGACCTGGCACGCGGGGGAGGGGCGTCGCGAGGCGGAGCTCGAGGCGCGCCTCGAGCGCCTGCGCCGGCTGCATGTCGCGTTCTCGGAGGAGACGGATCGCGCGGTCATCCGCCGCGACCTCGAGCAGCGCCTGCCGCGGTACCGGGACGTCCCGTGGTGGGCGATGGGCATGGCCGAGCTGGCGGAGTTCCGGCAGGCGGAGAACGCGCCCGACAACCTTATCCGCGCTCGCCAGGCCGCCGCGGAGGGCCGCCGGGCTTACCCGTCCTCGCCCGGCGGGCTGCGTTGCAGCGACCTGATCACGTCGATCGAGGCTCCCGACTATCGCGTGGCCGCGATGTCCGCCGACGCGCCGCAGCGCCGTTCGATCGAGGTCACCCACAAGAATCTCCCGGCGCTGTTCTACCGCGCCTATGCGGTGGACCTGGAGAAGCGCATCGCCACGGCCACGGACTACAACCTGCTGCCCTCCGGCGAGGAGGTCCGCAATCTCGTACGCTCCGGCCGGCCGGTCGCGGAATGGGAAGCCCCTCTGCCTCCAACGCCCGATTACAAGACGCATCGGACGTTCGTGACTTCGCCCATGCGAACTCCCGGTCTCTACGTCGTGGTGTCTTCGGCCCGGAAGGACTTCGCGCAAACGGAAAACCGCGTCCAGGCGGCCGTTATCCTGTTGGGTAACCTCGTCCTGCTGTCGCGCCCGGAGAACGCGTCGGTCGAGGCGCGGGTCGTCGCCGGGGACACCGGCCGTCCCGTCGCGGGTGTCGAGGTGTGGCTGTACGCCTACGACTGGAGCGCGGGCCGGCGCCACCACCGCGTCGCCTCGAAGACGGCCGACGCCGAGGGCCTCGTTCGTTTCGACTACACGCCGGGCCGCTCGGAGAGGTCCTACTTCCTCGTGGCGCGCAAGGGCGGCGACTTCGCGCTGGATCCGAGCTACGTGTCCCTCATGGCGCCGGTCGCGCCGTCCGAGACGACGGCGTCGCTCGTCTACACGGACCGCAGCATCTACCGGCCGCTCCAGAAGATCCTTTGGAAAGTCGTCGCGTATCGAGGCCGCCCGGACCTGGGCCGCCTGGCGACGGCGCCGGGCGAAGCGGTGACTCTGACGCTGCGCGACGCCAACAACGAGGCGATCGAATCGAAGACCGTGGCGACGAACCCGTTCGGCTCGGCGGCGGGTGAGTTCGCGATTCCGGCGGGGCGGGCGCTGGGCGGCTGGCGCATCGAGAGCTCGCACCCGGGCGCGGCTTTCGTCCAGGTCGAGGAATACAAACGTCCGACCTTCGAGGTGAAGTGGGAGGACCCGAAGGCTCCCCTGCGGCTCAACCAGCCGGCCATGCTCGCGGGCTCCGCGCGGTACTACTTCGGGCTGCCCGTCGCCTCCGGGCAGGCGCGGTGGAGCGTGATGCGGGTCCCCGAGTACCCCTGGTGGTGGTTCTGGGGCCGCGGAGGACGCCAGACCGGTCAGCGCGTCGCGCAGGGCACCTCGCCTCTTCGGGAGGACGGGAGCTTCGAGATCCGTTTCACTCCGGCCGCGGACGAGCGCGCGGGCGCCGGCGCGAAGGACATCGTCTACAGGTACGAGGCCCACGCCGACGTGACCGACGAGGGCGGCGAAACCCGGTCCGACGAGCGCGTCTTTCGGCTGGGGTTCGTCGCGGTGCAGGCCGACGTGCGTTTGGAGACGGGATTCCTGCGCGAAGGCGTGCCCGGATCCATGACGGTGATGCGCACCGACCTCGACGGCGTGCCGCGCGCGGGCGCCGGCTCCTGGCGCCTCCTCGCGATTCGCGAGCCCGAGAAGACGTTGCTTCCGGCACAGATGCCGCCGCCTCCCTCGCCGGAGGACGCGGCCGAAAAGTTCTCGACTCCCGGCGACCGCCTCCGTCCGCGCTGGGACACGGCGTTCACCGTCGAACAGACGCTGAGAGGCTGGCCGGACGGCGCGGAGAAGGCGCGCGGCGCGCTGACACACGATTCGAAGGGGGAGGCGCGGGTCGCGCTTCCCGCCCTGCCGGCGGGAGCCTGGCGCCTGCGCTACGAGACGCGCGACGAGTTCGGCGCGACACGAATCGTGACCAGGGATTTCCTCGTCGCGGGCCGGAGAATGCCGGTGCGCCTTCCGGCCGTGCTGCTCGCGGAGCGGTCTTCCGTCGAGGCGGGCCAAACGGCGCGCCTCCTGGCCTTCTCGGGCCTCCCGGGCCAGACGGTCTTCCTCGAGACGCTCCGCGGCGGGAAGGTCGTTTCGCGGCGAATGCTCACGGGCGCCGAGGAGGGTCTCATCGAGATCCCCGTCAACGAAAGCGACCGGGGCGGCTTCGCGGCCCGCCTCTCGCTCGTCGCGGACCACCAGTTCCTCGCACAGACCCAATCGGTGTTCGTCCCGTGGTCGAACAAAGAGCTCCGGATCTCGTTTTCCACCTTCCGCGACAAGCTGCGGCCGGGCGCGAAGGAGACCTGGCGCGTGACCGTTCAGGCGCCGGCCGGCACACCCTCCGAGCAGCGGACGGCGGAGCTCCTGGCTTACATGTACGACCGGAGCCTCGACGCGTTTGTCCCGCACAACCCCCCGCGCCCGCTCGCGCTGTATCCCAACTGGACCTCGCCCGGCCTCTTGCGCGCGAGCCTGGGAGAGCGCAACGCGGAGTGGGTGTTCCCGAACGATTTCGGGTTGAAGCTCTCGGGCCTCTCCCTGCGCGGCGACCGGCTGAAGTTCTTCGACCGCTACGGCATCGGCGGGCCGGGGCGACGGATGCAGAGCGTCGGGATGATGGCCAAGGAATCGGCCATGGTGGCCAACGCCGCCCCGGCGTCGGTGGCGGCCGAAGGAGACCTCGGTCGCATCGATGCTGCCGAAAAGTCGGTCGCCCCGGCTCGCGAGGAGAAGGCCGTTGCCGCGCCGCCGGCGTCCCCGACTCTCCGCAGCGACTTTTCGGAGACGGCGTTCTGGAAGCCACAGCTCCTGACCGGTGCCGACGGCTCGGCGGCTATCGAGTTCCAGGTTCCCGACTCGGTCACTTCCTGGAACGTCTGGGTCCACGGGATCACGCGCGATTTCGCGGCGGGCTCCCTCCACCAGGAAGCGCGCAGCGTCAAAGAGCTCATGGTGCGGCCATACGTGCCCCGCTTCCTCCGCGAGGGCGATACGGCGGAGCTGAAGGTCGTCGTCAACAACGCCTCGGACCGGACCCTGTCGGGCCGGCTCGCGCTCGACATCCTCGACACCGAGACGAACCAGAGCGCGCTGGCGCGGTTCGGCCTGACGCCCGAGACTGCGGCACGCTCCTTCACGGTCGCGGCCTCCGGCGGCACGGACCTCACATTCTCCCTCGCGGCGCCCAGCCGCGTGGGGTCCTACGCGATCAAGGTCACGGCCGTGTCGGGCGATCTTTCGGACGGCGAGCTGCGGCCGGTGCCGGTCCTGCCGGGCCGGGTGCAGCTCGCGCAATCCCGCTTCGTTGCCGTCAACGGAGGCGAGCGCCGGACCATGACCTTCGCCGACATGGCAAAGGGCGACGATCCGAGCCGCATCGACGAGCAACTGGTCGTCACGGTCGATGCGCAGCTTTTCTACTCCATCTTGAACGCGTTGCCCTATCTCGTGAACTACCCGTACGAGTGCACCGAGCAGACGCTCAACCGCTTCGTGTCTACCGGGATCGTGTCGTCCCTCTACGCGAAGTACCCGGCCGTTGCGAGAATGGCCGAGGAATTCTCGAAGCGCGACACGAAGCTCGAGACCTGGGATGCGGCGGATCCTAACCGGAAGATGGCGCTCGAGGAGACGCCCTGGCTCGAGCTCGCCCGCGGAGGCCGGGACTCGGGCTCGGGCCTGACGAACGTTCTCGATCCTCGCGTCGCGAAGGCGGAGCGCGAGGCGGCCCTCGGAAAGCTCCGCAAGGCACAGACCTCGATCGGCGCGTTTCCCTGGTGGCCGGGAGGCCCCCCGTCTCCCTACATGACGCTCTACATCCTGTACGGCCTTGCCAAGGCGGCCGAGTTCGGCGTGGACGTTCCGAAGGACATGGTGCAGCGCGGTTGGCAGTACGTCGCCAAGCACTACCGCGACGACTACGCCCGCCGGATGGCCGAGGACAAGTGCGACTACGAGTGGCTGACCTTCCTGAACTACGTGGCCTCGTGCTACCCCGATCCGTCGTGGATGGGCGACGCGCTGAAGCCCGAGGAGCGCACGGCCATCCTGAGGTTCTCCTTCAAGCACTGGAAGGAGCACTCGCCGTACCTGAAGGGGTATCTCGCGCTGACGTTGAAGCGCATGGGCCGCGCGCCGGACGCCGGCCTCGTGTGGGCGAGCGTCATGGACTCTTCGAAGACCGACCCGGATCTCGGCACGTACTGGGCGCCCGAGGACCGCGCGTGGCTCTGGTACAACGACACGATCGAGACGCAGGCATTCGCCTTGCGGACCCTGATGGAGCTCGACCCGTCGGACGCGCGGCGGCACGGCCTGGTCCAGTGGCTCTTTCTGAACAAGAAGCTCAACCAGTGGAAGTCCACTCGGGCAACGGCCGAGGTGATCTATTCGCTGATCTGGTACCTCAAGAAGGAGGGCGCCCTGTCGGTCCGCGAGGACGTGACGGTCGAGACCGGAGGGCAGAAGACGACGTTCGTCTTCGAGCCCGACCGCTACACGGGCAAGCGCAACCAGATCGTGATTCCCGGGGAGAAGATGGATCCCCGGACGAACTCCACGATCGCCGTCGAGAAGAACGGCAAAGGGTTGGCGTTCGCGTCGGCCACGTGGCACTTCTCGACCGAAAAGCTGCCCGCGGAGGACCGCGGCGACTTCTTCTCGGTCTCCCGCAAGTACTTCCGGCGCGAGGCGACCGCCTCCGGTTTCGCGCTGAAGCCGCTCGCGGAGGGGACCGTGGTGGCGTCGGGGGACCAGATCGAGGTGCAGATCTCACTGCGGGCCAAGCACGCCGCCGAATACGTGCATCTGCGCGATCCGCGGGCGGCGGGCACGGAGCCCGAAAGCGTGCTGTCGCGCTACAAGTGGGACCTCGGGATCGCGTGGTACGAGGAGACGCGCGACTCCGGCTCCAACTTCTTCTTCGAGTGGCTGCCGGCCGGCGAGTACCTCTTCAAGTACCGCGTGCGCGCGAACATGGCCGGGACCTTCCGGGTCAGCCCGGCGACGGTCCAGTCCATGTACGCGCCGGAGTTCAACGCCTACACCGCGGGCGCGGTGATCACGATAAAGCCGTAGGGTAAATCGTGTATTCCTGTATTTCGGGCGGAAGCTTGGCGGGCTCGGCGGGCTCCAAAGTCCGAAGAATGAAGACCTGACCCCCGGCTAAGCCGCTACTTCGCCGTCGCGCACGATCCGTCCGTCGCGGATCTCGACGATCCGGTTCGCGCGGCGGGCGAGCGTCATGTCATGGGTGATCACCACCATCGTCGAGCCCTGCTGCCAGAGCTCGGTGAAGAGGCCCATGATGTCGCCGCCGGCGGTAGTGTCGAGGTTGCCGGTGGGCTCGTCGGCCAGCACGACGTCGGGCTTCATGGCGAGCGCCCGCGCGATCGCGACGCGCTGCATCTGGCCGCCCGAGAGCTCCGTGGGCTTGTGGTCCAAGCGGTCGGAGAGGCCAACGCGCGCCATGAGCTCTTCGACCCGCTCGCGCCGCTTCTTCGGGGCCACGCCGCCGAAGAGGAGCGGCATCTCGACGTTCTCGAAGGCGCTGATCTGGGGCAGCAGGTTGAAGCCCTGGAACACGAACCCGACGCGGCGGTTGCGCACGTCGGCGAGCTCGTCGCGGGTGAACTTCGACACGTCCTCGCCGCCAAGGCGGTAGCTTCCCTCCGTCGGCGTGTCGAGGCAGCCGATGAGGTTCATGAGCGTGGACTTGCCCGAGCCCGACGGCCCGACGACCGCGACGAAGTCCCCGGCGGCGACCTCGAAGTCGATGCCCGTCAGCGCCTCGACCTTCACTTTGCCGGTGTCGTAGACCTTGCGGATGCCGGACATGTCGATGATCGCGTTGGTCACGGGAGCCTCCATCATTCGTATCGCAGCGTCGAGGCCGGGTCGATCGACGCAGCCCGGCGGGCGGGGAAGTAGCCGGCGAGAAGTCCGCAGGTGCCCAGGATCGCGATCGTCGCCAGGCCGATGGGCCACGAGAGGGTGGGACGGCCGAGAAACTCGAGGACTTCGTTGCCTTCGATCGGCACGAAGGAGAGGCCCGTGACGATGAGAATCGCGATGATGCCGCCGAAGAGGCCGCCGAGCAGCGTATAGACCATCCCCTCCAGGATGAACGGGCCGGTGATCCAGGAGCGCCGGGCTCCCATGGCCATCTTGACGCCGATCTCCTTGGTGCGCTCCTTGACGACGGCGTACATGATGTTGGCGACCCCGACCCCTCCGACGATCAGGGTCAGCGCGCCGATGATGCCGAAGAAGATCTCGAGGCCGAGGAGTACCTTCCGCTGGATCTTCTGGCCGTCGACGGTGTTCCAGAGACCCCAGACCCGCGTGTCCTCGGGATCGAAGCCCAGGCGCGGGCCGAGGACCTGGTTCAGGTGCACGAGGGCGGCGTCCATGTCGTCGGGCTTCTTGACGCGGAACACGAGGACGTTGATCCGGTCCTTGCCGAGGACCGCCTTGAAGGTCGACTGCGGAATGACCGCATGGTCCGCGTCGGGGCCGCCGTAGGTCGAGGACTGGTTTTTTCTCTGCATCACGCCGACGACCGTGAACGGCGAGTTGTTGATCAGGAGGGTTTTCCCCAGGGAATCCTCCTTGCCAAAGACGTCCTTTGCCATTTCGTTACCGAGGAACGCGACCCGGCGTTTCAGCTCCTCGTCCTGGGGATTCAGGAAGCGGCCGCCCGCGACGGGGTAGTGCTTGCGCGCGTCGCCGTAGACCCACAGGGTGCCGATCACGCGCCCATTCACGGTCTTTCTCCCGTAGGCGATCGCGGTGCGCCAGGACGTCAGCTCTCCCCAGATGGCGTCGAGCTCGGGCATCCGCTCGCGCGCGTAGTCCACGTCTTCCAGGCGGGGCCGGATAGGGCGGCCCTCCGGGAGCCCTTTGTAGGGCTTCGAGGTGTCGCCGGGCCAGAGAATCGCGAGGTTCGAGCCCATCGCGGTGTCGTTGGAGATCATCTGGCGTTTCAACCCCTCGCCGAAGGCCAGGAGCAGCAGGATCGTCACGGTGCCCCACGCGAGCGCGGCGATCGTGAGCGTCGCGCGCTTCTTCTGCAGTCGCGCCGAGCGCAAGAAGAGTTGCAGGATGAGCGAGATGTCTTGCTTCACAGCTTCATCGCCACGACGGGGTCGAGTCGTGAGGCATCGCGCGCCGGGAAGTAGCCGGCCACGAGACCCGTCAAGCCCAGGATCGCCGCCGTCAGCAGCGCGACCGACAGAGAGACGTCGGGATCTCCTACGTACTCGGTGACGCCGAACTTCGGGAAGATCGCGCAGACCGACAGCGAGATCGCGAACCCGATGGCGCCGCCCATTCCGGTCAGGAGCAGCGTCTCCATCAGGAACTGGCGCAGGATCCAGGGCGTCCTGGCGCCGAGGGCCATCTTGATGCCGATCTCCTTCGTGCGCTCCTCGACGACGACGTTCATGATGTTGGAGACGCCGATGCCGCCCACGATGAGCGTGAAGCAGCCGATGATGCCGAGGAAGAGACGGAACGACAGGAAGAAGACGTCGAAGAAGGCGAACTGCTCGGTCGTATCCCAGACCGAGAAGGCTTCCTTGTCGTCGGGATCGAAGCGCTGGCGCTGCGCGATGATTCCCCGCACGCCATCGGTCACGACCTTGCTCTCCTTAGCGACCGCAGGCTGGTAGATCAGGTTTTCGATCCACTTCTCGCCCGTGATCGCGCGAAACGTGGAGCTCGGGATGAAGGCCTTCTGGCTGTCGCGGCCGCTGTAGCTCGAGTTCTGGATCTTTTCCTGCAGCACGCCGATCACGAGGAAGGGCGAGCCGCCGAGCATGACCGTCTTGCCGACGGCCGGGTTGTCCTTCCCGAAGACGTCGTCGGCGAACTTGTTGCCGATGAAGACGACGCGGCGCTGCTCGGCCATGTCCGTGGGATTGATGAAACGCCCGCCCGGCGTGGGGATCGTATTGCGCATGTCGCCGAACTCCGGCGAGACGCCCGAGACGTCCACCGCGATGGTCTTCTTCTCGTAGTTGAGCTTCAGGGTCTGCGAGTACTCGCTCGAGATCGCGTTGAGGCCCCTGGCCTCCCGGCGGATCGCCTCGACGTCCTCCTCGTTGAGGCGGATCTTCCGGCCCTTGCCGAGGCCTTCGAAGGGCACGGACGTCAGGCCCGGCCACGCGATACAGATCCGATCGCCGAGGCCAGCGGTGTTCAGGACCATCTGGCGCTGGAGGCCCTTGCCGAAGGCGAGGAGCAGCGTGACCGATACGGTGCCCCAGACGATGCCGAAGATCGTCAGGAACGTTCGGAGCTTCTGGCTCCGGATGTCGCGCCACATCTGCCGGACGGCATCTCGGAGGGAAAGCATGGGCCGGTCGGGTCAGTCGACTGCGGAGGTCAGCTTCTTGGGCGGCCGCTCGACGACTTTGGCACCGAGCTGCAATCCCGCGACCACCTCGGCGTTCAGGCCGTCCGAGATCCCGAGTGTGACGGCGACCTTCTTGGGAGGGTCCTTCGGCTTCTTGCCGGGAAGCTCCACGTAGGTCTTCTTGCCGCCGTCCTCGAAGATCAGCACGCGCTCGGGAATCGTCGGCACGCCCTTTTTCTCGCGGATGATGAGGTCCGCGTTGGCGGAGTATCCGGCGCGCAGCGTGATGTTCGAGGTCGGCTCGAGCTCGATCTCCACGTCGAAGAGCGTGGCGCCGTCCTTCTGCTGCGCCTGCGGCGCAATCCGCGCGACTTTCCCGGTCACGACGTCCGCCGGCAGGGCCCCGACCTTGATCCGCGCCGGCAGCCCGACGCGCAGCTTCCCGACGTCGATTTCGTCGACGGTGCCCTTGAAGATCAGATCGCTCATGTCGGCGATCGCCGCCAGCTCCGTGCCCGGCTGGTACGACGTCAAGGGAACGACCGGCTCGCCGGGGTTGACCGCGCGGGTCAGGACCGTGCCGGCGGCCGGGGATCGGATGATCGACTCCATGGTGACGGTTTCGGACTGGATGCGGCCCTTGCGGGTCAGGTCCCGCTCCTGCTCCGCCTTGGCAAGGGCGATCCGAGCGAGCTCGAAGGCCTCGCGCTTGGTGTCGAAGTCGGACTTGGGAAGGACGCCGCTTCCCGCGAGCTCCTGCGACCTTTCGAACTCGGCCCGCGCGCGCTCGAAGGAGGCTCGCGCCGAGTCGAGGCGCCGGTCGACCTCGGTCAGCTCCTGCGGGGTGGGGTCCGGCGCGATCTCGAAGAGCGCGTCGCCGGGGCGGACCTTGTCGCCCACGTTGACCATGCAGCGCTTCACCAGGCCCGAGATCTTGGACTTGATCGAGAACTTCTGGCGAGGCTGGATCTGACCGACCGCGAGGGCCTTCTCCGTGATCGAGCCCTTCTCGACGGTGACCAGCTTCAACTCGCCGTCGTCCTGGCCGCCTCTTGCCAGGGCGTAGACTCCCACGGCCGCCGCTGCGAGGAAGACGAGAAGCAGCAATGTCTTGAAGAGCTTGGACATGCCATCCTCCCTGAACAGAAAACGCCGGGGCGCCGCGCTCATGGGAACCCTTGGCCTTCGAGGGGAGTTACGCAGCAGGCCGCGCGAAGTTCCGCCCTCGCCCGGTTGCTGGCTGAAGCCGGGCGGCAGGCCCGGCGGAAACCGGCCGGTCGAAAACCGACCGCTAATCCGATATCTTTGCGGCTGAAGGAGTTGCGCGTGATCCGAGGCGAGCGTCTCTATCTGCGAGCGGTCGAGCGGGACGATCTCCAGCGCTGCCACGACTGGATGAACGACGAGGTGCTGACGGCGACCCTCGCCCAGCGCTATCCGATGTCGCTTGCGCGCGAGGCCGACTGGGTTGAGCGCACGACGCGCGGGCAGGACCCCTCGGACCTGACCTTGGCCATCTGCCTGGAGCAGGGCGATCGCCACATCGGTAACTGCAGCCTGATGGCGATCGACCGCGACAATTCGACCGCTGCGCTCGGCATCGTCATCGGCGAGAAGGACTGCCGCGGGCAGGGGCTCGGCGAGGAGGCGGTGCGGGTCCTCTGCTGCTACGCCTTCGACGAGATGAACCTTCACAAGATACGGCTCGACGTTTATGACACCAATCCCGGCGCCGAGAAGACCTACGAGCGGGTGGGCTTCCGCAGGGAAGGCGTCCTGCGTGAGGAAGCCTTCCGGCAGGGCCGCTACATGGACGTCATCCGCATGGGGCTCCTGCGCGGCGAGTTGCGCGCGGTGGAGCCGCCCCGGCGCGACGGCTGAACCCATGGCCGCGCCCGAGGGCCGCCTCTTGACGCACTGGCGGATCTTCGGAACCGCGCGCGAAATCGCCGACATCCTGGACCGCACGGAGGAGTTCCCCCGGTGGTGGCCGTCGGTCTACCTCGACGCCGTAGAGATCGAGGCGGGCGACGAAGCCGGCATCGGCCGCCGCGTCCGGCTCCGCACGCAGGGCTGGCTGCCGTACACGCTCGACTGGCATCTCCAGGTGACCGAGTCCCGCTATCCCTTCGGGTTCTCGATCGAGGCCAGCGGGGATCTCGCCGGTACCGGCGTCTGGACGTTAGAGCCGGCAGGAGCGTGGACGCTGGTGACCTACGACTGGCGCGTGCGGGCCGAGAAGCCCCTGCTGCGGGCCCTCTCGCCGTTTCTCTTCCCGGCGTTCGCAGCCAATCACCGCTGGGCGATGCGCCGCGGTGAGGAGTGTCTCCGTCTGGAGCTCGAGCGCCGGCGGGCGGCGACGCCGGCGGACCGGGCGCGCATCCCGGCGCCTCCGCCTCCCTCCTCGGCCGCGCCGCTGATCCTGGCGGGCGTGGCGGCCGGCGTTCTGGCGTTCGGCCTCGGACGCCTGCTGCTCGGGCGCCGCCGCCGCCGCCGGCGCAGGCGTTGACATGGCGCTCCGGCGCCGCGATCGGCGCGGAACTCAAGTCTTGACGCCGATGCGTCTCCGGCGCGGTATTGGACGCCTCGACGCCACGGCCCTCGTCGTGGGGTCGATGATCGGCTCGGGCATCTTCATCGTCTCGGCCGAAAGCGCGCGGCTGCTGGGCTCCGCCGGGTGGCTGCTGGCCGCGTGGGTCATCGCGGGGCTCATGACGATGATCGCCGCCCTCTCGTGCGCGGAGCTCGCCGCGATGCTGCCGAAGGCCGGCGGGCAGTACGTCTTCTTCCGCGAGGCCTACGGGCCGCTCGCCGGGTTTCTCTTCGGGTGGGCGATGTTCCTCGTCATCCAGACCGGCACCATCGCCGCCGTCGCGGTGGCGTTCGCGAAGTTCGCGGGAGTGCTCGTGCCCGCGATCTCCGGAACGCCGCTCTTTTCGGCCGCCGGGTGGTCGGTCTCGGCCGTTCAGCTGCTCGCCCTCGGGGTGATCGCGCTCCTGACGGCCTCCAATGCGACGGGGTTGAAGGCCGGGACTCGCACGCAAAACGTGTTCACGGCCGCGAAGTTCGCCGCGCTCCTGGCGCTCGCGGCGGCGGGCCTTCTGCTCGGGGGCCAGGGCTCGGCTCTGCGGGCCGGGGAGCTCTTCCGGGCGCACGAGCTCGCCCAATCGCCGCTTTCGGGTCTGCCGTTTCTCCTCGCCCTGGCGGCCGCGCTGGTGGGGCCCCTGTTCTCGCAATCGGCGTGGAACAACGTGACGTTCGCGGCCGAGGAAGTCGAAGAGCCCGGGCGCACGCTCCCGCAGGCGCTCCTGGTCGGGTGCCTGATCGTGACGACGCTCTACGTCGTGACCAACGTCGCCTACCTGAACTGCCTCTCGCTCGAGGGAATCCAGCGCGCCCCCGAGGACCGCGTCGGCACGGCGGCGGCGAGCGCGCTCTTCGGCCCGGGGGCCGCGGGCGTGATGGCCGCCGCGATCATGGTTTCCACCTTCGGGTGCGTCAACGGGCTCGTCCTTTCGGGCGCCCGCGTGTCCTTCGCGATGGCTCGCGACGGACTCTTCTTTCGCGGCCTCGAGAAGTTGAACGGCGCGGGCGTGCCCTCCAACGCACTCTGGCTGCAGGCCGTCTGGGCGGGGCTTCTCGTGTTGAGCGGCAGCTACAGCCAGCTCCTCAAGTACGTCATCTCGGCCGACATCCTGCTCTTCGTTCTCCTCGTGTTGGCGGTGATCGTGCTGCGGCGGCGGCGGCCCGAGTGGGCCCGCCCATTCCGCGCTCCCGCCTATCCCGTCCTGCAGATCCTCTACGCGGCCGCCGGCGCGGCGCTTCTGCTGCTGCTCCTGGCCGGCAACCCGCGCGCCACGTGGCCGGGGTACGTGGTGCTTCTGACCGGGGTGCCCGTGTATTTCCTGTGGAGCCGTAAGCCGGAAGCGGTGAGCCGCTAGCCGGACGTACGACGATGCCTCGGCTCACGGCTCACGGTTCACGGTTCACGTCGCTTCGCGACGTACGGGACGGAGCGCTGCTCGTCGAGTACCCCGAGCAGTCGGAGGAGGAGGCCAATCGGGCGGCCGTGTCGCTGTCCCGGAGCCTCCCGGCCCTGCCGGGCGGCGGTCTTCTCGACGCGATCCCCGGGGCGCGGACGGTCCTCGTTCTCTTCGATCCGGCGCGGCTCTCGCGCGGGCGGCTGGCGGAGGAGATCGCGCGGCGAGCTCCCGGGGAGGGCGGCGGCGCAGCCCGGCTCTTCCGCTTTCCGGCGGTCTACGACGGCGAAGACCTTCGGGAGCTCTCGCGGGCCGCTGGTCTCGCGCCCGAGGAGCTCGCACGGCGGCACGCGTCGGCCGAGTACCGGGTCGCGTTCATCGGGTTCTCCCCGGGCTTCCCGTACCTGACAGGGCTGCCCCCCGAGCTTGCCGCGCCGCGCCTGCCCGAGCCGCGGCCGCGCGTCGTCCCGGGCTCGATCGCGATCGGAGGCCCCTACACCGGCGTCTATCCTTCGGCGACGCCCGGGGGCTGGCGGTTGATCGGCCGCACCTCCGCGCATCTCTTTGACGAAAGCGCGCAGCCGCCGGCGCTGCTCGCGCCGGGGGACCGCGTGCGGTTCGAGCAGGTCCGCGCGCTCGAGAAACCCGTGATACCGCCGGAGCGCGCCGCCCCCCGATCTCCGGTCCTGAGGCTCTCCTCGCCCGGCCTCTTCACGTCGGTGCAGGGCGCGCCGCGCTACGGCCTGGGCGCCTCGGGGGTTCCGGCCGGGGGAGCAATGGACCTCGCGTCCCTCGCCGTCGCCAACGCGCTCGTGGGCAACGCGCCGGGAGCGCCGGCCCTCGAAGTCACGGTCCTGGGGCCGGATCTCGAGGCCCTGTCACCGTGCGTGGTCGCGCTGGCGGGCTCCGACATCGACGCCGAGCGTAACGGCCGGAGCGTGCCCGGCGGCGAGGCGATCGCTCTGGCCGCAGGCGATCGGCTGCGCCTCGGGCGAGCTCGAGGCGGCATGCGGTGCTATCTCGCCGTGCGCGGAGGCCTGGAGGCCCGGCGTTTGACGAGACGGATGGAAGCGGGAGAGGAGATCGCCGTCGGCAGCGAGGCCGCGGTCCGTTCGAGCGCGGCCCGGACGACCCGCACCCCGCGCTTCGAGGAGGCGCTCCTGCGGGTCGTTGCCGGACCGCAAGAGGACCATTTCGGAGCCGGCGTGCTGGAGCGCTTCCTCGCGACCTCCTGGCGGATCTCGCCGGTCAGCGACCGGCGGGGTCTGCGGTTGGAGGGGCCCCGGCTGGAGCATGCCCGGGAGCCGCAGATCCCGCCCGAGGGAGCGGTGGCCGGATCGATCCAGGTCCCCGGGAGCGGCCTGCCGATCGTGCTCGGTCCGGACGGGCCCGTCACCGGGGGCTATCCCAAGCTCGCGACGGTCATCGCCGCCGATCTCCCGGTCCTGGGGCAAGCGAGCCTGGGAGCGCGTCTCCGTTTTGCCGCGGTGTCTCTGGCGGAGGCCCTCTCCGCCCGGCGGGAGTACCATTAGCCGCCTTGAGCATCGACCTGAACGCCGACGTGGGCGAGGGGATGGATGACGCGGCGCTGCTGCCCTTCGTCACCTCCGCCAACGTCGCTTGCGGACTTCACGCCGGCGATCCGTCGGCCATGGACAGCACCGTCTCGCTCGCGCTGTCGCGCGGCGTACGTGTCGGCGCGCATCCGGGCTATGCGGACCGCGAGCACTTCGGCCGCAGGGCCGTGGAGATGTCCGCGGACGCCGTCGAGAACCTCGTGCTCTACCAGGTCGCCGCGCTCGACGGGTTTGTGCGCTCGCGCGGCGGGACCCTGACGCACGTCAAGCCGCACGGCGCGCTGTACCACAGCGGCGCCGAGTTTCCGG
>JBKJWL010000243.1:0-3583 GCA_046716885.1 Thermoanaerobaculia bacterium | reverse complement strand
CTCTCCGACACGTTCACAGCGGGAGATCTCACGGTCAACGCCGGCGTCCGCTACGACGTGCAGAGCGGCAACAACCTGGGGGCGACGGTCCCCGCCAACCCGGTCGCTCCGGATATCCTCCCCGGCCTCACGTCCGTCGACGGCGCGAAGCCCTTCGAGTGGAAGAACTTTGTTCCGCGCATCGGCGCCACCTACGCCCTCGGGGCGGACAAGCGGACCCTGGTGAAGGCGAGCTACTCGCAGTATGCCGATCAGCTCGGCAGCAGCACGATCTCCTTCGTCAACCCGGCGGCTCTGTCCGGCGTGTACTACGGCTGGAACGACGCCAACGCGGACCACGTCATCACGCGCGACGAGCTCGACTTTTCGACCCGCTTCGGTTTCTACGGGTTCGACCCGGACAATCCGGGGTCGGCCATCTCGCCCAACATCATCGATCCGAACCTGAAGGCCGGGAAGACCGACGAGATCGTCGCCGGCCTCGAGCGGGAGATCCTTCCCGACTTCGTCGTCGGCGTCGGCTACACACACCGGAAGTACGACAACGCGCTCTGGCCGCACCGCACGGGCCTGACCCGCGCCGACTACGAGGTGGGCGGAACTCTCGAAGGGACGCTGTTCGACGGCTCTACGTTCAGCCAGCCGTACTACCAGCTGCGCCCTGGCGTCGAGATTCCGGCCGGCGTCACGATCTCCAACCGGCCCGATTGGAAGACGACCTACAACGGCTTCGATCTGACCTTCCAGAAGCGGCTGACCAACAGGTGGATGGTGCGCGGCAGCTTCACGTACCAGGATTGGAAGCAGCAGGGCGGTCTGGGCTCCTGCTATGACCCGACCAGCGACCGCGGCGGCAACGCCTTCGTATGGCCCGGCACGGCGGTTCCGATCCCGACGGGCTCGACCTGCGCGGGCGACGACATCGCGGCCCTCGCGGCGGGCGCTGGCAGCGGTGCGCGGACCGAGGTGTTCATCAACTCGCGCTGGCAGTTCAACGTGGGCGGCCTCTATCAGCTCCCGCTCGGTTTCGCGGTCGCGGGCAACTTCTTCGGGCGCGAGGGGTATCCCTACATCCAGTTCGTCCGGCGGGATCCGGGCGACGGCCTCGCGACCCGCGACAACATCATCGGCAAGCTCGGCGACCACCGCTACGAGGACGTCTACAACTTCGACGTGCGCCTCGAGAAGGTCATCGACGTCAAGCCGCTCCAGGTCACGCTCTCGGCCGACGTCTTCAACGTGCTGAACAAGGGCACGGTGCTTCAGCGCAACGCGCGGGTGGATCAGGCGACCTACAACCAGATCCGAGAGATCCAGTCCCCACGCATTCTGCGCCTCGGCGCCCGGGTGTCCTTCTAAGAACTTCCTGATCCGTTCGGATTGCCGGCGGGCCTCGCGGCCCGCCGGTGTTTTCTTGGGGCCAATCGCGTATTCCTGTACTCCCGGGCCGCTTGGGGGCTGCGAGAAACGGTTGAGCCTCTCTATACTGCGGCCGTGCGGAATACAGGAATGCACGGTTGACCCCAGACATCCTCTGCCTGCCCATCATCGAGTGGGGCTTCCGGTTTCAGCGGCCGCAGCAGCTGCTGTCGCGGTTCGCCGCGGACGGGCACCGGGTCTTCTACCTGAAGACCGGGTTCCTCGGTCTCGACCGCGAGCCGGAGGTCCGGCCGCTGGCCGAGCTCGTCTACGAGGTCGCGCTGCCGGGGGAGCACGACTTCAACCTGTACGCCGGCGCCCTGGACGCGGAGACGCTCGCCCAGGCGGAGCAGGCGATCGGGACGCTCGTTTCGACGCAGGGACTCTCGGACGTGGTGCTCCTGGTTCAGTACCCCTCCTGGGAGCCGCTGGCGCGGCGGCTGAGGGAGCGCTACGGCTGGAGACTCGTCTACGACTGCCTCGACGAGCACACGGGATTCGGCACGCACGGGCCGCAGACGGCGCGCGACGAGGAGCGGCTCCTCGTGGAGAGCGACCTCGTGCTGGTGACGTCGCGGGCCCTTCTCGAACGGGTCCGCCGGCGCCGCCCGGACGTCCTGCGGCTGCCCAACGCCGCCGACGCGGATCACTTCGGCTCGCTTCCGCCGCGAAACGCGAGCCCGCTGGCGAAGCTCGCGCGCCCCGTCGTCGGCTACTACGGCGCGATCGCGGCCTGGTTCGACGACGAGGCCGTCGCGCACGCTGCCGGTCGCCATCCCGATTGGTCCTTCGCGTTCGTGGGCGACACGCGCGGAGCCTCCCTCGGAGCCCTCGAGGGGCGTCCCAACGTCCACTTCCTCGGAGAGGTGCCCTACGCCCGCCTCACGGAGTACGTCGCGGGCTTCGACGTCTGCACGATCCCCTTTCGGCGCACGCCGCTGACCGAGGCGACCAATCCCGTCAAGCTCTATGAATACCTGGCGACCGGGAAGCCGGTGGTCGCGCGGCGCTTGCCCGAGCTCGAGCCGTTCTCGGACGTCGTGGCGCTCTACGACACCCCGGAGGAGCTCGTCGCAGCGCTCGAGACGGCGGTCCGCGAGAGCCCCGAGGGCGGCCTCGCCGCGCGACGTCGCGAGATCGCGCGCCAAAACACCTGGCAGATCCGGTACGCGGAGCTAAGCACTCGACTCGAGGCGACTCCACGGCCCGCTCCGCGCGCCGACTCGTCCGAGGCGCCCGCCGGGGGCAGCGAGGCGATCGCCGCCCGGGTCCGGGAGATCCGGCGTCTCGACGCGAAGGTGCGCGACCAGGCTGAGGGCATCGAGTTTCTTCGCGGCGAAGTGGCCTTGCGGGCGCGGCAACTGGCGGAGCGCGAGCGTCACCTGGCCGAGCGCGAGCGCCAGCTATCGGGCCGAATCGAAGAGCTCCTCTCCGAGCTGGCGCGTTCGGAAGAGCAGTCGGAGGCGCGCCGCCAGCACCTGGAAACGGCGATCACCGAGCTCGACCGGTGGGAGGGATCCCGCTTGGGCCGCATGCGGCGGCGACTCCAGGTCCTCCGGGGCGCCGCCGGGCGTGCGACGGCCCCGGGGACGCCGCTCTTCGCTGCGGGCTCCCGGCTCGTCCCCCGCCCCCTCGCCCGGTGGCTGCGCCGCCATGCAGCGCCCGTCGACCAGCCGGACCGGCTGGTCCGGGTCGATGTCCAGGGCTCCGGTTCTCCGCGGTCGACCGACGCCCTCCCCATGGCGCCGGCCGGCCGCTACGACGCGATCGTCTTCTCGATCATCGACTGGGACTTCCGGTTCCAGCGCCCGCAGCAGCTCGCGACCCAGTTCGGCCGGCACGGCCACCGGACCTTCTACCTCTCGACGACGCAGTTCCTCGCTCCCGGCGGCCCGGCCTGGGACCTGACGCGGAAAGCCGAGGGTGTGGCGGAGCTTCGCCTCCGCGCGCGCAAGGCGCCGAACATCTACAGCGGCCGCCTCGAGGCTGCCGATCTCGACGTTCTCGTCGAGTCCCTGGAAGCCCTCGCGGCCGACCTCGCGATCGGCGACGCGGTGGCCTTCGTGCAGATCCCCTTCTGGGCGCCGCTCGCGGAGCGGCTGCGCGAGCGCTTGCGCTGGCGCGTCGTCTACGACTGCATGGACGAGTGGACGAACTTCCCGGG
>JBKJWL010000242.1:0-5385 GCA_046716885.1 Thermoanaerobaculia bacterium | reverse complement strand
TTGTCGCCGATGAACGAGGGGGCCGGTCCGCTCGGCGAGAGGCCGAACGGGAGCACCCAGACGCCGCGATATCGGTCGAGCCGCAGCCCGTCGAGCGCCGCCGCCCGATCCGCGACGAAGGTCGCCGTGACGAGGCCGCGGCCGGTCTCCAGAGCAAGCACGCCCCGGCGGCATTCGGCCGAGTACGCGTTGCCGGCCTCGTCGACGACGGCCAGCGGAAGGTTCTGAAGGGGACGGTTCATGGCGTTGCCGAGGATCACCAGGTAGATCACTGGAAAGGCCATCGTCGAGACGAGCAGCACGGGCTGCCGCCAGAGAGTCAGGAAGGCGCGCTGGCCGATCGCGGCGATGCCGAGGAGCGCCAGCCGCAATCCGCGCGCCGGCGGCCGCGCCTTCGCCGCGTTGTCCATCACGTCGCTCATGCTTCGCGCAACGCCCTTCCGGTGTAGGTGAAGAAGACATCTTCCAGCGTCACGAGGGCGATCCGGAGTTGCACGATGTGGTACCCGCGGTCCTCGAGAAGCCGCGCCGCCTTGCGCCCCGCGCCGTCGCCGGGGCGCGCGTAGAAGTGGATCAGGGACGGCGAAACGTACTGCACGCGGGCGACGCCCGCCTCCGCCAGCGCCGCCCGGTCGGCAGCCGCGATCTCGCGGTCGGTCCCGAGCTCGACCTTCTCGCCCGTCTCGAGGCCGTGCTTCAAGGCCTGCGGCGTGTCTTCGCACAGGATCCTGCCGCGGTCCATGATTGCCAGCCGGTCGCAGAGGAAATCGGCCTCCTCCATCGCATGCGTCGTCAGAATGATGGCCAGATCGGGATCGTGCTCGCGCAGGTCGTCGAACATGTCCCAGATCGCGCGGCGGCTCTGCGGATCCAGGCCTGTCGTCGGCTCATCCAGAAACAGCACCCGCGGAAAGTGAAGCACGCCGCGCGCGATCTCGAGACGGCGGCGCATGCCGCCGGAAAGGTGCCGGGCCACCTGATTGCGGCGATCCCAGAGGCCAACCTGCCGCAGGCGCAGCTCGATCCGCGCCTCGAGCGCCCCGCCGGAGAGGCCGTACATCTTGCCCTGGATCGACAGGTTTTCGCGGACCGTGAGGTTCTCGTCGGTGGTCTGCGCTTGCGACACCGTCCCGATCGCGCGCCGCACGGCGGAGCGCGCGGAGACGATGTCGTGCCCTTCGATCCGCCCGGTCCCGGAGGTCGGCCGTAAGAGCGTCGTCAGCATGCGGATCAACGTCGTTTTGCCCGCGCCGTTGGGGCCGAGGAGGCCGAAGATCTGGCCTGCCGGGACGGTGAACGAGATCGCGTCGTTGGCGACGAACTCGCCGAACCGTTTCGTGAGTTTATCGACCTCGATCGGATGCGTCACGCCCGGGGCGGCTCGCTGCCCGCCTCGACAACGAAGGTCTGGCCCGAGACGACCGTCGCGTTGAGCGGTTGAAGGCGGACGGAGAAGGTCTGGAGGTCTCGGCTGTGCAGGCCCCAGTTCTTGCGCGTGGCGAACTCCGAGCGGGGCTTGATCGACACGATCCTGGCGTGGAAGCGCGCGCTCGGGCGCGCCTGCGGCCAGACGGTCACCGTCTTGCCGACCGCGAAGGCAGAAAGCCGCTCCTCCGGAACTTCCACGCGCAGGTACGGGGCTTCGATCTGGAGGGTGACGACGGGCTGCCCGGGCTCGACCCATTCGCCCATCCGGCGGTGCCGCGTCAGCACCGCGCCGGCCGACGGCGAGTGGAGGATTCCTTCCTTCTCGAACACGTGGACCTTCTCGAGCCGCACGCGCAAGGCCTGTTTCTCGGCCTCGAGCTGCTCCTTCTCCGACTCGCGCCCCCGGATCTCGGCCGCGAGAGCCTCGCGCTGGTGCTGGAGACTCTCCAGGCTCGCGGCCGGGGACACGCCTTCCTTGACCAGCCGCCCGATCCGCCGCTCGTCGGAGGCGACCGACGCGAATTGCGCGCGGAGCTTCTCGATCTCCTGCAGCCGCGTTCGGTCCCGGGCCTCAACCTGAGAGATCTGCCTTTCGATGTCGGAGGCGTCCTCGGCGAGCCCTGGCTCCTCGATCTGCGCCACTTCCTGGCCGGCGGCGATCAACTCCCCCTCCTCGGGCACTCGGGTCGTCAGACGCCCCTTGCGCGAGAAGGACAGCGCCAGGCTCTGCTCCTCGGCGACGGCGAGCAGGCGCAGGGGCGCGCCCGTGTCGTTCTCGCGCCGCACGAGCTCTCCGTAGCCCCACGCCCCGGCCACGGCGATCCCCGCCGCCAGGAAGACCCAGAGAGCTTTCTTCACCGGATCAAGCTTAAACCCGATTCGCAAGGTCCCGCATCCGCAGGGGCGGGGCTGGTGCCTCCGGCCGAGGCGCTCGGCGAGAGGTCCTCGATGATAAGGTTTTGGGCTCGCCGGCTCGACCGGCATATGAGCCAGGCGGAGACGAAGAGAGGCATGGCGGAGAAAACTCCCATAACGGTCGCCCGGGGCGACGGCATCGGCCCCGAGATCATGGCGGCCACCCTCCGCATCCTCGAGGCCGCCGGCGCACGGCTCGCCATCGAAGAGATCGAGATCGGCGAGAAGGTCTACCTCGCCGGGAACACCTCGGGCATCGCGCCGTCCGCCTGGGAGTCACTGCGGCGCACCCGTGTGTTCCTCAAGGCCCCCATCACGACGCCGCAGGGCGGAGGCTTCAAGAGCCTGAACGTCACGATCCGCAAGACGCTCGGCCTCTATGCCAACGTGCGGCCCTGCGTCTCGTACCACCCGTTCGTCGCGACCAAGCATCCCGTCATGGACGTCGTGATCGTGCGTGAGAACGAGGAAGACCTCTATGCCGGCATGGAGTACCGCCTCACGCCGGACGTCTACCAGTGTCTGAAGCTCATCACGCGCCCCGGCTCGGAGAGGATCGTCCGCTACGCCTTCGAGTACGCCGGCCGCAACAATCGGTCGAAGGTCACGTGCTTCACGAAAGACAACATCATGAAGATGACCGACGGCCTCTTTCACAAAATCTTCGACGAGATCGGCGCCCAGTACCCCGAGCGCGAGCGGGAGCACTGGATCGTGGACATCGGCGCTGCCAAGCTCGCCGACACCCCCGAGGTCTTCGACGTCATCGTCATGCCGAACCTCTACGGCGACATCCTGTCGGACGTGGCCGCCCAGATCGCGGGCTCGGTCGGGCTCGTGGGCTCCGCCAACATCGGCGGACGGCACGCCATGTTCGAGGCGATTCACGGCTCCGCTCCACGCCGGGCCGGGCAGAACCTCGCCAACCCGTCCGGCCTGCTCCTCGGCGCCGTCATGATGCTGGTCCACATCGACCAGCCGGAAGCCGCCGAACGCATCCACAACGCGTGGCTGAAGACGCTCGAGGACGGCGTTCACACCTACGACATCTATGACAAAAGCGTCAGCAGGCAGAAGGTCGGCACGAAGGAGTTCGCCGACGCCGTCGTCGCGCGCGTCGGGCAGGAGCCGCAGACGCTAAAGACCGTCCGCTACGCCTGCGCGCCGAAGGAGATCCCGGCGGCGGCGCCCTCGACGGCCCGCGTCATTCCCATCCAGACGGGCGTGGGCGTCGACGTGTTCGTCGGCTGGAACAACCCCGACACCGATGCGCTCGCCGCCCGCCTGCAGCCGCTCGCGGGGCCGGAGTTTCGCCTCACCCTGATGACCGCGCGGGGGATGAAGATCTGGCCCGAAGGGAGCCCCGAGACAGCGCGCGCGGACCAGACGCGGTGCCGTTTCCTCGCCGCAAAGGACGCCGCCGTCTCCAACGCCGACGTGATCGCGCTGCTCGGGCGCATCGCGGAGTCCGGTCTGCTGTTCGTCAAGACGGAAGGGTTGTTCGACTTCGACGGCGAGCGCGGGTACTCGCTCGGCCAGGGGGAGTGACGATGGACAAGCCCCTCGTGGGAATCCTGATGGGCTCCAAGTCCGACTGGGAGACGATGCGGCACGTCTCCGAAACGCTCGAGAGGTTCGGCGTCTCGAGCGAGAGCCGCGTGCTGTCCGCGCACCGGACGCCGAAGGAGACCGCCGAGTACGTCGGGGCGGCGGCCACCCGCGGCCTCGAGGTCCTCGTGGCGGGAGCGGGCGGCGCCGCGCATCTGGCCGGCGTCGCCGCGGCCCACACGACGCTGCCCGTGCTCGGCGTGCCGATGGAGAGCGCCTCGCTGAAGGGCCTCGACTCGCTGCTGTCGACCGTGCAGATGCCCGGCGGCATCCCCGTGGCGACCTTCGCGATCGGCAAGCCCGGCGCCGTCAACGCCGCGCTCTTCGCCGTCGCGATCCTCGCGGGCAAACGGCCGGAGCTCTCGAAGAAGCTCGAGCAGTTCCGCGCCGACCAGGCAGCGAAGGTCCTCAACGAGACGCTGCCCTAACGAGACCGGGTTTCCAGTCAGATGTTTTCCGACGTTTCTCTCCCGCTCGTCGGACTTCTCCTCGGCGCCGCGGCCGCCTCGGGGCTCCGGCTCTACGCGACGATCGCGGTCCTGGGGTTCCTCGGCCGGACGGGCGCCCTCGCGCTGCCTCCGGGCCTGCAGGTGTTGACCAACCAGTGGGTCATCCTCGTCGCGGCGTCGCTCTACCTCGTCGAGTTCCTGGCGGACAAGATCCCCCTGGTGGATTCGACCTGGGACCTCGTGCACACGTTCATCCGGGCTCCCGCCGCGGCGCTGCTCGCGTGGGCCGCTCTTTCCACGGTCGCCGAGGAATGGCGGGTCATCGCGGCGCTCGTCTGCGGCGGCGTGGCCCTCTCGGCCCACGGACTCAAATCGAGCACGCGCGCGGTCATCAACACGAGCCCCGAGCCGGTCACCAACTGGGCCGCGTCGCTCGCGGAGGACGGCCTCACGGCCTTGCTGTTGTTCCTGGCCGTCCGGTACCCGCTCGCGGCCGCGCTTGCGGCGGCGGCCCTCGTCGTCCTCGCCGCCGCGCTCGGAACCTGGATGTGGCGATCTCTTCGCCGGTTCCGCGGCAGCCGCCGCCTCGACCGCGGCGGCGCAGATCCCGAGCGCTCCTCCGGACCGGGCATTGTTCTAAGATAGTGCATCGCCGTTTGCGGCGAAGGAGGCCTTCCATGGATCTCGAGGAGTACTCGGAGGAAGAACTGCTCGAAGGCGGCCGGGATGCGATCAAGCGCGACCAGTGGCCGCGGGCTCTGACCTTCCTCTCCGCCTATTTCAACCGGTACAACGGGCGCGGCGAGACCGTGCCGGCGTCGGGCCTGGCAACCTACGCGCTCTGCCTGGGACACAGCCGCGAGCAGCGCCGCGGCCTCGAGCTGTGCAAGCGAGCCCAGAATGCCGATCCGCGCAACGCCCACATCTACTGGTGCCTCGCGCAGCTCCACCTGCTCGACGGGTCGCGCAGGGACGCGATCGAGGC
>JBKJWL010000241.1:0-18626 GCA_046716885.1 Thermoanaerobaculia bacterium | reverse complement strand
GCGGCCGCCTGGTCCGCTCTCGGCACGCGCTACTACTACGCCGCGTCCTCTGGTGCACTGAGCGATGGTTTTGAGCGCGCCGGGGCCGCGCACGAACGGGCGCTGGCGCTCGACCCCAACCTGAGCTCATCCGCGCAAGGGCTCATCGTCATGGCCACCGAGGGAGGCGACCTCGCCGGCGCGGACGCGAAGGCCCGAGACCTCCTTCGGCGTCGGCCGCAAGACCCTCGCGCCCACTTCACTGTCGCCTACGTCCTTCGTTACGCGGGACTCCTCGACGAATCCGCGCGGGAGTGCGAGGCCGCGCGCGCGGCGGATTCCCGGAGCCGGAACCTCCGTTCCTGCGGAATCGCCTTCATGCAGCTCGGGGACTACGACCGCGCCCTCGACTACCTGCGCCTGGACGCGGGCTCGGCCTTCTCGAAGCACTGGCAATCCGAGGCCCTGCTGCGTCAGGGCAAGGTGGAGGCCGCGGTCGAGGCCCTGCGTGACGAGGAGCCAGATCTTGCGACGCTGCTCTCGAAGTCCGGCACCCCGGCCGACCGGGACCGGCTGGCCGCCGCCGCCGAAGCGAAAGCTCTGGGCGATCGCGACCCGGAGAGCAAGTGGGTCGAGGCCGGTCACCTGGCGCTCGCCGGCTACCGCAACGGCGCGTTGCGCCTGCTCCGAGCGGCCATCGAGGGCAACTACCTCTGCCACCAGGCCATGGACAAGGACCCGTTCTTCGACTCAATCCGGAAAGACCCCGAGTTCGCCGCGATCCGCGCCGAGGCGATCCGGAGGCAGAACGAGTTTCTCGCTCGCCGGGGAAAGCCATGATCGGTCAGACGGTCACTCACTACCGGATCCTGGCGAAGATGGGCGGCGGCGGCATGGGCGTCGTCTACGAGGCCGAGGATCTGAAGCTCGGCCGTCACGTCGCGCTGAAGTTTCTGCCGGATGAGCTCGCCCAGGACGCGCAGGCCCTCGAGCGCTTGAAGCGCGAAGCCCGCGCCGCCTCCTCGCTTCAGCACCCCAACATCTGCACGATCCACGACGTGGACGAGCACGAGGGCCGGCCCTTCATCGCGATGGAGCTGCTCGACGGAGAGACGCTGCGCGACCGGCTCGGGCCGGGTCCTTTGAAGCTCGAGGCCCTGCTCGATCTCGGGACGCAGATCGCGGACGCGCTCGAGACCGCCCATGCGCGCGGCATCGTGCACCGCGACATCAAACCCGCCAACATCTTCGTGACGAAGCGCGGCCAGGCCAAGCTGCTCGACTTCGGCCTGGCGAAGCAGGCGGACGGCCCCGCCCAGGGCAAGCCGGGCGACACCGCCATGCCGACCGCGATGGAAGAAAAACACCTGACGAGCCCCGGAACGGCCATCGGGACCGTCGCCTACATGTCACCCGAGCAGGCGCGCGGCGAGCCGCTGGATGCCCGCACGGACGTCTTCTCCTGCGGCGCAGTCCTCTACGAGATGGCGACGGGGCGGCAGCCCTTCGCGGGAAGCACTTCGGCGATCATCTTCGACGCGATCCTCAACCGCGCTCCGATCTCGCCCGTCAAGCTCAACCCCGAGCTTCCCGAGGAGCTCTCGCGAATCGTCAACACGGCCCTCGAGAAGGACCGCGACCTTCGCTACCAGAGCGCCGCGGAGCTGAAGACGGACCTGAAGCGGCTGAAGCGCGACTCGGACTCGAGTCGGAGCGGGAAGACCGCGGCCGCCCCGCCGCTCGAGACGCCGCCGGAGCGCCGGGGGCGCTGGAAGGTCGCGGCGGCCGCGCTCCTTGCGGCAGCCGCCGTCGGATGGTGGGCGACGCACCGCGGCTTCGGAGGCTCCTCGGCCTCCCGGGGCCAGACCACGCTCGCGATTCTCCCCTTCCAAAACCTCGGCGGCGACGCGTCGATGGACCATCTGCGCCTCGCCCTTCCCGACGAAATCGCCACCACACTCTCCTACATCCCGACGCTCGCGATCCGGCCGTTCGCTGCGACGCAGAAATACGCGAAGGGCGACGTGGATCCGCAGACGGCCGGCCGCGAGCTCAAGGTCGCCGACGTTCTGACGGGCCACTTCCAGAAGGAGGGCGACCAGCTTCGGGTCACTCTCGAGGTCATCGACACGGAGTCGAACCGTCTCCTCTGGCGCGACACGTCGAGCGCCGCGGCGAGCGACCTGATCGGACTGCGCGACCAGATCTCGAGGCGCCTGCGGGACGGGCTCTTCCCGCTTCTCGGCGGCGCGTCCGGAGCCACGGAAACCTCTACGCGACCGAAGAACGCGGAGGCCTACGACCTGTATCTGCGCAGCAAGCCCCTGACGAGCGACAAGGACCCTAACAAGCGCGGGATCTCCATGCTCGAGCGCTCCGTGGGCCTCGACCCCGATTTTGCTCCAGCCTGGACGGCCCTGGCTCTTCGCTACTACTACGACGTCTCCTACGGCACGTCGCCGGGCGACTCGAACCTGATTGGGCGCTCGGAAGCGGCGTACGAGAGGTCTCTGTCACTCGATCCCAACTTCACGGAAGCCGCCCAGGGCCTGATCGTGCTCGGCACCGAAGGCGGCGAGCTCCAGGAGGCCGACGCGAAGGCGCGGGACCTCCTGAGGCGCCGGCCCCGGGACCCGCAGGCACACTTTGCAGCGGCCTATGTCCTGCGCTATGCGGGGCTTCTCGAGGAAGCCGGCCGGGAATGCGACGCCGCGCTCACCCTGGATCCTCGGAACGCCGGGTTCCGCTCATGCCTCTTCGTGTTCCTGCAGCTCGGCGAATACGGCCGCGCGCGCGACTACCTGCGCCTGGACGCGGGCTCGGGCTGGGCCAGGTCAAGGGAAGGCAACATCCTCCTGCGGGAAGGCAAGATCGCGGCGGCGGCGGCGGCCTTCCGAGACGAGTTTCCGGAGTCCGCTGCCCTGATCCTCAAGTCCGGCGCGGCAGCCGACCGGGACCGCGCCGTCGCGACCCGGGAAGCGCAATCCATGGCGGATCGCGACCCCGAGAACAAGTTCTACTCTTCCGGGCTTCTCGCCTTCAGCGGTTATCGCGACGCAGCTCTGCGGCTTCTCCGCAAGGCCGTCGAGGACAACTACCTCTGCCACCCGGCGATGGACAACGACCCGCTCTTCGACTCGATTCGCAAGGACCCCGAGTTTGCCGCGATCCGGGCCGAGGCGATCCGGAAGCAGAAGGAGTTCGTGGCCCGTCGGACCGGTTAGCTCTTCGCGTTCGCCTTCACCAGCGAATCGGCAATGAATTTCTTCCAGCCCTCCGGCGTCATGGTCTCGATCCCCTCGAGCTCGAGCCGGAAGCTGTTCCAGTCCGGGTTGTCGGGAAACGGGATCTCGATCTTCTCGAGCCAGTCGCCCTTCCGGTGGGCCCAGATCCAACCCGTCGTGCCCCCGATGCCCGGGCCCGAGATCCGGTATTTCCGGCAGCGCTTCCCGTGGAGCTTCTCTTCGCCGACGTACTCAATCTTCGCGATGCCGCGGTAGACGAAAGGCTCTCCCTCGACCTGGAAGTTCGGGTCCATCACGCCGATCTCGAAGGGCGCTTTCGGGTCGTCGAGGTGCCGCCACGCGAAGTTCAGGCTCGTGAAGTCGAAGTTGTAGATGTGGAAGGGAACGTGTCCCCACGGGACGCTGGCCTCACGGTCGCCGAGCTTGATGTGGACGGCGCCCGCCTTCCGGTCGACGTCGAGACTCGCCCGCTCCTCGACGGTCCCGTCCGCGTTGATCACGGCGGCGTCGAGGCGGTCGGCCGTGAAGAGGTGCCAGTTGAATCCGGCCCGTACCCAGGCGGCGTCGACCACGCCCTTCTCGACCTTGGCCACCTCGAGCTTGTCCGGGGCCGCGACGTAGATCGAGACGCGCGTCGGCTTCGAGCCGTCCAGGTTCGACTTGACGTAGTGCGCGACCTCGCCGACCCGGATCTTCTCCGGCTGGTACCGGAACCGGTCGAGCGACGACGTGACCGTATCGCTTGCCGCTGCGGCGAGAAGGGCGGGAAGCGCGACGAGGGCCAAAACAGGGCTCTTCACGGGGCGTCCTCTATTTCCGCTGCTGTAACGCCGGGCAGCCGTTTTACTTTTTGTCCGCCTCGAGCCGGCTTTCGAGAAACGCGCGATCCGACGCGTCGGAAGGGCGCGGCGTCATCTTGGTTCGAATGAGAGTTCGTGCGCTCGCGACGGAGATCGTCACTCCACCGAGCTCGATCGACTCCACGTCTCGTGAGACCTCCTCGTAGTCGAGGCCGCAAGCGCGACCCATAAGATCCACGATGATCTCGTCGGCGATCCGCACGACGGCATATCGGCGTACATCGTCGTCCTGCACATCAACAGCGGCGTTGTCCGCAAGGACTCCCAAGGCTTCCTTGACCAGACGCACATTCTCGTCCGAGTCCTCGATCAGGAGGTCGATGTCTTTCGTCGGGCGGACGAGCCCATGGGCGATGACCGCGAAGCCGCCGATGAGCACGTAGCGCGCGCCGCGCTCGTTCAGCGCGCGGCAGATGCGGGCAAGGTCCTCCGGCCGCGGCGCGCGTGCGTGAGGGCGATCGTTCGGGTCATCCAACGGTCCGCCTCCTCGAAGCTAGCGTAGCGATACACGCCGCGCGGGACGAGACTCGGCGTGCCGCGCAACGCCTCCGACGTGTCGACGAGCCGGCTGACGTCCTCCCACGAGAAGCGCCCGGTATCGCGACGTCCGACGACCTTCATCCCGCGCGATGGCATGGCTCCATGATACCTCTCCTACTCGTACCTTAGCGCGTCGGCGATGTCGATCGAGGCGGCTCGGCGGGCCGGAATCCAGGACGCCGCGAGGATGGTGAGGGCGGCGAAGCCCACGATGGCCGCGATGTCGCGCAGGCGCACGAGAAAGGGAATGTAGGAGACGAAGTAGATCTCGGCCACTCCCGCGGGGAAGGAGAGCAACCGGAAGCGCGTCGCGGCCCAGCAGATCAGGGACCCGAAGACGACGCCCGCGAGAACGCCCGCGCCGCCCAGGAGTCCTCCGAGCGCGAGGAACACGCGCGAGAAGAAGCCCGGCTCCGCCCCGAGGGTGGCCAGCACCCCGATGTCGCGCTTCTTCTCCTGGACCGTCATGACCAGCGTCGCCACGATGTTGAACGTCGAGACCGCCACGATCAGGCCGATCACGAGAAAGAGCGTCGTCTGCTGGATCACGAGCGCCGAGAAGAGGCCGGCGTTCATGGACCGCCAGTCCGAGACCGAGTAACCGTTACCGGCGGCCTTGCCGATCTCCCGCACTGCGCCCTCGGTGTCGCGGATCGCGTCGAGGCGCACCTCGATGACGTTCGCTTGTCCCTCCATGCGGGCGAGCCGCCGAAGCTCCTCGCGGTCGACGAAGATCCACTCGGTGTCGTACTCGGAGAAGTTCGTCTGGAAGATGCGGGCGACGCGGAAGCGCCCGGTGCGGGGCGCGAAGCGCAGTCCGCCCCCCGCGCTGTCGGCGACGGCGACCGTGATGGTGTCTCCTTCGCGCACGTCGAGCCTGCGGGCGAGCTCCGCGCCGATCGCCACGCCGGGCAGGGCTCCGGGGCCGCCGCGGGTCACGGCCCCGGCCGCGTCCGGCAGGTACGACGAGAGGGCCGAGACACGGGCCTCGGCCGCCGGATCGATCCCTTTCAGCACCGCGTCCGCGCCGTCTGGCGTGGCGGCGGAGGCGGCGACGCCCGTCTGGTAGATCACCGGCGCCGTCGCGCGCACGCGGGGCACCCGGGCGACGCGGCGCTCGACTTGCGCCGGGTCCCGATCTCCGCCGGGCGTCATCGGGAACACGACGACCTCGGCGTTGGCGCCGATCAGCTTCTCGCGGATCTCGGTGCGATACCCGGAGAGGAGCCCCATGGCGACGACGAGGGCGGCCACGCCAAGGGCAATGCCGGCGATGGAGAGCAGCGAGACGGACGAGACGAGCCGGGAGGGCCGCGACTTGAGGTACCGAATCGCGACGTCGAGCGCCAGGGACCTCATCGCCGCGCCCGCTCCATCGCTTCGAGGAATCGGTTGAAGAGCACGTTGGCGTCGTGCGGACCCGGCGCCGCCTCCGGATGGAACTGCGCCGCCAGGATCGGCAGAGTTCGGTGGCGAAAGCCCTCGAGCGTCCCGTCGTTCAGGTTCCGGTGCGTCGCCTCGATCTCCGGCGGCAGGGTCGCGGCGTCCACGGCGAACCCGTGGTTCTGCGACGTGATGGCCACGTGCCCGGTGTCGACGTCCTGGACCGGGTGGTTCGCGCCCCGGTGTCCGAACTTCAGCTTGAAGGTCTTCGCTCCCAGCGCGAGGCCGAGAAGCTGGTGCCCAAGGCAGATCCCGAAGATGGGCTTGCCCGTCGGGACGAGCTTCTCGATCGTGCGGATCGGGCCCGCGAGGGCCGCAGGATCGCCCGGACCGTTCGAGAGGAAGATGCCGTCGGGCCGGCTCTCCAGGATCTCGACGTCCGAGGAGGCGGCCGGGAAAATCGTTACGCGGCAGGAGCCGGCCTGGAGGAGCCGCACGATGTTGCGCTTCATGCCGTAGTCCACGGCCGCGACGCGAAACCTCTTCCGGCCGCGACCGCCCGGGGCCACCGTCGCGGCCTTCGGCGAGACGGCCAGGGCGAGGTCGCTGCCGATCATCCCGGGCGAGGCGAGCACACGGCGGTGGAGCTCGCCGGGCTCCGCGATCTCCGTCGAGATGCCGGCGCGCATCGCGCCCTCGCTCCGAATCCGCCGGACGAGCGCGCGCGTGTCGAGGCCGTGGAGGCCGGTCACGCCGTTCTCCGCCAGGTAGTCCGCCAGGCTCCGCTCGCCGCCCGTGCCGCTCCAGCGGGCCGGGAAGTCGCGCGCGATGAACCCCGCCACGTGGACGCGGTCGGACTCCGCCTCGTCGGCGCGGACGCCGTAGTTGCCGACATGCGCGGCGGTCATGACCACGATCTGTCCCGCATAGGAGGGATCGGTCAGGATTTCCTGGTAGCCGCTCATCGACGTGTTGAAGACGAGCTCGCCGAAGGAGGTCCCCGGGCGGCCGATTGCGTCGGCGTCGTAGACGCTTCCGTCTTCGAGGACGAGGATGCCCTTCACACCGTTCGCCCGACGACCGGGGCCAGGCGCCGCATCTCCTCCATCAGCTTCTCGAACATCTCGGGCAGGATCGCCTGCGGTCCGTCCGACAGCGCGTGCTCGGGCTGGTGGTGCACCTCGATCAGGAGGCCGTCGGCGCCCACGGCCACCGCCGCGCGGGACAGCGGCAGGACCTTCGAGCGTTTCCCGGTCCCGTGCGAGGGGTCCACCAGGATCGGCAGGTGCGAGATCCGCTGAACGTAGGGCACGGCCGAGAGGTCGAGTGTGTTGCGCGTGTGATCGGCGAAGGTCCGCACGCCGCGCTCGCACAGGATGACGTCGTAGTTGCCCTCGGACAGCAGGTACTCGGCCGAGAGCAGCAGCTCCTCGATCGTGGCCGACATGCCCCGCTTCAGCAGCACGGGTTTGCCCACGCGGCCGAGCCTCTTCAAGAGCGAGAAGTTCTGCATGTTGCGGGCTCCCACCTGGAGGCAATCCGCGTGCTCAGCCACGAGGTCCACGGTTTCCGTGTCGATCACCTCGGTGATGATGGGCAGCCCGGTTTCCCTTCGCACGAGGGAGAGAATCTGCAGCCCCTTCTCCCCCAGGCCCTGGAACGAGTACGGCGACGTGCGCGGCTTGTAGGCGCCTCCCCGGTAGAGCGTCGCCCCCGCCTCGGCGACGCGGCGCCCGATCTCGACGGCCTGGGCCTCGCTCTCGACGGCGCAGGGACCCGCCACCACGGCGAGCCGTTCGCCTCCCACGAGAACACCCCGGATCGAGACGACGGTGGTCTCGGGCTTGGCCTCCCGCGACACGAGTTTGTACGGCGCCGAGACGGGGATGACCTCGTTGACGCCGGGCAGATTCTCGAACGCTCCGGAATCGACGGTGCCGCGGTTGCCGGTGATGCCGATGGCGGTGCGCTGCGCTCCGGGGATGGGGTGGGCCTGAAGACCGAGCCCCTGCACCGTGTCGACGACGCGCCGGATGTCCTCGGCCGTCGCCGCCACGTCCATTACGATGAGCATGCGGGTGCTATCATCTGGGCCGTGCATCCACATGTCAAACTCGGTCCGGCGGGTGCCGGAGGAGGTTCGCGATTGTGAGAAAGAGCCTGTTTTTCACCGCCGCGGTGCTGCTGCTGTCCGCGTCGGCGGCGCTCGGCTACGTGGTCAAGCTCAAGGACGGTTCCCTGATCTTCGCGCGCTCCAGGTACACGGTGAAGGGCGATCGCGCGATCATCACGCTCGAAAACGGCACCGTCACGGCGATCAATCTCGATCAGGTGGACGTGGAAGGCTCCGAGAAGTACAACAAGGAGAATTTCGGAAACGTCGTGGCCATCGACACTCCCGACTCCCGCAAGCCTACGGTGGCCCCCGACGGCCCGCCCGTGCCGCGGCTCCAGGACTACATCCGGGGCAAGAAGCCGCGGATGGAGCTGCCTTCCAGCGGCCAGAATGAGACCTCGGGCGAAACGGGATCGGGATCGTCTTTCGCCCCCGTGGACTCGAACCTGCAGACCGCGTTCTCCAAGATCTTCGACGGCGCGGGCATCACCCAGTACAAGCTGACGAACTTTCGTGGCAAGACGCGGCTTC
Organism: Thermoanaerobaculia bacterium; assembly: GCA_046716885.1. Lineage (GTDB taxonomy): Bacteria > Acidobacteriota > Thermoanaerobaculia > UBA5066 > Gp7-AA6 > DAHUXD01. Next base: position 9,972 of record JBKJWL010000241.1, on the reverse strand, counting down.
TCGTCACCGTCAACACGGAGGAGAACGTGTTCAACGCGCTGAACGCAGCCGCGCGCGCCATCTCGGATCCGGCCAGCCGCGGCTCGCAGGCGACGATCCAGGTCGTCCTGACCACCTCTTCCGGGGACTCGGCCGGCACCCTCGAAATGTCGCCCGAGCAGGCGCGCCTTCTCGTGAACGGGATGATGACCGCCGCGGACTATTACGTGAAGAACGTGAACCTGTAAGGATGCCCCGCCCGCCGTCCCAGTCCTTCGAACGTCACGCCCGCATCATCCCGCTCTACCACTACGGCGTCTTCGGCGTCCTCGCCGTGAACTTTCTCTGGTCGCTGTACCTGCTCGTGACCGCCTTCTCGTGGCCGACCCTCCTCGGCCTCCTGATGGCGCTGGCGTTTCTCGGGATGTTCATCTACATGCGGATCTTTGCGCTGACCGTGCAGGACCGCGTGATCCGCCTCGAGATGCGCCTGCGCCTCGAGAAGCTGCTCCCGCAGGACCTGAAGCCGCGGATCGAGTCTCTGACACCCTCCCAGCTCATCGGCCTGCGCTTCGCGAGCGACGACGAGCTACCGGCGCTCGTCCGCGAGGTGCTCGATCAGAACATCCGGGACCGCAAGGACATCAAGCGCCGGATCAAGAGCTGGCAGGCGGACAACCTGCGCGCCTGAGAGCGCGCGCCTAACCGTCCAGGTTGTCCGGGACCGGCGTGAGGTAGTACCGCGCATCCTCACCCACCGTCCGCCGGAAGCGGTCGGCGAAGGACACGAACTCACCCGCCGTCTCGTCCACGAAGATGCGCTCCACGCGCAGCAACGGGAAGAATACCGTCGCCGGCGTTACCGTGACCGACTCCTTGCGCGAGATCTCGTGCAGCCACCCTTCAAAGCCCTCGAGCGAGAGGCCCCGGACGGTGATGCCGGACGCGTCGCGGTCCCGGAGGAGTCCCCAGAACTTCTCCCGCGGGTTCGTAAGGTGCACGAGGACGTACTCGCCGGTCTTCATCGCTCACCTGCCTTCTGCGAAATCTCGATCAGGACGCCGTGGCCCGCCTCCGGGTGCAGGAACGCGACGCGCTTGCCCTCGGCGCCCGCGATCGGAGCCGGGTGAATGAGCCGGAACCCCTTCGCCGTCAGATCGGCCAGCGCCGCCTCCAGGTCCTCCACCGCGAAGCAGACGTGATGGATGCCCTCGCCGCGCTTGCCGAGGAACTTTGCGATCGGAGAGTCCGCGGAGGTCGGCTCGAGGAGCTCGATCCGGCTCTCCCCCACCGGAAGGAACGCCGCCATGACGCCCTGGGAGGGCAACTCCTCGCGCCGGGACTCCGAGAGCCCGAGGGCCCGATAGACCTCCATCGCACCGTCGATCGACGCCACGGCAACGCCCAGGTGGTCGATCTTGTAGACTTTCATGCCCGAGAGCCCGCCGCCCCGGCCGCGCGCGACGCGTCCGGCTCGAGGACGAAGCGCTCGAAGAGGCGAGAGGCCGCGGAGTACGGATCCTCGCGGCGGGAGAGCACCGATGCGACCGCCTCTTCGAGCCCGTCCGGCTCGGGCGCCCGTGCCTCGACGATCCGGCGGAACCGGCTCTCGAGCAGCGCCAGGAGGCGCGACCGCGCCCGCCCTTCGCGGCGCAGCGCCCCCTCTCCCGAGTCGGCAAGGTGCCGGCCGTGCGACTCGAGCGCCTTCACCGCCTCGGGCACGCCGGTCGCCGCCGGCGCCGAGGTCTTGACGATCGGCGGCCGCCACAGGCCGTGCGGCGCGAAGTCGAGCATCGTCGAAAGCTCCGCGACCGCCCGGTCCGCGCCCTCGCGATCGGCCTTGTTGACGATAAAGACGTCGGCGATCTCGAGGATGCCGGCCTTGATGGCCTGGATGTCGTCGCCGAGGCCGGGGGCGAGCACGACCGCGACGGTGTCGGCCGCACGCATGATGTCGACCTCGTCCTGCCCTACCCCGACCGTTTCGACGAGGATCACCTCGAAGCCCGCCGCGTCGAGCACGTCGACGGCGTCGCTAGTCGCCCGGGCCAGCCCGCCGAGGGCGCCGCGCGTGGCCATCGAGCGGATGAAGACCCCGGGATCGGTGTAGATCTCGGTCATCCGGATGCGGTCGCCCAGGATCGCGCCGCCGGTGAAAGGAGAGGACGGGTCGACGGCGACGATCCCGACCGTGCGGCCTTCCTTCCGGTAGAACTGAGCCAGCCGCTGCACCAGCGTCGACTTGCCCGCCCCCGGCGGCCCCGTGATGCCCAGGATCCGGGCGCGGCCGGTCCGGGGGAACACGCGCCGCAGGATCTCCGGCACCGTTCCCGAGTCGCGCTCGACTTCCGAGATGGCCTGGCCGATCGCGCGGGCGTTCCCGGAGAGGACTCCGCGGGCGAGCTCTTCGGAGGCCGGGCCGGCCGCCGCGATCATGCACCGCTCGTCAGGAGGTGCTTGGCGATCACGAGCTTTTGGATCTCGCTCGTGCCCTCGCCGATCGTGCAGAGCTTGACGTCGCGGTAGAACTTCTCGACCGGGAAGTCCTTGGTGAAACCGTACCCGCCGTGGATCTGGATGGCGCGGTCCGTCGCCCGGACCGCGATCTCGGAGGCGTAGAGCTTCGCCTGCGCCGAGAGCTTGGTGACCGGCTCGCCCGCGTCCTTGGCCGCTGCCGCCCGCTGCGTCAGGAGGCGCGCCGCGTCGATTTCCGTGGCCATCTCGGCGAGGTAGAACTGGATCGCCTCGAACTCGCAGATCGGCTTGCCAAACTGCCGCCGCTCCTTCGAGTACGACAGCGACGCCTCGAACGCGCCGCGCGCGAGCCCCACCGACAGGGCCGCGATCGAGATCCGCCCGCCGTCGAGAACCTTCATGGAATCCACCCAGCCCGAGCCGAGCTCGCCGAGCAGGGCGTCCGCCGGAACGCGGCAGTCCTCCATGACGAGCGTGCAGGTGTCGGAAGCGCGCATCCCGAGCTTGTTCTCCTTCTTGCCGACGCGGATGCCCGGGTTGTCGAGCTCCACGATGAAGGCGGAGATGCCCCGGTTGCCCTTGCCCCGATCAGTCACGGCCATGAGCACCGCGACCTGGCCGACCGACGCGTTCGTGATGAAGTTCTTCGAGCCGTTCAGGACCCAGGAGTCGCCCTCCCGCACGGCTGTCGTCTTCGTCCCGCTCGAGTCCGAGCCCGCCTCGGCCTCCGTCAGGCCCCACGCCGCGAGCCACTCTCCGGACGCGAGCTTCGGGATGTACTTGAGCCGCTGCGCTGCGGTGCCGAACTGGAAGATGTGATTGGACCCCAGGCTGTTGTGCGCCGCCATCGCGAGCGCGACCGACGGGTCGACGCTCGAGATCTCTTCGATGATCGCGGCGTAGTCCATGTACGACAACCCGGCCCCGCCGTATTCCTCGGGAAACAGCACGCCCAGGAAGCCGAGATCGCCGAGCTTGCGGAACACGTCCCGCGGAAACTCCTGCGCCTCGTCCCACCGCATGACGTGCGGCCGGATCTCCACCTGGCAGAAGTCCCGGAGGGTCTGAAGGATCGCCAGGCGTTCGGAGGAAACGGCGCTGCTCATTGGAACGATTCTACCGCCGGAGAGGCCACCGCCGCCTACCGCGTCGAGGGGGCCGCGCTGGCCGTGACGGTCGAAGCCGGGACGATGTCGATCCCGGTGTAGTAGTGCCTCAGGATCCGGTCGTACGTCGCGCCCGCGAGGGCCATCCCGAAAGCGCCGTTCTGGCACATGCCGACGCCGTGGCCCCAGCCGCGGCCGAGGAAGAGGAAATCCGCCCCATCCGCGCCCTCGACCTTCGAGACCGTGAAAAGCATCTCGGGCATCTCGACGGCCTGGCGGAGATCGAAACGCTGGAAAAGGACCTCCGCCAGCTCGGTCTTCACGGAGAGCTCGATGGCCCGGCCGGAGGAGCTCCGGCGGGTCACCGTGATCTCGCGCACTTCCGTACCCGCGACGCGTCCCGACATCCGGCGGGCGAGCTCCTTGGAGGGCACGCGCCGGACCCACTCGGTCCAGCCGGATTCGCGCTCGAAGGTCGGCCCGTCGGGGTCCATCTCGACCCACAGCGCGATCACGCGGCCGTCGTTCTTGAACCAGCGCAGCCGATCGCCGGGCCGCAGCGCAAGAGCGCTCGAGGGATGGAAGAGGTCGCCGACGCGGCGCGCCAGGGGGACCTCGGGATCGACCGGCAGACCCTGGCGCCCCTCAGCCGTCTTGACCCACAGGTTCGAGCCCTCGCGCGACAGGAACCGGCCGGACCCCTCCGTCACGCCCGTGAGCCGCAGCGCGATCGAGAACAGCAGCCCTGCGTACTCCTCGTCGTTGAGCTCCCGATCCGCCGGAGGCAGCGCGTCGCCCGCGAACCGGAAACGCAGCAGGAACTCGTAGGCGCCCCGGGCCGAACCGGTCAGACCGGCGACCGCCGAGGGGTGCTCGGCGAAATACCCTTCGTCGCGCGGCGTCAGGTGTAGCTTGCGCGCCTCCGTCAGGTCGAACGCGGTCAGGAGCGACGGATAGACAGCCGACGGCACGAGCCTGCCCGGCGCTCCGCCGCGCCGCGGGACCCCCGCCCACCTCTGCGCCATCTCGAGGACCGCGGCGCGGATGGCAGGCCTCTTCGGAGTGCGGCGGCGCAGGACGTAGCCGCGCCACTCCAGAGCCGTCCGCCCGCCGGAGCGATCATCGCGAGGCGCTACAGCCCCCGCCAGCTCCTCGGCGGGCAGCTCCCCGCACGCGACCGAGACCAGGTACGGGACCGGCCCGCCGGAGAAGACGTTCTCCACATTTTCCGTGACGCCGCCGCAGGTCGAGACGTAGAGCGCGTCGGCGAACTGTCCCGCCCAGGCAAGCACGAGGCCGCGCGTCCCGTCCACGGCGGCCGTCGAGAGCGGATCCTCGACGGACGCGCCGCCATAGGCCTGACACTTGGGGCCCGGGCAGAGGTCGTAGCCTTCCGTCTCGAACTGCCCCCGGTGCGCGTGAGCATAGGTCCGCGCCGCAACCGCCTGCGCCTTCAATCCCTCGATCGCGTCGAAGCGCCTGGGCCCCATCTCCGCGGGCACGACGCCGTACAGGTACTCCTCCAGGTCCACGCGGTTGACCAGGTTAAACGTCCCCCGCGAGTTGACGAAGAGGCGCAGGCTGCCGCGGTAGGGCGTTCCGTCGACCGACACGCGGACCTCCGGCGCCGGAGCGACGACGTCGACCGGAGACGCGAGATCGAGGGACGCCCCGGCCCCGCCCGTGATCGAGACCCGCGCTTGGCCGGCCGCGGCCAGCGGAGCCCCCGGCACGAAGAAACCGTCCTGCCCCATCGCCTTGAGCTGCGCCAGCATCGCATCCGCTTGGGCGCGCGACGCGAATCCCCCGAGGAGGGCGCGATACAAACCGCGGTCGGCCGAAAAGGCGACCTGCCCGCTCGTGCCGAGCGACGCGGCGAGCCGGTCGGCCAGGAGGCGCGCGGGCTCCTCCTGCGAAAAAGCGCCCGCCTGAATCTGAAACGAGGAGACGGCGGCGCCTACCGGGCGAAACGTGATCGGGCCCTGCACCAGCTCCGCCCGGTCGCCCGACGCGACGATCCAGACCGTGCCCGCCGCGCCGTACACCCACTCGGGCATGTCGCTCTTCAAGCCCACGCGGTAGAGGACTCCGGAGGCCGCGGCCGGGACCGGCGGCGCCACCCGCACCTCCGGAATCGGCACGGGCGCGAGCTTCGCCGACGGCAGCGGCGCGGGCGCAACCGGCTTCGAGGTCGTGCAGGCGGCCGTCCACGGCAGGGCCGCGAGCGCGAGGCGTGCGAGGGGGGCGCGGAGGCGGCGGCTCAAAACCGGGACCGGATCCGCGTGCCCAGAACGTCCTTGCGGAAGTCGCTCCCGCGCAGAGGGACCATGAGGCACATCTCGTAAAGGCGGCTGCGCAGGCGGTAACCGATACGGTCCTCCAGCTTTTCCCGCTCGCCGGCGGAGGTGTCGATCTCGTCCTCGAAGTTGGAGGTGGTCACGGTGATCTTCTTCCGGTTGTACCGCGAGTTGAGGAGGCTGTAGAGAACGTCGAGCACCCACGGATGGGGCTTGGAAGCGCCCAGCTCGTCGAGCACGAGCACCTCCGCCTCCGAGTACGGGATGAGAACGGACTCCTTCGAAACGTCGGCGTCCGGGCGAAACGACGTCTGGATCTTCATCAGGAGGTCCGAGAAGTCGACGTAGAGCCCCGTCACGCCCTTGGTCGCGACGAGCTCGGAGAGGATCGCACAGGCCAGATGCGTCTTTCCGCGGCCCGCGGGGCCCGTGAGCAGCAGCCCGGCCTCCACGGCCGGGTAGGCGTCGACGAACTCGCGCGCCGCCGCCCGCGCCTTCGTGAGGGAGAGCGTGTTGTCGGAGAAGTTGTCCAGGGTGCAGTCGCGATAGCGCTGCGGGATCCCGGCCGCGTCCAGCCGGGCGCGTGCGATCGCCGCACCGCGGCAGACGCAAGGGTGCGCGAGCTTTCGTCCGTCGGCGGCATCGAGCAGCCAGCCCATTCCCCCACAGACCGCGCAGACCGCCGCGGCGTCCGTCGCTTCCATCAACCGCTTCTCCTCCCGACTCCGACTAATTCTCCGGCAGCCCCGCCTCGATCAGAATCCTCCTGCGGCGCGGCCCCTCGAGGTACGTCTTCAGGTCCGCGAGGCTCGACTCCCAGCCCGTCGCCGCTTCGGAGTGGTAGCGCTGGTAGGCCGGGCCGGCGTCCGGCACGTCCTGCTCGACGGTGACCAGGCACCCTCCCTCACGTTCGGCGAATGTCAGCACGAGCCGGATTCCGCTCAGGGCCTCGCCCTCGCGCGGCTCGTAGGAGATGTCGCCGACGATCAGGCGCCGGCCACGCTCGAATTCGATGATCTTCCCGAGCACGGTCGCTTCGGTGATCCCGCTCGGGTTCGTGAAGCCGACCGCCCAGTTGCCCCCGGGGCGCAGTCCTACGAGCGCGCCTTCGCAGAGCCACGACAGCAGGTCGGAGACGCGCGTGAATGCGTCGAACGCGTCGCCGGTCGTTGCGTGGACGGCGACGGAGCGAACGACGGCGTGGCCCATGACGGCATTCTAGACCGTATACTCCCGCCCCATGCTCGATCGTGTCCGCGGCGCTCTCTCGGACGCGATCCGTGCGGCGGCGCGAGAAAAGTTCGGGGCCTCGATCGAGCGGATCGTGCTCGAGCGGCCGCCGAAGCTCGTGCTCGGAGACCTGGCCTGCCCGGTGGCGTTCGACCTGGCCAAGTCGCTGAAGAGGGCGCCTCGTGCCCTCGCGGCGGAGCTCGTTCTCGCCGTGCGTCTGCCCGCGGGGGTGCGCGAGGCGAAGGTCGAGGGCGCCGGCTACCTGAACTTCTTTCTCGACCGCGGCCCGATCGTCGACCGTCTGCTCGAAGGCGCCGCCGGTCCGGCGCCTCGGCCGGGCAAGGTGATCGTGGAGCACACGAACATCAACCCGAACAAGGCGGCGCACATCGGCCACCTCCGCAACGCCGTCCTCGGCGACGTCCTGGTCCGGACCCTGCGTCACCTGGGATTCCCCGTCGAGGTCCAGAACTACCTCGACGACACGGGGGTCCAGGTCGCCGACGTCGTCGCCGGCCTGATTCACTTGCAGCAGGTGACGACGGTCGAAGCGGCCGTCCGGGTCATCCGCGAAAGCCGCTTTCCGGACGGCACGGCGAGCCCCAAGGGGTTCGCCTACCTCTGCTGGGACCTGTACGCGGAGGTCGGTCGCACCTACGCCGCCCGCCCCGAGACGAAAGTTTGGCGCGACGAGATCCTGCACGCCATCGAGGCCGGCGACAACGAGACGGCCCGCATGACGGCGGCCGTGGTCGAGGCCGTCACCTCCGCTCACCTGGCGACGATGGGCCGCCTCGGCATCGCCTACGACGTCCTGCCTCGAGAGAGCGACATCCTGCACAAACACTTCTGGGCGCTCGCTTTCCAAATGCTGAAGGATGCCGCGGCGATCCACCTCGAGACCGAGGGCAAGCACGCCGGCTGCTGGGTGCTGCGCCTGACCGAGTCCGAGGAGTTTGCCGGCATGGAAGAGCCCGACAAGATCCTCGTGCGCTCGAATGGCACGGTGACCTACACGGGCAAGGACATCGCCTATCAGCTCTGGAAGTTCGGCCTCCTGCCGATCGACTTCGACTACGAGCTCTTCGCGCCGGGGTCGAGCTCGGGCTGCGTCCGTGAAGAGGAGATTCCCGAGGAGGTGCGCCGCCATCCCGTGTGGCGGACCGCGCATTCCGGCGGCTCCTCCGACGCTCCCCACTTCGGCCACGGCTGGCGGGTCTTCAATGTCATCGACGTGCGGCAGTCCTACCCGCAGAAGGTGGTGCGCGAAGGCCTGCGCGCGCTCGGGTTCACCGAAGAAGCGGCGCGGTCGGTCCACTTCTCCTACGAGATCGTCGCGCTCTCGCCGAAGGCCGCGCGGGAGCTGGCGGAGCGCTTCGGCGAGGAGTACCGCCTCTCCGCCGAGGACGAGAAGAAGCCTTTCGTCGAGATGTCCGGGCGCAAGGGACTCGGGGTCAAGGCCGACGACCTCGTGGAGCTCCTGCTCGAACGCTCGCGCGCCGAAGTCGCGAGCCGGCGCAGCGGCGAGGGCGGCGAGGCGGCGGCCGAGACGGACGCGCGCGCCATTGCCATCGGAGCTCTCCGATACTTCCTGCTCAAGGTCGGGCGCAACAAGGTCATCGCCTTCGACTTCGACGAGGCGCTCAACTTCGAAGGGGACACCGGACCGTACCTGCAGTACTCGCTTGTGCGGGCCGACAACATTTTTCGCAAGCTCGAAGAGAAGGGACTCCCGTCGGACCCTTCCGGCGGTGCACCGTCCTCTTCCGAGGACTGGGAGGACGATCTCTGGCAGATCGCACTGGACGCGGCTTCGACCCCGGACGTTGCCGAGCGCGCGGTCGAGTCCCTCGAGCTCGCCACCCTGGCGCGGCACGCTTTCGGCCTGGCACAGAGCTTCAACCACTTTTACCACCGCCAGCCAATCCTCCAGGAGCCGGACGCGGCCGTGCGGAATCGGAGGCTCGCGATTGCTCGTATTTTCCGCAGGGAGATGGCGCGTCTGCTCGCTCTCCTGGGGGTGCCCGAGCCGGGCAGGATGTAGCGCTATGGACAAGGTCAACCTGGCCGAGAAGTTCGCCGCGTTTCAGGACCATTTCAGCCCCAAGATCGTCGGAGACCTCAACGACCATCAAGTAAAGTTGGTCAAGCTCCAGGGCGAGTTCGTCTGGCACCACCACGAGAGCGAGGACGAGCTCTTCCTCGTCGTGAAGGGCAGAATGCGGATGGGACTGCGGTCGGGCGACATCGAACTCTCCGAAGGCGAGCTCTTCATCGTCCCAAAGGGCGTCGAGCACAAGCCCTCGGCCGTCGACGAGTGCTGGATCGTCCTGATCGAGCCGACGTCAACGCGGAACACGGGCAACGTCGTCAGCGAGCGCACGGTTGCCAATCTCGACCGGATCTGATGGCGAAACTCGCCGAGCGCCTGCCGGAGAACGTCCCCGGCGACTTCTCCGTCGACCGGACCTGCATCGACTACTCCTTCGAGTGGGTCCTGCCCGGCCACGGGACCTGGCACCGCGCGGAATCGCCGGCGCAGATGCGCCGGGAGCTCGAGCCTGCATCGCCTGGATGAAGAGCGCGGCCTGAGTCAGGCTGCCGTGCCGACGGTCAGGCCCCGATTCTCCGCGGCGACCAGCAGCAGCCGACCCTCCGGCAGCCGGCCCAGCGCCTCACGGACGGCCAGCGTCTTCTCCGCGGGGGCGAGCAGAACGACGCAGCCTCCGCCCCCGGCGCCGCAGGCCTTTCCGCCCCCGGCGCCCCCCGCCACCCCCCCTTCAATCGCGGCCTCGATGCCGGGCGAGCAAACCACCGGCGCGAGGCGCCGGCGGGCTTCCCACTCCCTCTTCATCGCCTCGCCCATCTCCCGGAACTCGCCGGCG
>JBKJWL010000240.1:0-28422 GCA_046716885.1 Thermoanaerobaculia bacterium | reverse complement strand
CTCGAGGGCCGGCCCTTCCCGCGACCGGTGGAGCCCGCGGCGGCGCTGCCCGAGCCCCGACGCTCGGTCTTCGTGTCGCCGGAGGCGGCGCCCGGCGGAGACGGCACCCGGATGCGCCCCTGGCGCGATCTCCGGGCGTCGCTGGAAGCACTCGGCCCCGGAGACCGTCTGGTCCTGCTGCCTGGCTCCTACGACGGCCCGATCACCGTGGGCGAGGCGTGTCGGGACGGGGCCGAGGGATCTCCCGTCCAGGTCGTGGCGGAAGACGGGGCCGTGCTGCGCGCTCACGGCGACGGCGCCGTTCTGACCGTGGCGCGCGGCTTCTGGAGCTTTCAGGGGATCGTGATCGAGCCCGGCGGCTCGACGTCTTTCAGCGGCGTGCACCTCGCTCCGGCCGCCCACGATGTCCGGTTCGACCTCGGGAGGCTGCACGGAGGGAAGGGGCCGGGAATCGGGATCGCCCCGGGGGCACGACGCATCACGATCTCCCGCTGCGACATCAGCGGGTTCTGGCGGGGCGGCGCGAAGGTGTCGCACGGCATCCTGGTCAACGCGCGGGTCCACGAGCTGACGGTCGCGGGCAACGCGATCCACAACAACCAGGGGTGCGGCATCTTCGTGGCCGGCCCGCGGGGCAAGGGCAAGGGCATGGGCAGCTTCATCGAGAAGCTGGCGATCATCGGGAACACGTTCCACGGCGATGGGATGCACGGAGTCAAGATCCGGGGCGGGAGCCGCGAGGTTCGCATCGCCGACAATCGCTTCTGGGATTACCGCCCGTTTCGAAACTCACGCGGCGCGGCCATCCTGATCTACCCGAACATACGCGATGCCGTGATCGAGGGGAACCACATCGCGGACTCGTCCATCGGCGTCCACCTCGGAACCACCGAGCCCGAGACGGGAGTGACGCTGCTGGGCCCCAGGGGCATCGGCATTCTGCGCAACTACTTCGAATGCGGCGGCCTTGCCCGCAGCGTCGCCATCAGCGTGAACTCGGGAACGGACGTTCGAATCCACAACAACGTGATCGACCGGTGCGGAGACGGGCTCGACCTGTGGGCGCTGCCGCCGGCGGGGAGCTTCTCGATCGCGAACAACCTTTTCCTCTCGCCCGGGCTCGCCTTCGCGATCGCCGATCCTGCGGTCATCGAGCTGTTCGGTCCCAATCTCGTGGCGGCGGAAGCTGGTAAGGCCCGGGCGCGAGTCCAGGGAAAGATGCGAGAGGTGGCCGGCTACGCGGCCAACGGGCGCGATCCCGCGGCTGTCGTCCGCGGGCCGCTCACCTTGTCGCGGCGGGATCTCGCGTCCGTCGCGGGCAAAGATGCCGTCGACCGGGGACGAGCATTCGACGAGGAGCCATTCCTCGGAGCCGCGCCGGACATCGGCGTGGCGGAACACTGAGCGGCATCGTTGCGCCAGATTTACGCCTCGATGACGAAGGGCATATATGCGGCGCAAAGACAGGAAGCCTGCTCTATAGTGCAGGGTAAGTCTTACCGGACAGGTGGAGTTCTCGTCCGGCCTTTCCTGGGGGAGGAAGAATGACCAAGCCGTCCCGGCTCTCCCGAATGCTGCTTCTCGGTTTGGCGGTCGCGGTTGGTTTGATCGCCGTCGCGTCGCTGCCCATCTGGGCCGTCGAGGCGGGCGCCGAGAAGAAGGCTCAGGTGACACCGCAAAAAGATGGTCACGCGCTCGGCCGGGGGCGCGGCGTCAAGGAGAAGCGCGGCGCGGGGCACGCATTCGCGAAGCTCCCGTCCGGGGAGAAGCGCCAGTCGATCTTCCAGATCTGGAAGGAGACCCGCAAAGAAAAGTCCAAGGAGAAGTCGGCGACGGCTCTGGCCGCGAAGTCCGGCGCGGGTCCGCAAATCCCGATCTCGCCCGGCGCCGTGGGCCGGAATTCCGTGGTGATCAACGACGGGAACCAGATCCTGTTCTCGAGACATTTCCCCGCTCCGGCCGTGCCCTGCGATCCGGACCCGGAGGGCGTTGCCGGGTTCAACTGGGCGGCCGGGACCGCCTACGCGGTCGGCGCCGTCGTGAACACGAACACGCCTCAAGGACAGAACGCCCAGGCGACCACGGGGGGCACGAGCGGCGGGTCCGAGCCCGCGTGGCCGGCGAACGTCGGCGGTACGGTCAACGACGGCACCGTCGTCTGGCAGATGATCGCGTTCCCGCCGGGCTCCTTCGCCCCCGGATGCAGCCCCATGGAGCTCGTCATCCGCAGCGCCGCCGGCGTCGAGACCACGATAGCGACGGAGGGACAAACTCTGCCGGACGGAACGCAGCTCGGCGGGTGGGCCGAGTTCTATGACATGAACAATGCGGGCCTCGCCGTCTTCAAGGCCGCGCACGTCGGCCCGCCCTGGATCGGTGAGCCGGGCGGCGGCGGCGCCGACGAGAGCGGCGCCGCGCTCTTCACGGCCGGCGTGTCGAGCCCGCTCGCCGTCATCGCCCGCCCCGGTGACGTCGTCGCCACCCGGACCCTTTGCGGCATCGGTCCCTTCATGAAGATCAATGCTTCCGGTCAAGTCGCCTTCGAGGGCTTTTTCCTGAACGCGCTCGCGCAGTGCGACGAGGACGTCAAGGGTGTGTTTCGCTTCACGCCCCCGGCGACCGTGGAGCTTCTCTTCGCCACCGGCACGGACGTCGGCGGCGGCGTGACGGTCACGCTCTGGGGAGACTTCGGCGACGGCGACTTCGTCGGCGAGTTCAACGACCTCGGGCACTCCGTGGCCGCCGTGCAGCTGTCGGACGGCGACCAGGCGGTCTACCTGCTCAACAACCCGGGGTCTTTCGTGGAGATCGCCCGCAGCGGAGCGGCCGGTCCCTCGGGGATCTACGACCGGATCGGCGCGCAGTGCGACCTCAACAACGTGGACCAGGTCTCCTTCAAGGCCGCGTTCGGCGGAGACGGAAACCCGGGCGGCGCCATCGAGGACGACGGCACCGATGCCCTGTTCCTCTTCACGCCGGGCTCCGGGACGGTGGAGATCGCGGCCCGCGACGACGCCGCGCCCGGGGGCGGGACCTACCAGGGGTTCGGCGCGTTCGCGGACCTCAACGACCTCGGCAACGTCGCCTTCCGCGCCGGGATCAACGCCGCGACACCCGGCGTCGAGGACGACGAAAGCGCCGGCCTCTTCTTCTGGAATCGCTCGACGGGCCTCGCAACGAGCATTCAGAGGGCGAGCGCTCAATTCTTCGCCATGTTCGCCGAGTGCATCGCCATCAACAACGCCAACGCTGTCGCGTTTGGGATCGGCGGTCTGGACACTGGCTCCCCCGGGGTGGACGATCCCAACGAACAGCAGGACGGCATCTACCGGTGGACAGCGACCGGGGGCGTCGTACAGCTCGTGCGGCTCGGCGACAATCTCGACGGGAGCGCAGTGACATCCATCTTCGCGCAGCACATTCCTTTCGAGCGCCAGTTCAACGAGGTGTGCGCCTTCGCGAGCGCCGCTTATGTCAACAACGACCAACCCGACGAAGCCCTTGAGCTCGCCAAGAACGGCAAGCTCTTCGGGGCCCTGACGACTCTTTGCCCGGCCGGAGGCGCGACGCCGACGCCGACGGTCACCGTCACCCCCGGCGGCCCGACGCCGACGCCGACGGTGCCGCTGCCGACGCCGACGATCAACCCGAACCAGCCGACGGGGATCCCGATGTTGTCCTGGCCGGTGCTGGCGGTTCTGGCGCTCGCGCTGGCAGGACTCGCGATCTTCGTCATACGGAAGCTCTAGGCAGGCGGGTCGCTCCGGGCGGCCGGCGTTCCGGCGTCGCCGCCCGCAGGATCGTGTCGCCGGTCTCGGCGCACGTTCCGTGAAGGTGGCTTCGTGAGCAGTCGAGCCCTCCGGCCGAAAGAGTAGCCGCTGGCCGCCACCGACGCCGTGGGCGCACCCCTCAGGCGCCCGTTTGCACCGCTTCTCTCTCGATCGGCGACGCCGCGTTGCTGGGGGTGGTCGTGCGAGTCGGGCATCGCAAGGACGTCTACCGATGAAGGTGCGCCCTCATTCCAACGCTTTCCCTCCGGAAGGAGGGGAAAATTTGCGAGGTCCCGGCCTGCCGAGCACCGTGGTGGCCGGAAGTATTTTTTCCCGCCACATCCGCAGACACCTCTCCCCGGCGAATCGGAAGGCCTCCCGGCCTAGGGGTCCCACCGCGGCGTGTAGCTTCTCGCGCAGCAACGCACGCGCCCGTCGGAGTCGCGTCTTGACGGCGTCCTGGCTTAAGTTCAGGACCTCGGCGGTATCCGCGGTGCTCATTTCCTCCACCATCCGCATCACGAAAACCGTGCGATAGAGGTCGGGCAGGTCCTCGATCGCCGCCTCCATCAACGCCCTCACCTCACGAACCAGGACGCCTCTCTCCGGGTCGAGCCCGGTATCCGGATCATTCCGAGACTCCTTCGCATCGGCAGGCTCTCGCCGTGGGACGGCGCGAGCCCGGCTCTTGCGCCGACGGGCGAGAGCCTCGTAGACCCCGATCTTGGTCAGCCAGGTGGAGAACTTCGCGCGCCCGGCGAACTGACCGAGTTTGCGGTACGCGCGCACGAATGTCTCCTGCACGACGTCAGCAGCCTCGTCGTCGTCTCTCAGGATTGCGCGCGCGGCCCGGTAGACCCGCTGGCTGTGCCGGTGAACGAGGATCTCGAAACGCGCGGACTCCCCCGCGAGAACCTGTCGGACCAGCTGGTTGTCCGGCAGAAAGTCGGTCAGCTCGACCCGAACGGGCTCCTTCCTCGGCATCGCGAGAATCATAAGCCTTGGTCAGTCAGGCGGTGAACCTGGCGCGTCTGGCGGCGACGGCCCGATCAAGAAAGCCCTTCGGGCACTCTTTCTCCAGATCTCGAAAAAAAGTCGTCACCAAAACGAATCTCACGACTCTGTAGAGGCAAGGCAGCCTGTGGAACGCGCTCTACGGCATGGGAGAAAGAATTCACGTTCGAGACTAATGATTGGATAGCGAGTCGACTCGAAAGGCGTCAGCGGTACGCGTTTTGCCCGCGTAGGAGGGAGTCAGTATGAGCGCAGGAATCCGTCTCCGTTCTCTTCTCTCTTGCCTGCTCGTCATCGCCGGCTTCGTCGTCATCACGATCCTGCAGCGACCCGAAAAAGCGCGAGCTCAGACTCAGCCCAACCCCGACGGAGGCATCCGGCAGCTCGCGAACAGATTGGATCAGGAAATCGTGAACAGGGCGGTGCAATCGATCGAGAAGGGCCGGGAAACCTTCCGCTTCGACACCTTCGGCGATGAGGCGTTCTGGGGCGACACCTTGAATCTGGATGCCGCGATCGCCGGCGCGGCCAACGGCGGAGTCGGGCCCGGTCTGACACCTGCGGCGGCGCTGGCGCTCGGCCTCAAAGTGGACATCGACGCCATACCGCGGCCGCTTCAAAACAAACTACGCCGCGGAGAGATCAACCTCAATGACCCCGCGACGACGCTCGCTCTCCTCCAGCTCAACTCGGTCGTCGGGGTGACGGGCTTCTTCTCGGGCAACCAGCTCACCTCCGTCGGGATCCAGTGCGCGCTCTGCCACTCGACCGTGAATGACACTTTCGCTCCCGGGATCGGCAGCCGCCTCGACGGCTGGGCGAATCGAGATCTGAACGTCGGCGCCATCATCGCGTTCGCTCCGGACGTCTCCGCCTTCGCGACCCTTCTCGGCACCACCCAGGACGGGGTTCGGCAAGTCCTGAACTCCTGGGGTCCGGGAAAGTTCGACGCTGAGCTCGTGCTCGACGGAAAGGCTTTCCAGGACCCGCCGGCGAATACGAAGTCCGCGGCGACCCTGATCCCGCCGGCCTTCGGACTGGCGGGCGTCAACCTCCACACCTGGACGGGCTGGGGATCGGTGTCGCATTGGAACGCATTCGTCGCGAATCTCGAGATGCACGGCAAAGGGACCTTTTTCGACCCGCGCCTCGACAATGCGGCGCAGTTCCCGATCGCGGCGGCGAACGGGTTCGGCAACGTCCGCAACACGCCGGACTTGATCACCCGAACGCTTGCGGATCTGCATTTCTATCAGCTGGCGATCCCGGCCCCGGCTCCATCGAACGCCAGCTTCAGTGCGAGCGCGGCGGCCCGGGGGATGGTTCTCTTTGCCGGGAAGGCAGCCTGCGCGACGTGCCACGTGCCTCCGCTTTTCACAGAGCCCGGGTGGAACATGCACCTCCCCTCGGAGATCGGTATCGACAGCTTCCAGGCGGATCGCGCGCCAGACCACAGGTATCGAACTGCGCCGCTCAAGGGTCTCTGGACGCACACGAAGGGCGGCTTCTACCACGATGGGCGGTTCGCGACCCTCCTCGACGTCGTGAACCACTACAACGCAGTGAAGACGCTGGAATTGACGGAGGAGGAGAAGCAGGATCTGGTCGAGTACTTGAAGTCGCTCTGACGCGTCCGAGTGGGCGCCCACCCATTGACGGGGGAACTTGCGGTCTCCCGAACCCCCTGGGCGTTTTCAGCGTTGACCCCGCCTCGCGACGAGGTCTATCTCCAGGGGAGCGCCCTGGGGGAGGGCGGCGACAGTCACGGTCAGGTGGGCGTGACCCGCGGCGGCTGGAGGGCCTCTGGCGAGTGGATCGGTGTCCCCTACGTAGACCAGCGAGTTGCCGAGCTGCGGTTGCGCCACAAGGTGGTGGGCGCACCCCTCTGGCGCCCGTTTGCGCCCCTTCTCTCCTCACTGCCGCCCCAAACCGTCGCCGCGGGAAATCAAACTTCCTATCCTTCTCCAGGAGGCCGACGGCACGCCCAAGCCGGCCTGGAAGGAGTGGATCAGCGGGCGGTGAGATTCCCTTCTTGCTTCGGGGGGAAAACCGGCCTAGCCTCTCCGACGAGGCATTCCGATCGAACAGGCGAGCGGCCCTATCGCGGTGATCGGCCCGACCGAGGAGGGGCAGATGGTAATCCGGCGCCTTTGTCTCGCGGCGTTTTTGTTTCTGGTGGCGGGAGGGCTTCTCGCTCAGGCGACGGGGACCACGACGGGGGATCTCCGCGGCCGGGTGAGCGACGAATCGGGGTCGGCGCTGCCCGGGGCCTTGGTCACCGCGAGCAGCCAGGAGACCGGCCTCTCGCGGACGGACACCTCGGGCTCCGACGGCTCTTTTGCGATCCGGCTACTTCCCCCGGGGCTCTACCGGGTCTCCGCGGCGCTCTCGGGATTCCAGGCCCTGGAGGCCGGGAACTTCCGGGTCACGATCAGCGCGACGACCTCCGTGGATCTGCGCATGAGGCTTTCCACCGTCGCGGAGACGGTCACGGTCACCGCGCAGGCGGAGCTGATCGACCGCTCCTCGACCGAGGTCTCCAAGACGATCGGCGAGGCGAAGATCCAGAACCTCCCGATCAACCAGCGCAACTTTCTCGACTTCGCGCTCACGACACCCGGCGTGACGGTCGATCGGGGCCCGCAGTCGGGGGCCGCCTCCACCTCCGGGCTCTCGATGAGCGGGCAGAGCCCCCGCTACAACAACGTCGTCGTGGACGGCCTCGACAACAACGACTCCGCGGTCGGCTCCGTGCGCTCGACCTTCTCCCAGGAGGCCGTGCAGGAGTACCAGGTCGTCCAGAGCCCTTTCTCCTCGGAGTACGGCAAGACGGCCGGCGGCATCGTGAATGTCGTGACGCGCTCGGGATCGAACGACTGGCACGGGTCGGCCTTCTACTTCTTCCGCGACGACGGCCTGTCCGCGGACAACCTCCTGACCGGAACGAAGACTCCGTTCACGCAGAATCAGTTCGGAGGGAGCCTGGGGGGCCGGATCCTGAAGGACCGCCTCTTCTTCTTCGGCGCGGCTGAGCGCCTGGACGTCGAGGACGCCAATGTGGTGACGATCTCGGATGCCGCCGTGGCGCTGATCCAGTCGAAGGGCTTCGACGTCCAGAACGGCGCCGTTCCGTTCGCCAGGGACCGTAATACCTACCTCCTGAAGCTCGACCTCGTGCCCTCGGCGAGCCATTCCGTGGCCCTGCGCGGGACCTACTCCGAAGAGAGCGACCAGAACCAGCAGGCCTGGAGCGGCCTCGTGGCGCGCAGTTCCGGCGGCGTCCGGGACCTCAAGGACATCGCGGTCGCGCTGACGGGCACGTCCATCTTCTCGGCCAACCTCTCAAACGAGCTGCGGGCGCTCTACGCCGACCGCGAACACCGCCTCGAGTCGCTCGACCCGAACCGCAGCCCCCAGGTGACGATCCTCGGGGTGGCGACCTTCGGCACACAGCGCTTCCTGCCGCAGCCGCGCGACACGCAGGTCTACCAGGTCTTCGACGCGGTGTCCTATTTCCGGGGGCGCAGCTCCTACAAGGCGGGAATCGACTATACGCACACGACCTTCAAGGGCAGCCTCCCTCTCAACTTCGCCGCGGTCTACCGGTTCGGCGCGCTGCCCCCTCTGCCAGGGCTGCCGCCGGGCGGCCTGACCGCGCTCGAGGCGTTCGGCGCCGGCCTTCCCCAGGTCTTCGCCCAGGGCTTCGGAAACCCGCTGGGGGATGGATCGACCAACCAGTTAGGGGCCTTCGTCCAGGGGGAGTGGAGCCTGACGAACCGGCTGCTCCTGCGCCTCGGCCTGCGTTACGAGTACGAAGACCCGATCGCTCCCTTCCCGAGCGATTCGAACAACTGGGCGCCCCGCCTCTCCTTCTCCTGGGCGGGAGGAGACACCTGGCGCGTCCGCGGCGGGGCCGGCCGCTTCTATGGCGTCGCCTCGCTCGGCCCGATGTTCGCGGTCGGGATTCAGGACGGGGTCAACGTCAAGACGCTCGTCCGGGTTCTGGGCGTAGGCCCCCCGTCCCTGTCGCCGGTCGTGCCCTGGAACCTGCTTCCGGACCGCCGCTTCGCCAACGAGGAGCAGGCGGGCACCGCGCTCGTGCCCCTGACGGTCCTGCGGCCGGCGGGCTGCGAGACCGCGGCGCCCCCCAATCTCGACATTGAGGGCTGCGCGCAGTTCGAGAGCGCCTACACCGACCAGGGCAACGTCGGGTTCGAGATGGAGTTCGGACGGCAGCTCGTCGTGAATGTCGATTACCTGCACGCCCGCGGAAAGGGGGTTTTCGCGGCGCGCAACATCAATCCTCTCATCAACGGGGGGCCTCGCCCGAACCCCGCTTTCTCCGACATCTACCGCTACGCGGGCGAAGGGAACTCCTGGTACGACGGCGTCACGGCGGGGTTCCAGACGCGCATCGGCGGACCCTTCGAGATGGCCGCCTACTACACCTATGCCGACGGCGAGGACGACTACATCGACTGGCTGACCGAGTTCCAGCTCCAGGATCCCCTGAACCCGGCCGACGAGCGCGGGCAGTCGATCAACGTTCCCAAGCACCAGGCGACCCTCTCGGCGGTCTACTCGACCGTGGGGCGGCAGCTTCCCTGGTGGGCGCGCGACTGGACGGTCGCGACGATCGTCAACTTCACGGACGGGCGCCCGTTCAACATCCTCGCGGGCTTCGACCGCAACCGCAACGGAGATCCGCTCTCCGACCGGCCGGCGGAATTCTCGCGCAACAGCGGCGAGCTGAAGGAGTTCTTCAACATGGACCTGCGGGTCGCCCGCCGCATCCCGATCGGGCCGGTGTCGCTCGAGGCGATCTTCGAGGTCTTCAACCTCTTCAACACCGAGAACGTGCTCGAGATCAACAACGTCCTGTATTTGAACGCCCTGCTCGCGCCGAACCCGGCCTTCGGAACTCCGACGCGGGTTGCCGACCCGCGCCGGATCCAGATCGGAGGGAGGGTCTCGTTCTAGCGGACCGGCGCGTCAGAGGTTGAACTTGAACAGGATAACGTCGCCGTCCTCGACGACGTAGTCGCGGCCTTCCTGGCGGACGAGGCCCTATCTCCAGGGCCGAGGCCATGGAGCCGCCGGCGAAGAGATCGTCGAAGGAGATAGTCTCTCGGCCTTGATGAAGCCCTTCTCGAAGTCGGAGGTCTACAAGGGGGTCAGGTCTTGATTCCTTACTCCAGGCGTGACGGCCTGTACAGATTCAAGACCTGAACCCCTACTTCCCGCGCCAGCGCGTCCTCTGCGACGTTGACGGCAAAGAGGATCGGCTTCGAGGTCAGTAGAAAGAAGCGCCGCGCCACCCTCTCTTCCTCGGGCGAAAGCTCGAGCGTGATGTTCGGATTGATGTTGGTGTGTTCGACGACGATCTTGCCGGCGCGCCGAGATCTTTCCACGGGTGGAACCGACATCGCCGCGATGGAGGAGTCTTCGCCAGGTCGAAAGCGGCGGGGGACGCGAGATCGCCTAGCTCGATCCGGGGCGGCCGCTCGAGTACCACGCGCTCGAGCGCGGCGTCGAAGAGCTCCCCTGCGGTGCGGCGCACCGCCTCGGCCACGCCACGGCGCATCTCTTCGAGTGTCGCGGGCGCGGCCATGGGGCGAGGAGGATAGCCGGGCGTCAGTGAGGCACGAGGCGAGCCGTCCGCCTCATGGCCTCGTTCAGTTCTTCTTCTCCTTCGTCAGGCGATCGAGCTCCTCGAACCAGTTCAAGACAACGTTGACCTGGGTGGGAATCAAGTCCTGATCGCTGTCTTTGATCATGAGAAAACGCTCTCCATCCTGCGTGACGTCGTAGTTGGAGGACGTGGGGCCGGGAGGTCCGCAGGAAGAGGCCGCGCCGTGCGAGTAATGTCCTTCCCACAGAAGCTTCGGCTTCGACGCCGCGAAGGTCGGGTCGGTCGAAACGGCCACGACCATCATCTTGTCGCCATTCCGGTAGAAGAGCTCTCCGCCAGTCCGTTTCCAGACTGCGTCCGTGCCCCCCTCGTTCGAAATCTGGATCTTCGGCCCAGGGCCGGGATAGGGCTGTACGTAGATCTCGTTGCGCCCCGACTCGGAGGACGTGTACGCGATCCAGTGGCCGTCGGGAGAGAACTTCGGCGAGCCCTCCGCAAAATTGGACTGGGCGAGGGGCCGCGGCTTTTTCTCGCGGTCCATTTCCAAGACATAGACGTCGGGTCCGGTGGTTTCCGGACTGACCTGAGTAAACGCGACCACCCGGCCATCCGGCGACCAGGAGGCCGGGCTCTGCATGCGCCCGACGGTCGTGAGCCGCTCTTCGGGGGCGCTCCGATCGGCCGGCATCCACCACATCGTGAATGTACCGAGCCAGCGCCGGTAAGTCAGCCGTTCCCCCTCCGGCGTCCAGAGAGGCCAGTGGCTCAGCCCGTCGAAGGTCATTTTGGTGAGCATGTCGCGCTCGAACTCGTAGATGAAGAGGTCGTGCGTCGGCCCTTCGATCTCGATCGCCACTCTGCGGCCGTCCGGTGAGATGCGGGGATGCAGATACGCGCGTTGAGGCATGGGGAGGGGCCGCGCCACTCCCTGCCGATCGACCCAAACCGGCATGCGCTCGCTCCCCTCGGGGCCGCCGGGCACATATGCGAGAGATCCTGTTTGGGAGACGCTGAACTGGGCCTTCCCGTTGTTGACGCTTTCGAAGATTCCTTCCAGGACCGACACCGGAGGCCCGGTCACAGCGAGCTTCGTCAGATCGAAGGGCACCGCGAACAGGGTCCCCGCCCGGACGTAGAGCAGGTGGCCGGACGGGGAGTAGCGGGCGCAGGTGCCTCCTTCGATCAAGATCTTCCGCTCCCCGGTCTCGAGTGACTGCACGGCGATGCGGGCATCGTCGTAGGTCGCGATGTCCGAGGATCCGATTGTGAAGAGCACCGCCTTCCCGCCGGGCAGCCACTGCGCGTAGCGATGGTCCCTCTCCCCCTTCTCCATGTCGAGTTGTGTCAAGGCCTCCGGTTTTCCCCCGGCGGCGGGCACTCGCGAGAGTCCCCCGGGCAAGGTCGGACTCATTGCGATCGTGTCGTCGGGTCCCCAGCTCGCGCCGTAAAAGACCTCTGATTCGCAAATCGTGACGGCCGCGCCGCCGCTCAGCGCCAGTTTCTTGTAGCTGCGGCTGGGGATGTGGCGGAATCCGATCCACTGGCCGTCCGGAGAGAAAAACGGGTCGATCCCGTTCTCTGTCCCAGGGATCGGTTTGGCTTCGAGCTGATCGATTTGGCGCAAATAGAGCTGCCTCACACCGCCGCTCTGTACCGCATAGGCGAGCTGCTTGCCGTCGGGTGAAAACGCGACGGATGGGCCGCCCCCGGCCCCGGCGAAGACAGTTGCGCCTTTCGGAAGGTCTATTCGAAACCGGGCAATCCGGGCTTCCTCCGGCTTCTTCCGCCAGAGGCTCGGGGCGAGAATCCCTGCCGCCAACGCGCCTAAAACGAGGCCGGCCAGCGCGCCGAGAAAGACTTTCGTTTTCAAGGCCCGGGTGGGTTCCGCGGGTGCGGCCTCTGCAGCTCCGGCCAGGGCTTCCTCGAGCTCGATGCGCGCGTCTCCGATGTCCCGCAGCCGCCGCCTCGCATCCTTCTGGAGGCAGCGGCGCAGCAGAACCCGGACGTTTCGAGGAGTCTTCTCCGGCAAGTGCTCCCACTGCGGCTCGGAAGCCAGCACCCCGGCGATCAAATCGGAGACGGTCTCCCCGCGGAAGGCCTGCCGGTGGGCGAGGGCTTCATACAGGACACATCCGAAAGACCAGACATCGGTCCTCTTGTCCAGAGCTTTTCCACGCGCCTGCTCGGGGCTCATGTAGGCGGGCGTGCCGAGGACGATCCCTTCGCGCGTCTGCTGCGCGGTCACCGTCGGGGAATGCGATAGGTCCGCTCCAGAAGGTTCGGCCTGGAGGGCTTTGGCCAGGCCGAAGTCGAGCACCTTCACCTTCCCCTCCGGCGTGACTTTGACGTTGGCCGGCTTCAGATCGCGATGGAGGATGCCCTGCTCATTGGCGGCTTCCAAGGCCTCGGCGATCTGCCGGCAAATCTCCAGAGCGTCCCGGAGGGAGGGAGGCTCGGAGGACAAGAGCTCCGCCAGCGTTTGCCCGGGCACCAGCTCGAGAACCAGGAAGCGAATCCCGTCGCACTCCTCCAGACCGTGGATCGCAGCGATGTTGGGATGATTCAGGGCTGCGAGAAGCCGTGCCTCGCGATCGAGCCGCGCCAACTGCGCCGGATCTGTTGCCAGGGCCTCCGGCAGGACTTTGATGGCCACTCGCCGGCCTAACTTCGTGTCGTGGGCCCGATAGACGACACCCATTCCACCGGCCCCGACCTTCTCTTCGATACTGTAGTGGCCCAGGCTCCTGCCAATCATCGAGAACGCTCTCTAGAGGTCACCGGGATTCCAGCCTGCATTATATGCAGCTTCTTCTGCGGGCCGATTAACCTGCATCCCCACGGACAGCCGGGGCGCACCCCTCTGGCGCCTGTTTGCGCAGCTTCTCTCCTCACTGCCGCCCCACCCCGATGCTCCCAACGACGAGACGATGGCGAAGTTGAGCCTCCTCCTCGGCTCGAAGGGAAATATTCGGACGCGGACGCTTCGCGCGTTCAGCGAGACCGAGTATCGGAAGATCGTCTCGTCGCTTCCGTAGCGGGTAACCCGACGCAACCGAGCAGCTTCGCGAAGCGCGGATCGCGGCGTAGCGAATTGAACCGAGGGTTCACGCTGAGAAAAGGCAGCGCGCCCGATCGCTCGTCATACGCTTTGTCCAGCCACTCGAACGCCTCGTCCTTCTTTCCCAGTCCGACATAGATCAGCACGAAGTTGTAGGCGGAGACGAACTCTGTTTTCGCTGCGCGCTGCAGCCGCCGCAGAATCTTTGTCGCCTCGTCCTCCCTTCCCGCCAGCGCATAGGCATAAGCGAGCGATGCCAGAGCCCCGAAAGCATGCTTCTCCGCCGAAACGGCTTTCTCGAACGCCTCGATCGCCCGATCGAGTGCTCCCATCTGTTCATGGCAGCGGCCGAGGTCTTCGTATTCACGCGAATAGCCCGGATTCAGCTCCAGAGTCTCGTGAACCTGCTCGATCGAGCGCTCGTACAGACCGGCAAACCAGAGAATCGACGCCAGATTCGAGTGCGCCGCCGGCGACACAGGATCCAGCCGCTTTGCTTCTTCGGCTTCAGCCAGGGCCTCCTCGAGCCGGCACATGGCCGCCAGATAATTCGCGTAGTAGTGGCGAGCGATCGAGTAGCTGGGATTCAGCTCGATCCCTCGAAGCAGTTCGCGCTCTGCCGTCCGCCAGTCGAACTCGTGAAACGCAGCGTGTCCGAGCGAGACGTGCGCTTCGGTGAGATTTTCGTCGAGCTCGAGCGCCCTTCTCACCATCGGTCGCGCCTTCGGTATCGCCTCCGATAGCGGCAGATAGCCGTAATCCATCAGCGTGAGGTATGAGTCGGCGATTCCCGCGTATGGCGGAGCGTAAGCAGGATCACTGCGAATGGCTTCCTCGAAAGAGCGAATGCTGCTGCGCAGATTGCGCTCGGTTCTATGGTTCCACAGGTAACGCCCTTTCAGGTAAGCCTCGTACGCGGCCGGCACGACCTGCCTCGGATTCTCGGACCGGAGCAGTCTGACCTGAATCTGCTTCGCCACCTCGCGCGAGACGCTGCTCTGCAGTGTGAGGATGTCTTCGAGGCTCCCTTCGTAGCTCTCCGCCCAGAGGTGAGTCTGATCGCTCACCTTGATGAGCTGCGCAGCGATGCGCACGCGGTTCCCGGCGCGACGAGCGCTTCCTTCCAGAACATACGAGACGCCGAGCTCGCGTCCGATCCGGTCGATGGTCTTGTCGGTCGTTTTGTACGTCATCGCGGAGGTGCGGGCGATGACGCCGAGGCGCGCGGGGTTCAGGCGTCCGAGCTGCGTGATCATCTCCTCAGTCAGACCGTCGGTGAATGCGTCGTCTTTTTTGCCGCGGCTGAGATTCTCGAACGGAAGCACGGCCAGCAGGATTCTCGAGTCGGCCTGCCGCTCTTCGACCGCTCCTACGAAGCGGTAGCCGCGCTTCGGAATCGTCTCGATGAATGGAGCGCCGAGAGTCTTTCGCAGAAGCGAGATATGTGATGAGAGCGTCCCGTCCTCGACGGCGGCGTCCGACCACACCTTCAGGAACAGCTCCTCGCGTGCCACGGCTGTCCCTCTGTTCTCGACCAGCGTGAGGAGAACGTCGACGGCCTTCGGTGTCAGCGCGATCCGCGACGCATCGCGGAATAGCAGGTGCGCATCGGCATCCAGGCGGAACCGACCGAAGTGGTAAAGCCGCCCTGGTGTCATGGCAGAGGTCTTTCAGGTTTCGATGAGGAAAATACCAACTTTCGAAAAGGACTGCCAGGCGGGCCCCAAACTAACTTGCCGAGTCAGGGAGGACATCATGACTCAGCATTGCCTAAGGGCTTGGACCGCGGCGGCTTGCCGCCGCTTTCTGCTGCTTGCACTGGTCGTATTTCCCGGAATCGCCGAGGCCCGTGACAAGTACCTCTTCATCTGGGCCGGCGACCAATCGCGCACCAATGCCGATTTCCTCGCCCTCGTCGACTTCGACGAACACTCCTCGAAGTACGGCTCGGTGATCAGGAGGGTCCCGCTCACCGGCGCGGGAGCGACGGGAAACGAGCCGCATCACGTCGGACTCTCATCCGACGGCAAGATCCTCGCGGCGGGCGGGCTGCTCAGCGTTCTGAAGGGGCAGAATGAGATCTTCTTCTTTGACGTCTCCGATCCGAAGGAGACGCGATACCTCTCCTCGGTCGACGCTCCTCTCTCGTCGATCACCGATGAGTTCGAGCCGCTCCCCGGAGGCGGATTCCTGGTCACGATGATGGGGGGCGCGGAAGGACATCATCCCGGCCGGGTGGTCGAGTTCGACAAGGATCTGAAGATCGTCGCGGAGCATCCGGCGAATCCTCCTCATCACGGATTCAATCCTCACGGCATCTCCACCCGGAGGGATATGAATCTGATGGTGACGAGTGATTTCATCTGTCCGACGAGCACGCTGAACGCGGTGCACGGCGGCCTCGATCTCAGAGGGGGCGTGAGGGTGTGGGACCTCAAGCGCCGCGAGATTCTGCGCACGGTGGAAATCCCCGGCGCGGGCGGCACGATCGACGTGAAGCTCATCCCCGCCGACGCCGAGGGGCGGGCTTACACCGCGGGGATGCTGGACGACAAGTTGTATCTCATCGACACGCGTCGCGGGACAGCGACGGCGGTCTTCGATTTCAAGACGATCGCCGCCGGAGGCTGGCCGCAGCTCATGCGCATGACCGGCGACGGCCGGCGCCTCTTCATCACCATGAATCAGGCGGGCAAGGTGGTCATGATCGACACGTCGAAACCATCCGCGCCGCGTGTGCTCAGCGTCCTCGATCTCGGAGAGAAGTCAGGCCCGCACTATCTCCGTCTGACGAAAGACGAGAAACGCCTGGTGATCTCCGACTACTTCCTCGACGAAGACTCATTCGGCAAGGTCCACGCGGAAGGCGATCACAAGATTCACGTGGTGAACGTGACGCGCGATGGGATGAAGCTCGACTCGCGGTTCCAGCTCGATTTCAACACCGCGTTCGCAACGGGCCGAGCGCGGCCGCACGGGATGGCCTTCAAGTAGGGATTAAGCCGAAGGTGATCTCGATCGATCGTAGCTCCCCTCGATAGTGCCTCATCAGGCTACCGATGAACGCCTGCAGCAGCCGACTTCAGTACCGTTGAGTACGTGGCAGGAGGCGGCCACGACGACTCCCCAGGCGAGACCCTGGACGCCTGGAGTTGCTCGCCCGCGTCCTGGCCCACATCCCCGATCCCAAGAGGCACCTCGTGTGGTACTACGGCGCCTCCCGACAACGCGGTGCGGCGCGATCAGATGGCGGCCTTCCTGCTCAAGGCCAAGCACGGCTCCTCCTACGTGCCCCCCGGCTGTACGGCCGTCTTCCCCGACGTCGCTTGCCCGTCGCTCTTTGCCGACTGGATCGAGCAGCTTTTTGCCGAGGGGATCACCGGAGGCTGCGGCGGCGGCATTACTGCCCCTTGAACCCCAACACACGCGGGCAGATGGCCGTCTTCCTCGTCAAGACCTTCGGCCTCCTGCTCTACGGACCGTAGCGCGGGACCCCTCTACCGCCCAAATTCCGCGTGCTCGGCACGGAGCCTTCGCAAACTCGCGGTCTCAGGCGAGCGGGACCCTCTCGACCACGGCGATCGACACGTCGTCCTCGACGGCCTGACGCAGGAGGAAGGCGCGGAGCTCGCGGGCGAGGGAATCCGCGCGCTCCTGCGGCGGCAGGCCGGGCTCGCGGAGGAGGGCCGCCGCGATTCGCTCGTCGGAGAAGTCCACGCCGGCCGCGTTGCGCGCTTCCGATAACCCGTCCGAGTGGAAGAGAAGGGTTTCCCCGGCCTCGAGACGCCCGTGGTCCTCGGGCCAGGTCAGCCCCGGCCGGATTCCGAGCGGGTAGGCGCCGCGGCCAATGCGCTCGCGGATTCCCCCGTCAGGACCGATCCGGAGGGCCGGCGGGTGCCCGGCCGCGGCCGTGACGAAGCGGCCGTCCTCGGAGATGAGGAAGTAGAGGCAGCCGAAGAAGGCGCGCGGCGAGCCGGTCCGGCAGAGGATGCGGTTGAGCGTGGCGAACATGGCCGCCGGCGCGGGGTCCACCTCGAGCTGGGTGCGGAAGGCGGCGTGGGAGACGGCCATGATGAGCCCGGCCGCCATCCCGTGGCCGGACGCGTCTCCGAAGAGGACGGCGAGCCGCCCGTCCGGCAGCGGCACGAAGTCGTAGATGTCTCCCCCGACCGTGTTGGCGATCTCGTTGTGCGCGCCGAGGGCGTAGGCCGGCACCTGCGGCAGAGCTTTCGGAATGAGGCTCGCCTGGAGATCCCGCGCGAGCTCCAGCTCGTCCCGGTAGTTGATCTTGTCGACGAGCTCCATCGCGAGAAGAAGGCCCAGCAGCACCGTCGACACGGCCAGGAACGTGCTGTCCAGGTCGACGGAGTAGGAGGTGACTCGGCGCACGCCGTTCTCGACCTTCGTCACGCTATCGTGGAAGTCCGGCCCGCACATCGACATCACGAGACACAGGAGGACGACCAGAAACAGCACGCGTCTCGCCGGGGCCAGCCGCCGAGCCAGACCGAAGAGGATGCTGTTGATCGTCCGGAAGAGTCGCTTGGGGCGCTTCCGCTCCCGCTCGATCGACGCCTGGTCCTCCGCGGTGAGCTTCTCCTTGGCGCGCTTCCACTCGAGCGAGTAGAGCCCGGTCATGTCCTCGCGGCCGACGGCTCCGAAGGTGTCCCGGAGAAGCTGGGTCCAGTCCCGCCCTGAGGGCATCGACGCCGGCTAAAGCCCGAGAAGCGCGAGCTCGTCGAGAAGAATGGCGATGCGCGGATGGGCGGCCAACTCCTTGTAGAGCCAGCCGTGTCCCTCCTGGAGCTGCGCGAGTCCTTCCTTGAGAGCCGCCGCGTCCCTCGAGGCCGCCGCCGATCGGACCTTCTCGATCGCTTCGCGCCCGGCCGCGTCCAACCGGCCTCCGACCTTCTCGTGGAGGTCGTCGAACGACTGCTGCACCCGCGAGGCGTGGTCGTCGTCGGAAGGCTTGTCGGCCATCGCGGCCAGACTATCAGAGCAGCCGCGGCAGATCCGCCAGCGAGTCGAGGACGGCGTCGGGCCGAATGGACGAGCCGTCGAGATCGGAGGCGCGGAACTTCCCGGTGCGCACGAGGACGCCCCGCATGCCCGCCGCCTGGGCGCCCGCGACGTCCGACTCGAGGTCGTCCCCGACGACGACCGTCCGCTCCGGCGCGGCGCCGAGCGAGGAAAGCGCCGCCGAGAAGAACTCGGGCGAAGGCTTGCCCACGAGGTGCGCGGACCGGCCGGTCGCGTACTCGAGCGCCGCCGCGAAGGCGCCGACGTCGAGAACCAGGCCGTCCTTCGCGCACCAGTAGCGGTTGCGCGCCAGAGTGACGAGCTCGGCGCCGGCGAGCACGTTGCGAAACGCGCGGTTCAACCTCGCAAACGTCGTGTCCTCTCCCATGTCCCCGAGCACCACGGCCTGTGGCGCGTCCTCGTCCGCCTCGACGCCGGGGAAGTCCGCCCGGACGGCGGGGCGCACGAGCAGGTGGCAGCGGGTGTAGCCGCGGCTTTCGAGATACGCGCTCGCCGCGATTGGGGCCGTGAAGATCCGCTCGGGGGGAGCGTCGAGGCCCATCTGCGAGAGCTCGCGGGCCACGGCGGCGCGGGGGCGGCCGGTCGTGTTGGTGACGAAGGCGTAAGGAATGCCGCGCGCCGCGGCGTCCGCGAGCGCCTCCAGCGCCCCCGGGACGATCCGGCCGTCCTCGTAGACGGTGCCTTCCAGATCTACGAGGAGGGCGGACAGCCCCGCGAGACGGGTCACGGCTTCGGAGGCCCGGCCCCGCTCATCTGCTCGTAGAGCGTTAGGAGGGCCTGCGTTCCCTCCTCGGAGCGGCCCTGCGCCTCGAGGGCAGAGAGGAGCTGGTGCGCCAGCGCGACGCCGGGCAGCGGCACGCCCTTCTCGCGCGCGGTCTTCAGCACGATCGCGAGGTCTTTCTGTTGGTGCTTGATCGCGAAGGCCGGACGGAAGTCGCGGTCGATCATCTTGCGACCGAGCACCTCGAGCATCCAGGATGCAGCCGCGCCGCCCATGAGCGCCTCGTGGAGGGCGTCGAGGGGCAACCCCACCTGGCGCGCGAAGGCCAGAGTCTCGGACACCGCGACGAGGTTGCCGGCGACCGCGATCTGGTTGGCGGCCTTTCCGAGCTGGCCCGCGCCTGCCGGGCCCAGGTGCGTCACCCGCTTGCCCATCGCCTGCAGCACGGGCCGCCCCTTCTCCAGTGCGTCCGCCTCGCCGCCGACGAAGAACGTCAGCGTGCCCTCGGCCGCGCCCTTCTGGCCTCCGGAGACCGGCGCGTCCAGAAACGCGATCCCCGCCGCCGCGAGCCGGGCGGCGATCGCGCGGGCCGCTTCCGACGCGATCGTGGAGCAGTCGATCACGACCGTTCCCGCGGCGGCGCCTCGAACCGTCCCGCGAGGGCCGAGGTGCACCTCTTCGACCTCGGGCGAGTCGGGCAGGCACGAGACGACGACGTCGCTTGCGCGGCCGACCTCTTCCGGGCTTTCGCAGAACTGCGCGCCGAGCTCTTCGGCCAGAGTCCTGGCATTCGCCGCCGTCCGCGAGGCGACCGCGAGCGAAAACCCGGCCTTCGCCAAGTTTCTCGCCATCGGCGCGCCCATGGTTCCCAGGCCCACGAATCCCACGCGCGTCATCGGCGCACGTTACAGGGGTCAGGCCTGCCTTTGGTAGTCTTTGTGCCGCCCTTCGGCGCAAGACTGTGGAATGACCCCATCGAGAATGAGGACCCGGACGGCGGCGGCCTTCTGGCTCGCGGCCGCGGCCCTGCCCGGCCAGGACCCGGACCTCCGGGCGGCGCGCGACTTCGTTCGGGTGCTTCGCCCTGCGCTCGCCGCGGAGTGCGTGCGGCCCTTCGGCGGGCAAGAGCGCACGTCGTGGAGCTACCTTCCCGGCCGGCGCGTCGGAATCTCGCTCGCGCAGATGAACGACGCGGAGCGCCGGGCGGCGCACGCGATGCTGCGGGCGGCGCTCTCCCCACGCGGCTACGAGAAGACGCAGGGAGTCCTCGTGCTCGAGGGCATCCTGCGCGAGATCGAGACGTTCGGGTCCCTCCGGCGCGACCCCGACCTCTACTACGTGACGATCTTCGGAGCTCCGTCGGACGGCGCGCCCTGGGGATGGCGTTTCGAGGGGCACCACGTCTCCCTCAACTTCTCGTCGGCGACCGGGAAGATCGTCGCTGCCACTCCCGCATTCTTCGGCGCCAACCCGGCCCGCGTCGAGAAGGGTCCCCGGGCTCGCTGGCGCCTGCTCGGGGCGGAGGAAGATCTCGCGCGGAGCCTCCTCGAGAGCCTCGACTCGGGCCAGCGCCGCGCGGCCGTCATCTCCTCCACCGCGCCGTCCGACATCATCCTGGGCCCCGGCCGCCGGAGCGTTCCGCCCCCCGAGGGCCTTTCCGCCGGAGAGATGACAGCCGGTCAGAAGGCGGTCTTGATGGAGCTTCTCAACGTGTACCTCGGCAACATGCGGGAGGACGTGGCGCGCGCGCAGCGGGAGAAGATCCAGAAGGCGGGGACCGGCGCGATCCGCTTCGCCTGGGCCGGCAGCGCGGGGCCGGGGGAAGGGCACTACTACCGCGTCCAGGGCCCGACGTTCCTCCTCGAGTACGACAACACGCAGGACGGCGCCAACCACGTCCACAGCGTCTTCCGGGATCTCCAGGACGACTTCGGGGGAGACCTGCTTGCCCGCCACTACGCGGAAAGCAGGCACCACGAGCGGCCTGCTAGGTGAAGTCGATGCCCTCGACGTGCGGGGCGAGCGTCTCGGCCTGAAGGTCGCGTAGCTTCTTCAATCCCTTGCGCGCGAGCGCGAGAAGCTCGGTGAGCTGCTCCTCGGAGAAGGGCCGCCGCTCGGCCGTGCCCTGGATCTCGACGAAGCTGCCGGACGCCGTGCCGACGACGTTGCAGTCGACGTCGGCCTCGGCGTCCTCCTCGTAGGCCAGATCGAGGACGGGCTGGCCGGCGCAGATTCCGACGGAGACCGCTGCGACCGATTCGCGCAGCGGCCAGCGCGGGATCCTGCCCTCGCGGGTGAGCCTGGCGAGCGCGAGCGAGAGGGCGACGCAGGCCCCCGTGATTCCGGCGCAACGCGTGCCTCCGTCGGCCTGCAGGACGTCGCAGTCGAGCGTGATCGTGCGCTCGCCGAGCCCGCGCAGCTCGACGACACTCCGGAGCGAGCGCCCGATCAGGCGCTGGATCTCGAGCGTCCGGCCGCCCTGCTTGCCCTGCGCCGCCTCGCGCGCCGACCGCGTGTGCGTGGCGCGGGGGAGCATCCCGTACTCGGCCGTCACCCACCCGCTGCCGGTCCCCTTGAGAAACGCCGGCACGCGGTCCTCGACGGAGGCTGCGCAGAGGACCCGCGTATGGCCGAGCGAGATCAGCGCCGAGCCCTCCGCGTGCCGCGCGGCGCCCGTCTCGATCGTCACCTCGCGCATCTCGGAGGGCTTGCGCCCGTCGGGGCGGGGTGTCGAACGGCTCATGGCGTGGGCACGGGCTCGGCGGCGCCGGCCGGCGCGACGATGCTGCGGATGAACAGAAGCGGCCGAGTCAGGTCCACATGGCCTCCCAGGGTCTCGGCGGGCTCGCCGTTGATGAGGATTCTCACACGGCTGGTCTCGGCCACGTTGTCGAGGATCGTGTCGACGAGCGAGGCGACGATCGCCAGCTCCTCGTCGGAACCGAACGTCAGCCCCGAATCCAGCGCGAAGTCGACCACCGCCTCGCCCTCGGGAAGGAGGAAGGCGTTGCGCAGGTGCATCTTCTCGGGGATCGCAATGATGAGACCCTGCCGGGCCGGACCCTTCTGAAGCTCGGCGAAGAGGACCTTCAGGAACGCCGGGCCGCCGGCGGGCTTCGGGATGTCGCGTTCCTCGGGAAAGAGCAGCATCCCGTGCTGGTCCGGAAAGTAGAGGGTGATCTTCACGTTTTCCACGGCGGGCGGGGCGGTGACGCCGGGCTCCGGAGTCACGGGGACCGGCGGGGAAGGGGTGACCCGCAGGAACGGGCGGGGCACGCGCCGCCGCAGGTCCGAGATCTCGCCCCGGTTGACGAACAGGAGCGCCGTCACCGCGGCCGCAAGCACCGCGAGCAGAATCGCGGCCGCGCGGCGGCTCATGGCGCGGGTGGGGGCGCTGCGGCCGTGGGAGTCGGGCGGACCGCCGAGGGGAGGCGCCTGGAGAAGAAGCCGGCCACGGCGCGGGCCACCGCGTCGGCCAGCGTCTGCTGGAACTCCGGGCTCCGGAGCCGCTTTTCTTCCTCGGCGTTGGAGATGAACGCGACCTCAACGAGCACGGCGGGCATCCTCGCGCCGACGAGGACCCGGAAGGGGGCCTGCTTGATGCCGCGGCTCGACGTGTTGGACACTGCGTTGAGCTCGACCTGGATCGCCTCGGCCAGCTCGCTCGACTCCTTCAGGTGGGCGCTCTGGGCGAGGTCCCAGAGGATGAAGTCGAGATCGGGATTCCCGGTGTCGCCTGCGGGCAAGGGGGCCGCGCCGTTGGACGCGTTCTCGCGGCTGGCCACCTCCTGGGCGATCTTGTCCGAAGCCTCGAGCGACAGGTAGTACGTCTCCGAGCCCTGCGCCGAGGCCGAGCGCGAGGAGTTGGCGTGGACCGACAGGAAGAGGTCCGCCCTCTCGTGGTTGGCGATCGAGGTCCGGTCGTCGAGAGACAGGAGCACGTCGGTGTCGCGCGTCAGGACCGTGCGGCAGGAGATGACTTTCGGCAGCGTCGCCGCGAGCCTCCGCGCGATCTCGAGCGTGGTGTCCTTCTCCTGGAGGCCTCCCGGGCCGATCGCGCCGGTCTCCGTTCCCCCGTGTCCCGGGTCGACGACGATCGTCAGCTGCGGCGCCGCGGCAAGGAGAGCGGGCGGGGCGGTCTCGCTTCCGGGGAGCGGGGCGGCGGCCCGGCGTCCGATCTCGACGACCAGCCGGTCGGGGGAGGTCAGCGGGTACGCGCGCGCCGCCAGGTCCGGCTCGCGAAACTCGATCGTCGCGGTGTCGCCCGCGAACCGCACCGCCGCCACCAGCGGATCCTCGTACCTCTTCTCGGGAAAGGGCGGGTCGATGCGCGTCTCCAGAAAGCGGACCTGGAAACCCTTCTCCGACAGGGCCGTCTCGACCTTCGCGGCCCCGGAGAGGCGCAGGACGACCTGCGTCGAGGGCGCGACGTGCACGACCGCGACCTCGATCGAGAGAGGAGGCGGGCCGGCCGGGATGAGAGTCCAGACGCGCCGTCCCGCGTCCCACGTCCCCGCCGCTCCGGCGAGCGGGAAGAGCACCTTATCGAAGAAGTCGGCGGGCGCGTACAGGGCGCCCGCGACCTGACGGGCCGGGGCGGAGATGGGGATGATGCGGCGATCCACGGGTACCTGCGCCGTGCCGGGTCCCACGAGGATCTGGTGGCCCTGACCCGAGATCGTGAGCACCCCCGTGCCCGCGTCCGCGGCGACCGTGAAGCCCAAAGCCCGCGCCGCATCGGAGACGACGAACTCGCGGCCGCCGATCGTTCCGAAGGGGTAGGCCTCGCCCTTCCAGAGGATTGTCGCGCGCTCCTCGGCCCGAACCGGGACGACGAGAACGGCGAGGAGGAGGGCAGGGGCCGCAAGCCGAGCGGCGACGCGGCGGTGTCTCAACCGAAGATGATCGTTGTGGATACGTCTGAAAGGGTAGCACGACGCTAGGCGGGCCTCCTCGCTGCGACGTAGATCTCGGCCGGCTGGTCCTGATGACCCCCGAACCAGAGGTCCGCGATGGCGAAGCCCGCCGTCGCGAGCAGGTGGCGGACCTCGGGCTCCGTGTACGCGCGCACGCGGCCGGGGCTCCGGGGGGAAGCGTCGGCGCCTTCAAGGAAGGCGCGGGTGTACGCGGGGAAGAGGAAGTTGGGGAACTGGGTCACGAGCCACCCGCCCGACTCGAGCACGCGCGCCGCGTCGCGCAGGTAGAGGAAAGCGTCCTCTCTTTCCAGGTGCTGCAGCACGAGGAAGGAAAAGACGAGGTCGAACTGTCCGGGGGCGAAGGCCGAAAGGAACTCCTGGTTTCCGACCTCGCGCAGGTGGACGTTGGGAAGGCCTCCGAGCCGCGCCCGGGCCCGCCGGATCATCTCCCCGCTCACGTCGATTGCGTGGAGCTCCCGGACCCGCGGCGCGAGGTATTTGTCGATGCGGCCGACGCCGCAGCCGATGTTGAGCACGACCTCGCCGCCGCGGAGATACCGGCCCACCAGAGCCGCATCGCTTTGCCCGGTGCGCTCGAAATCCTCGGGGCTCGCACCCGTCAGGATCGCGTCGTGGGCGTCGGCGACGGCCGCCCTGTTCCAAGCGCTCTTGTAGTCCGAAGCGGGCCGGGCTACCTCGATCCCCCTGCGAAGGAGCCTCTTCAGAGGATTGCGCACGCGGAGGAGCCTATCAACCGGCCCCTTACCGGCACGGACATCATTCGTCCTGGTAGCGCCCCGATTCTTTGAGCATGACCGGGATGGGTCGACTTGTCGAGCCGAGCGCCTGGTGCCGCCAGCGGTGGTGCCGTCAGGACGGCGGCGCGGAGCACTTTTCCGGGGACGGTTGCTCGTGCGGCCCCCACGGACGGGCCGAGGGCGAGCCCGGGCGCATCCTGCTGACCACGAAGGCCGCTCGACTTTCGGCCTTCGGGTGCCGCGTTTGCGGGGAGAATACGCGGAGGATGGTCGAGCAGCCTTCGATGTTCTTTCGCTGCGAGCCGTGCGCGGCCGAGGGCCGGTGGCCGGAGCTCGAAACGCAACACGGATGACGGCGAAGTCCCCGGCCGGGCCGGCAGCGCGGGTCACTCCTTCGGGCGGTTCTGCACGGACTGCCAGCCGAAGCGGCCCTTGATGCAGAGATGGCCGCTCGTGACCGAGTGGTCGAGGGGCGAGGTCACGCGCACGATCTCGTTGTCCTGGACCCGGAGCTCCAGAGTGCAGCCGACGCCGCAGTAGGGGCAGATCGTATCGGTCACCTTCTGGCGCGACTCGTCCCACCGGCCCGCCTGCCTCAGGTCGTGCTCGCTCTTGAACATGAGAGCGCCGGTGGGGCACACGCCAATGCAGTTGCCGCAGTAGACGCACGCGGACTCGGGAAGCGGAGTCGCGAACTCCGTCGAGATCCGCGCGTCGAACCCCCGTCCCGCGACCGTGATCGCGAAGGTGTTCTGCGCCTCGGCGCCGCAGGCCTGCACGCACTTGTAGCAGAGGATGCACCGCGCGTAGTCGCGGATGTAGAGGTCGTTGTCCAGCTTCACGGGTTGAGCGACGGTCGCGGCGGCGGCGCCGTCTCCCGCGTGGTGGTGTCCCGGCATCGCGGCGTCGCGCTCGCCTTCCCTTACGGGCGGCGACGGCGGCCCGTAGCGCCCGGGATCGGCGCCGTAACCCTCCATCCAGCGCCGCACGTCGTCCGACGCGAAGGAAAGGTCCACGGAGGAGCCGAGGAACTCCAGAACGAGTTTCCGCGAGAGGCGCACGCGCTCGCTGTCGGTCTTTACGTTCATCTGTGGCTCGACCGGCCGCGAGCAGGCGGGGACGAGCGTGCGCGCGCCTTCGACCTCGACGACGCACACGCGGCAGACGTTGATGGGGGTCAGGTTTTCGAGAAAGCAGAGCGTGGGCGTGTCGATTTTCTCGGCGCGGCAGGCCTCGAGGATCGTCGTGCCTTCGGGCACCGTGACGGACCTGCCGTCGATCGTCAACGTGACCGGGCGCTCCGGATGGAGGCGCTTGTCGGCCGGGATCATGCCTTCGCCCCGAAGACGCCGAGCTTCTTGATCGCCGACTGGATTGCGCCCGACGCCGTCTGTCCCAGGCCGCAGATCGAGGCGTCGCGCATCGCCTGCGCCATCTCGTCCAGAAGCGCGATCTCCTGCGGCAGCGAGCCGAGCGGCCGGCCGGCCGCGATCCGCGTCACCAGCTCTTCCTGACGTTCGGCGCCCACGCGGCAGGGAACGCACTGGCCGCAGGACTCGTCGCGGAAAAAGGCCGCGATGCGGCGGACCGCGTCCGCCAGGTCCGCCGTCTCGTCGAAGACCATCACGACGCCCGACCCGAGCGACGCGCCGATCGCGCGCGTGCCCTCGAAGGTCAGCGGCACGTCGAGCTCCGCCGGGCCAACGAAGGACCCCGCCGCGCCGCCCAGGAGCACGGCCCGAACGTTCCGGTTTCCGGGCACGCCGCCCGCCAGGTCGATCAACTGGCGCAGCGTCGCGCCGAACTCGACCTCGTAGACGCCGGGCCGCGCGACGTGGCCCGAGAGGCAGAAGAGCTTGGGCCCGGTGGACTGGGCGGTGCCGATCGCCGCGAACGCCGCGCCGCCCTCGCGCACGATGGACAGGACGTTGACAAGCGTCTCGACGTTGTTGATGACGGTCGGCTTCTGGAAGAGACCCTTCTCGACCGGGAAGGGCGGCTTGTTGCGCGGCTCGCCCCGGAAGCCCTCGAGCGAGTTGAAGAGGGCCGTCTCCTCGCCGCAGATGTAGGCGCCGGCGCCGCGGCGCACTTCCATGTCGAAGGCGAACGGTTGGCCGAGGACGGAGGGCCCCAGCAGGCCGGCGTTCCGGGCCGCCGCGATCGCCCGCTCGAGGCGCTCGAGGGCCAGCGGATACTCGCCGCGGATGTAGACGTAGCCCTTCTCGCAACCGGTCGCATATGCGACGATCGTCATCGCCTCGACGACGGCGAAGGGGTCCTCCTCCATCAGCACGCGGTCCTTGAACGTCCCCGGCTCCGACTCGTCGGCGTTGCACACGATGTAATGCGGCTGCGCCGGCTGCTTCGCGACGGCGTCCCACTTACGGCCGGCGGGGAAGGCGGCGCCGCCGCGCCCCTGGAGCTTCGAGGCCAGCGTCTCGCGGATCACACCTTCCGCTCCGAGCGCGAAGGCCGCGGGAAGCGCCAGGTAGCCCCCGTGCGCGCGGTAGTCGTCGAGACTTTCGGGGTCGACCAGCCCGACCCGGGCGAGGAGGCGAAGGCTCTGACGCCGGGAGTCGAGCGTCTGGGGGGCGGAAGGGGAGCCGGGTCGGATCGCGGGGCTCTCGTCGCGCTGCAGCGGGGATACGGGGCCTTCGGGGTCCGCCGGCGCGACCACGTAGTCCCGCGCTCCGGCGCCCGCGCACTGGAAGAGAACAGCCGGCGCGCGCTCGCAGAGGCCGAGGCAGGGCGCGGGCCGCACCGCGTCCTTCGGGAGGCGCCGCGAGAGCCCGGCGGCGAGCTCCTTGGATCCCGCGAGCCGGCACGCGAGGTCCTCGCAGACGTGGGCGATCGTCGGCGGCTGCGGCTCGACCGAGAACATCGCGTAAAAGGTCGCCACACCGTAGGCGTCCGCGGGAGCCACCGCGAGGCGCTGGCAGATGTAGTTCAGCGCCCCCGCGGAGATCCACCCCGCGCGCGCCTGCGCCGCCCAGAGCGCGGGCAACAGCATGTGCCGCCGCGCGCGAATGGCGTCGCCTCCCCTCGCGACGTGCCCCTCCGTCTCCGGCCGCCTCGCGCCGCCCTCCCATCCCGACGCCGGCGCTCCGAGCACCGCGTCGACGGCCTCGCGTTCGTCCGCCGAGGCTGCCGCGCCGGGGATGAGGTGGAGATCCACTCGCTCTAGTCTAGATGAAGCCGCTGGCAGTGCGTGCTATCGTCGTCGGCCATGACCGGCGAGGACCGCGAGGACATCAAGCGGCACGTCAGCGTCGTCTCGGAGGGGTTGCGATCCGAGATTCGCTTGCTCGCTGAGGGGCTGGGTGCGAACAACGACCGGCTCGATCGCATAGAAGGGCGCTTCGATGGCTTGGAAGGGCGCCTCGATCGAGTGGACGTGCGCCTCGATCAAGTCGACGGGCGACTCGATCAAATGAACGGGCGCTTCGAGCGAATGGAAGGGCGCCTCGATCAAATCGAAACACGGATGGTCGAGGAATTCGGCGAGATCAAGGC
>JBKJWL010000239.1:0-9744 GCA_046716885.1 Thermoanaerobaculia bacterium | reverse complement strand
GTGTACTGGCTGTAGGAGATCTTCCCGGCAAACGGCGGCTGGA
This sequence comes from Thermoanaerobaculia bacterium, assembly GCA_046716885.1. Taxonomy (GTDB): domain Bacteria; phylum Acidobacteriota; class Thermoanaerobaculia; order UBA5066; family Gp7-AA6; genus DAHUXD01. The sequence continues at coordinate 9,701 of JBKJWL010000239.1, read as the reverse complement.
GGACGGGCCCCCACGCCAGGGCCAGGTCCTCGGGTACGAGGGCCCCGGTCGCGCCCCAGCGGTAGGGCCGGGCGCCGACGACCTCGGCCGACTGGTCGAAGCGGTAGCGGGGCGTGATGCGGTAACGCCGGCCTTTAGCGCGGTGCTCGAAGGGCTCGCGGGAGTCCGCCGTCTGCGCGGGCTCGCCCGAGGGGTCCGGGCGAGGCGCGGGCCGGTGGTGCAGCAGCGCCAGGGTCAGGGGATCGCGAAAGAGATAGAGGACGAGGACCAGCGCTCCGACGCCGAGTACGAAACGCCGTCTCATCCAGGACAAATTGTCGCCGATCTCAGCCTTGGATTGACAGAGTTCCCGCCGCGCGAGAGATAATCCGCTGCTTCTCGCGATCCCATTCAGGAGGACAAAGCATGCGGAGAGCCCTCGGTGTTTGTTTCACGTTCCTGGGATCGATGGCCCTCGCCCTTTCCTCCGCGGCCGCACAGGAAAAGGACAAGGAAAAGGCGAAGAAGCCGGACGTCGCCGCCGACATCAACAAGCCGCGCGCCGACGCGCGCAAGATCGTCTTCGAGACGAGCGAGGGGACGTGGATGTCGGTCGACGCTTCGCCCGACGGCCAGACGCTCCTGATCGACCTCCTCGGCGATCTCTACACGCTTCCGATCGCGGGCGGCGCCGCGAAGGCACTGACCTCGGGCCCGGCCTTCGACTCGCAGCCGCGCTTCTCGCCGGACGGAAAGACGATCGCCTTCACGAGCGATCGCGGCGGGATCGAGAACGTCTGGCTGCTGGACGCCGACGGGAAGAACCCGCGCGCGCTGACGGCCGAGAAGGACGCGTACGTCCGAAGCCCCGCCTGGACGCCGGACGGCAACTACGTGATCGCGCGCAAGGAGGACGGCAAGCGCGCCGGTATCCCGCCCGTGGAGCTGTGGATCTACCACCGGGAAGGGGGCGGCGGCATCAAGCTGACCTCGTCCGACGACGTCAACAACGCGGGCGGCGCCGCGGTGTCGAAGGACGGCCGCTCGATCTACTTCTCCGCCCGGGCCCGCCGCTTCAACTACATCCCGGACATCGGGGACGGGCTCTGGGAGATCTGGAGATACGACCGGGAGCTGGCCGAGACGTTTCCCGTGGCCTCCGGGTACGGCGGCGCGGCGCGTCCCGCGATCTCCCCCGACGGGAAGACGATGACCTACGTGACGCGGCGCGACGACGACACCTCGCTCATCGCCCGCGACTTCGCCACCGGAGCCGAGCGAGTCCTGGCCAAAGGCGTCACGCGCGACGAAATGGAAGGCTTCGCCCAGATGGACGTCTGGCCGGGGTACGCCTTCACGCCCGACGGGAAGTCGGTGGTCTTCTCGAACAACGGGAAGCTCGCGCGGGTCGACGTGGCCTCGGGGGCGATGCGGGAGATTCCCTTCACCGCGTCCGTCGAGCAGTGGGCCGCGCCGCGCGTCGCCTGGCAGGAGAAGGTCGAGACAGGGCCCGTCGCCGCGCGCATCCTGCGTTGGCCCAACCAATCGCCCGACGGACGCTGGCTCGCGTTCGAGGCCTTCGGGCGCGTCTGGCTCCAGGAGATCGCCTCGGGCAAGGCAGCCGGATCGCCGCGCCGTCTGACGAAGGACGACTCGGCGTTGCCCAAGCGTGAGTACGCCCCCGTTTTCTCGCCCGACGGAAAGTGGATCGCGTACGTCTCCTGGAGCGACGCCAACGGCGGGCACGTCTGGAAGGCCGTTGCGGCGGCCGGAGTCGCGCCTGTCCGGTTGACGAAAACTCCGGGCCACTACGCCAATCCCGCCTGGTCGCCCGGAAGCGACCGCATCGCCCTCCTGCGCGGGTCCGGCCTCGAGTTTCGCGGCCGGCAGCCGGAGGACGAGGAGTTCTTCGAGATCGGCGTTCTCGACGTGGCCGGAGGCGATCCCCGGCCGGTCACGACCGCCAAGCTCGGCGGGGGGATGAAGTTCCATCCCCAGGTGTTCTGGAACGCCGACGGGACGCGCCTGTACTTCCCGGATCCCGTCGAGCCCAAGAAGCCGACGGACGACCCGAAAACCGACCTCGTCTCGCTGCGGCTGGACGGCACCGACCGCCGCCGCATCCTGCGCTTTCCGCCCGTGGGCGACATCGTGCCGTCTCCCGAGGGAGACTGGGTCGTTTTCACGTCGCGAGACAACGTCTACGCGACCGCTCTGCCCGGCATCCTCACGAAGGAGCCCGCCGAGGTCGGACTCAAGGAGGGCGCCGTCCCGGTGTACCGCCTCTCCGACGACGCCGGCGGCTACGTGCGGTGGGCCGACGGCGGCAAGACCATCACGTGGGCCCTCGGCAGCACGTTCTACCGGCTGCCGCTCGCGCGCGCGCTCGAGTTCGCTCGCGAGCAGAAGCGCAAGGCCGAGGAAAAGGCGAAGAAGGAGGACGAGAAAAAGGGCTCCGCCGAGACCGATAAGGAGAAGGAAGAGAAGGAAAAGGAGAAGCTCCAGGAGGCTCGCGTCCCGAAGGCCGAGACGATCGCGATCAGCCTGTCGGCTCCGCGACCGGCGCCCACCGGCTCCTTCGTGCTCCGCGGCGCGCGCGTTCTCACGATGCAGGGCGATCTCGTTCTCGAGAACGCCGACGTCTTCGTCACGGGCAACCGCATCGCGGCTGTCGGCCCGGCCGGCAGCGTCACAGTTCCGGCCGGCGCTCGGAGCTTCGACGGGCGGGGCAAGACCGTCCTGCCGGGCTTGATCGACACGCATGCCCACCTGCACTACTCGGGGTTCGAGCTCTTTCCGGAGACCAAGTGGGAGTACATCGCGAACCTCGCCTACGGTGTGACGACGGTGTACGACCCGTCGGCGCCCTCGCTCGACGTCTTCGCGCAGGCGGAGCAGGTCGAGGCCGGCCTGATGACCGGTCCGCGCGTCTACTCCTCGGGCGACGTCCTCTACGGCGGCCAGCAGGAGGACATCTTCGCCGAGGTCAACACGCTCGAGGACGCGAAGCACCAGGTGCGCCGCATGAAGGCCTACGGCGCCCGGATGATCAAGGTCTACCAGCAGCCGCGCCGCTCGCAGCGCCTCTACTTTGCCGAGGCTTGCCGCGAGGAGCACATGCTCTTGACGGCGGAGGGCGGGGGTGAGCTGCACACCGACCTCACGATGACGCTCGACGGATACACGGCCTTCGAGCACGCGCTGCCGGTCGCGCTGAAGAGCGACGTCGTGAACCTCGTCGCGAAATCCGGGACTTTCTACACGCCCACGCTGCTCGTGGCTTACGGGGGGCCGTGGGGCGAGCTGTACTTTTGGCAGACTGCCAATCCCCACGACGATCCCAAACTCAATCGCTTCGTGCCGCACGAGGGGATCGACCGGATGGCGCGGCGGCACGCGTGGATCTGGCCCTCCGAGTACCACTTCCCGACCGTCGCATCGGGCGCGGCCGCGGTGCTGCACGCGGGCGGCAACGTCTCCCTCGGCGCCCACGGCCAGCTCCAGGGTCTGGGGCCGCACTGGGAGCTCTGGGCCATGGCCGGCGAAGGCGGCCCGGCCAAGGGATCTGCGATGACGCCCATGGAAGCGTTGCGGGCGTCCACGATCCTCGCGGCGGACAAGATCGGCTTTGCGCCGGACCTGGGGTCGATCGAGCCCGGGAAGCTCGCGGATTTCATGGTCCTCGACGCCAACCCCCTCGAGGACATCCGCAACTCGACGAAGATCCGCTGGGTCGTCAAGAACGGTGAGGTCTGGGAAGCCGAGACGATGAAGAAGGTCTGGCCACGCGAAGAGCCTCCGCCGAAGTTTTTCTGGAAGAAGGACGAGCCGCAGGCCTCGCAGTAGACTCCCGCGCGTGAACCCGGAGCAGCCGGTTCGGACACGGGTGGGGGTGTACCTCCTCTCGACCGTCGCGCTCTCGGCGTTCTTCTGGTTTCTCATCATCCGCTCCGGCACGCTCGGCGGGGGCGGCGGGAAATGGGTCGTGGGGCTCATGTGGTGCCCGGGCGCGGCGGCTCTCCTGGCGTCGTTGTTGACCCGGCGCCCCTTCGCGCAAATCGGGTGGCGCTGGAGCTGGAGGTGGGCGCTCCTCGCCTACGCCATCCCCGTCGCCTACGGAGCCGTGGCCTACGGGGCGACGTGGGTCCTCGGCCTCGGCGCGTTTCCCGACCACGAGTTTCTCGCCCGGCTTTCGAACCGCTTCGGCGGCTCCGGCGCCTCCGAGACCTCGGTGCTCCTGCGCTACGTGCTTTTCCAGGGCAGCGCCGGCGTGCTCTTGGCGTGCGTCTCCGGCCTCGGCGAAGAGATCGGTTGGCGCGGCTTTCTCGTGCCGGAGCTGGCGCGCAGGATGCCCTTCGCGCGCGTCGCCTTCTGGAGCAGCGCCATCTGGGCCGTCTGGCACTACCCGATTCTTCTCTTCGCCGACTACAACGGCGGCACCCCGGCCTGGTACGGCCTGACGTGCTTCACCGTGATGGTGCTCGGCATCGGGGTGGTCTTCGCGTGGTCGCGCCTGGCGTCCGGAAGCGTCTGGCCGGCCGCGATCCTGCACGGGAGCCACAACCTCTGGGTCCAGCAGATCTTCGACCCGCTGACCGCCGATACCGGCAGGACGAAGTGGGTGATCGGAGAGTTCGGCGCCGCGCTCGCGATCGTCTCGCTCGGAGTTGCCTGGCTCGTCCTGAGGCGCCGGGCCCATATTCTCGCGCCAGCCGGCGGACAGGCCAGCGGATGAAGCGCCTCTTGAAGTGGATCCAGGGACTCGCCGCCGCGGCCGTCCTGATCGGGCTGACGCTCGTGCTCCTGCGCGCCTTCGAAGCGCGGCGCCAGCCGCCCCTGAAACCCTGGCACCAACCCCTCGCGTCAGAGATCCGCGCCCGGGACCTGACGGAGACGACGACGCTCACCGACTACCTTCGCCTCGAAGACGCCGTCTTCCGCGAGATGAACGAGACCGTACTTCCGGGGGCAGCCCCCGCAGACTGGACCGGCGCGAACCGCTACTGGCCCGACAGCCCGCTGAACCCGGAGCGCTTCCCGAGGAACTGGAACCGGACCTTCGAGTTAGCGCCGGACGGGCCCGCGCGGGGCGGCGTGCTGCTCGTGCACGGATTGACGGACGCCCCCTACAGCGTCAAGGCCGTCGCCGAGATCTACCGCGACGCCGGCTTCTACGCGCTGTGCCTGCGCATGCCCGGGCACGGAACGGTTCCCGGAGCGTTGACGGTGGCGGATTGGGAGGACTGGAGGGCGGCCGTGCGGTTCGGCGCGCGGCACGTCCGGACGCGCGTCGGTGCGTCGCTTCCCCTCCACGTCGCCGGATACTCCAACGGCGGCGCGCTCGTGGTTCAGTACGTCTTCGACACACTCGGCAGCGAGAGGCTGCCGAAGCCTGACCGCGTCGTTTTGCTGTCGCCGATGATCGGCGTGAGCGCCGCGGCCCGCTTCGCGAAGTTCATCGCGTGGGTCGGCGCGATCCCGTACTTCGCGCAGTCCCGGTGGCTCGAGATCGTGCCCGAGTACATTCCCTTCAAGTACGACTCCTTCCCGGCCCACGCGGCGCAGCAGACGGCGGAGCTGACGGGGCTGATCCAGTCGGCCGCGCGGAAAGCCGCGAAGTCTGGCCGCATCCGCGATCTGCCGCCGATACTGGCCTTCGTGTCACTCGTGGACTCGACCGTGGAGACGTGGGCCACGATCGACCGGCTCTACGCCTACCTGCCGGAGAACGGGAGCGAGCTCGTCCTCTTCGACCTGAACCGGAGCGCGATCGTGCGGACGTTCCTGCGCCGGGACTACGAGGCGGCGGTCCGAGGCCTCTTCGCGAAGGCGGGGCGTCCCTACCGGCTGACGCTCGTCACCAACGACCGGCCCGACGGTCTCGAGGCGGCGGACATCTCGGCGGCCGCGGGCTCCACCGAACCGGTCAAGACTCCGCTCGGCCTGGCGTGGCCGCCGCAGGTCTTCTCGCTCTCGCACCTGGCGGTGCCGTTTCGACCGGACGACCCGCTCTTCGGCATGCAACCGGACATGAGCATCGACTACGGCGCGCGACTCGGAACACTCGCCCCCCGCGGCGAGAGGGACGTCCTGACGGTGCCGGCCAGCCAGTTCATGAGGCTGAACTGCAACCCGTTCTTTCCGTACCTGGAGGCGCGGTTGAGGGAGTTCGTCAAGCAGCACGGACACTGACAGAGCCCGTCGAGAACCGCGGCGACCTCTTTCTCCTCGACGGCGTGCGCTGACGTCCAGGGTCGGGCACGCGCATCGGCGACGGGTGACTCGCGATGGCGACCATCGCCGCGGGCCCTCGATCGGGTCCGTACGAGAGTTGACGCCGGGGTGTTATGGCCATACCATTGAGTATGGCCATAACTACGATTAGGTCCACCTACGCCCTCGACGTCCCTTCCGTGAAGGCGCTGGAGGAGATCGCACGGTCCTGGAACGTTTCGAAGTCGGAGGCGCTCCGCCGCGCGATCCGGCTGGCTGCCGCCCAGGAGCCCGGACGCAGCGGCCACGGTGTGGCGACCCTCGAGGACTTACAGAGGGCGCTGGCACTCACACCCGCCAGGGCCCGGGAGTGGGCCGGGCGGGTTCGGAAGGAGCGCCGGTCGGCGCGGGAAGCGCGGGGACGGTGATCCACCTCGACACGAGCTTTCTGATCCGGTCGCTCGTTCCTCGGTCCGCTCAAGACCGACGACTGCGGAAGTGGCTCTCGGAAGGGGCCCCGGTGGGCATCGGCGCGGTCGGGTGGGCCGAGTTTCTCTGCGGGCCGGTCGATCGATCCCACGTCATGCTCGCGGCGCGTCTGCTCGGAGAACCGGTCTCTTTCATCGCGGAAGACGCAGAGCTGACCGCGCGCCTATTCAACCTCTCGGGAAGGCGGCGCGGCACGCTGGCGGACTGCATGGTGGCGGCCACGGCTCTGCGTCTCAACGCCGAACTGGCAACCGCGAACCCTCTCGATTTCGCGAGATTCGAGCCGGCTGGCCTCAGAGTCTTCGGCGTCTCCTGACGGTTTAGGGAAGGACAGGCTCCGCCAGGCGATTTCCATCTCGCCTCGGAGCGTCGGCGCGCTGTATTCTGGCGCCGCCTTGCCCCTCCAACCGGGATCTCGGCTCGGCCCCTATGAGGTAGGTACCCCGCTCGGTGCGGGTGGGATGGGGGAGGTCTACCGGGCGCGGGACACGCGTCTGGGGCGCGAGGTGGCGATCAAGGTCTTGCCGGCGGCAGTCGCCTCGGACCCCGAGCGGCTGAAGCGCTTCGAGAAGGAAGCGCGCTCCGCCTCGGCCCTCAACCATCCGTCGATCGTCACGATCTACGACGTCGGCGAAACCGACGGTGTGTCCTGGATCGCGATGGAGCTGGTCGAGGGCAAGACGCTGCGGGAGCTGCTCGCCTCCGGCGCTCTCGCGGTAAAACGCCTTCTCCAGCTGGCCACACCGGTGGCGGAGGGTCTGGCCAAAGCGCATGAGGCGGGGATCGTTCATCGGGACCTGAAGCCCGAAAACGTCATGGTCACGAGGGACGGCCTCGTCAAGATCCTCGACTTCGGCCTGGCGAAGCTGACATCTACCGGATCCGGGAGCGGCGAGGGCTCTCACCTCCCGACGATGACCGGAACCTCGCCAGGGGTCGTCGTCGGCACGGTGGGCTACATGTCGCCCGAGCAGGCGAAGGGCGAAGCGCTGGATTTCCGGTCGGATCAGTTCTCCTTCGGCTCGGTCCTCTACGAGATGGCGACCGGGAAGCGGGCGTTCCAGAAGAAGACGGCCATCGACACGCTGGGCGCGATCCTGAACACGGAGCCCGAGTCGATCGCGGCAATCAATCCTCAGGTCCCGGCGCCCTTGCGCTGGATCGTCGAGCGTTGCCTCTCCAAGGAGCCCGAGGGCCGCTACGGCACGACACGCGACCTCGCGCGCGATCTTGCAACTGTCAGGGATCACTTGTCCGAGACGTCGGGGATCATGGAGGCCGCGGCGCCAGGCCCGAAGCGGCCGCGGCTCGTGCCGGCTCTGCTGTCGGCCGCCGCGCTCGTCCTGGGGCTCCTGGCCGGCAAGCTGCTCTGGAAAGAGCCTCCACGCTCGTTCCCCCGCTTCCAGCAGCTCACGTTTGGAGAAGAGATCATCCAGACCGCGCGGTTTGCGCCCGATGGGCAAACCGTCGTCTACGGCGTGGTACGCGAGGGCAAGCCGTTCGAGCTCCTCTCGACACGGGTGGGCGCTTTCGAGTATCGCCCCCTGGGCCTCAATGCCGACGTCCGTTCCATTTCGTCCTCCGGAGAGATGGCTGTCGTCCTGGGCGGCCCTCTGATGATCGGTACGCTCGCTGTTGTGCCGCTTGCGGGAGGCGCGCCGCGCGAACTACTGGAAAACGTAGTTTCGGCCGAGTGGAGTCCGGACGCGAAGGGCCTCGCGGTCGTCACGGGGTTTTGGGGCAAGCCGCGTCTGGAGTTCCCGATCGGGAAGGTCCTCCTCGAGCGCCCGGGGGGGTTCGGCCGCCCACGCTTCTCGCGAAACGGCAAGGGGATCCTCACCCAGGATGGCCCCGACTCGCTGATCCTCGTCGATTCGGAGACAGGCAAGGTCAAGAAGGTCTATCAAGGCATCTCGACCAGCAACCTGTGGTCTACGGTCTCCGATGACATCTGGCTCAGCGTGCCGGCGGGCTCGACGACGGAGATCCGCGCTCTCAAGCCCGGCGGGGCGGATCGGCTCATCGCCACCCTTCCCGGCGAGTTCATCCTGCAGGACATTGCGGCGGGCGATCGTATTCTGGCCGAGCGGGTCCTGGGGCAAAGCAGGATGATCGCGCAGATGCCGGGCGAAACGCGCGAGAAGAACATGTCATGGCTGAACGGGTCGATTCCGGCAGACATATCGCCGGATGGGAAGACGGTTCTCTTCACGGAGAACGGCGGTGACGGAGTCGCCAGAGTCTACCTGCGGCACACGGACGGCTCGCCTGCCATCCGCCTGGGTGACGGAGATGCGCTGGCGCTGTCGCCCGACGGAAAATGGGCGCTCTCCAGGGCGGAGGTGACGCAGCTCCTTCCAACGGGCGCCGGGCAGCCGCGACCCATTGCGGTACCCGGGGTCGAATTCGATCGCGGGGCAACCTTTTCACCAGATGGCAGGCGGCTCCTTCTCTCGGGCAAGGCGAAAGGCGGCGCTCTCCGGGTCTACGCGATGGATGCGGCGGGAGGAGAGCCCCATCCTGTGACGCCAGAGGGGATCACTCTTCCATACGGCGCCCACACGGTCTCGCCCGACGGGAAGTTCTTGGTGGCTCAGAACCGCCTGGATCGGACCTGGTCGCTGTACCCCATCGAAGAGGGCGCTTTGCCCGGCAAGCCCATCCCCGGGCTGTCGGCGACGGACCTTCCGATTCGTTGGAGCTCCGACGGGCGGTCCCTGTTCTACTGGAGCTACGGCTCCAAACTTTCGCGGCTCGACTTGAAATCCGGTCGAAGGGATCTCGTGAAGGAGTTCCCAGGCTCGACTGCGTTCTCCGTCACTCCGGACGGGCGTGGCTACGTCTACGCGATCGAAAGCCTCAACTCGAACCTTTACCTGATCGACGGCTTGAAGCCGTGAGCCTCGGCTCCACGTGAAGGAGGCGGGGGCAGGTCCTAACTTTCCCCCAGCCTCTCCAGCACGTACCGCCGGATGTCCAGGCTCTGGTCCTCCATGGGGGCGTAGTAGCCGAAGCGGTGG
>JBKJWL010000238.1:0-99329 GCA_046716885.1 Thermoanaerobaculia bacterium | reverse complement strand
GACGCGAGCGGTAGGTGCGACATCAGGTCCACGTTGCTGCAAGGAAAGACGCCGGCGAAACCTGCTACGCAGGGCACGGCGTTCATCGGTTCCGAGGGGGTGGGCGAGGTCAACGCCGTGGGCGTGCACGGCGGCTTCTCCGCGCCGGTGCCTGCGGCCGCAGGCAGAAGTAAGAGGCCAATAACGGCAAAACCGGCGCTGAACCGTCGCATCGAGAATCTCCCGCTTACTGCAGGCTGAACGTATTCGTCAGGAAGACGGCCATCTGACCTCGCGTGTTGGGAGCGCCGGGGCAGTAGTTACCGCCACCGCAGCCGCCCGTGATGCCGCGGGTGGAAAGGTCGTTGACGAAGTCATAGGCGAAGGCGCCCGGGGGCACGTCGGTGAAGATCTGGGCCACGACCGGCGGCGCATAAGCCGAGCCGAGCAGGGTCTTTAGGAGGAAGACGGCCATCTGGGCGCGCGTGACCGGTGAGTCGGGGCAGTAGTTGCCGCCGCCGCAGCCGCCGGTGACGCCGAGGGAAGCGAGCTCCTCGATCCAGTCGGCGGCGAAGGAGCCCTGGGGCACGTCGAGAAAAACGGCGCCGGTGGCCGGGGGCGGGACGTGGGCGGCGCCGTACTTACTCTTCAAGAGGAAGACCGCCATCTGGGCACGGGTCACGGAGGTGCCGGGGCAGTAGTTGCCGCCGCCGCAGCCGCCGGTGACGCCGAGGGAGGCGAGCTCCTCGATCCAGTCGGCGGCGAAGGAGCCCTGGGGCACGTCGAGAAAGACGGCGCCGGTGGCCGGGGGCGGGACGTGGGCGAAGCCGTACTTGCTCTTCAAGAGAAAAACGGCCATCTGGGCGCGGGTCACAGAGGTGTCGGGGCAGTAGTTGCCGCCGCCGCAACCGGCCGTCACGCCGTTGCGCGCGATCGTGTTGACGTCGTCGTGGAACGGATGCGCCGGAGGAACGTCGAGAAAGTCGACGGAGATCGAGACGCTGGCGAGCGGCGCGTCGCAGCCGAGGATCGAGTCCACGACCTCGAGGAGCATCGTTGTTCCCGGAGCGCCCGATGTGAAGGTGATCTGGTTGGTGCCCTGCCCGGAGTCGATCGTCCCCCCCGTCAGAGTCCACGTGTCGGTGTGGCCTGCCCCCGAGGAGGCGGAGGCCGGCAGACCGCTGGTCGCGGGCGGCACCGAGGAAGGCGCCGTGATCGTCGGGGCGGGTGGAGGGCAGGCTTCCACGGTCGTCTGGATCGGGAACGCGTTGTTCGCGGAGTTGACGTCGAGCTCGGGTGAGGACACGCTCGAGGCCGCCGTCACGGTGCCGGGCGCGGAGGGTGTCGTCACAACCGTGATCGTGGCGCCCGCGCCGCTGGCGATCGGGCCGAGATCGCACGAGGCGGAGTTGGCCCCGACCACGCAGCTCCCCTGGCTCGGGATCGCCGAGTCGACCGCGACCGAGATCGAGAACACGTCGTCCACGTGGACGGCGCTCGCCTCCGCCGGGCCCAGGTTCGAGACGGTGACCACATACGTCACGGCGGCGCCCGGGATGGCGGGATCCGGAGAATCCGTCTGCGAGATCGCGAGGTCCGCACCCGTGGCGGCGACGGCGGCGAGCGCGTCGGCCCGGCCCCAACCGTAGGTGTTGTTGGGGATCTCGCTGCCCGGTACGCCTCCGCAGGTCTCGCCCGAGGTGCGCGGTACGGCGGAGGAGGTGATGACGGACTCGATCGCATCCGGATCGTTGACGAGCGCGGGGCTCGCCGACAGGACCAGCGCGACGACGCCCACGGTGTGCGGCCCGGCCATGCTCGTGCCCTGGAGGACCATGTAACCGCCGCCGGGAACGCTCGAGCGCACGGCGACGCCCGGAGCGCTGATTTCCGGCTTCAAGCGATTGCTACCGTCTACCGTGACAGGACCCCGGCTAGAGAAGCTGGCGATGTTGTCGTTGCTGTCGGTCGCTCCGACAGAGAACGACGCGGCGTAGATCGGTGGCGGGTCCTCGACCGTGCTGCATGAAGGACCGCTGTTGCCGGCGGAGACGACGACCTCGATGCCGGCCGCGCGCGTGTTCTCGACGACAGTCTGGAGAATTGTAGGGTCAGTGCACCCTTCACTCGGGAGACATGCCCAGGAGTTATTGATGACGTGTGGCGCTTTGGAGGGATCCGGGTTCAGACCCGCTAGGTTCGTCGGCGCAATGAACCACTGAAAGCACTCTGAGTAGGTCGTGGGCGTCCCGTCGCCTTGATCCATGTTGCGACAGCCGATCCACTTCGCGCCGGGCGCCACGCCGATCTGATTGCTGCCCCCATCGTCGCCGACCATCGTGCCCATCGTGTGAGTGCCATGGAAGTGGTCGTCGCACGGAGCGATCGCGTCGGCCCCGCAGACGCCGCCTCCCGAGTGGATCGCGTCGTGCCAGTTGTAGTTGTGGTTCGCGCCGAGGCCGGTCCACCCCCGGTACTTGCCCTTGAGTGCAGGGTGGTCCCACTGGTAGCCCGTGTCTGCGCCCGCAACGACGACGCCCTGGCCGGTATGGCCGAGCGCCCAGACGTCCGGCGCGCGGACCTTCGTGACGCCCCACTCGATCGCGCTGGGGGAATTAGGGGCGTCGGGGGCCGGGTTCGATGCGACGGGCCCGCCGAACCGGACGCTCGGGTTCGCGTAGATGTGAAAGACATCGCTGCGCGCCGCGAGCTCCTCGAGCAGGCTCAGGCTCCCGCGGACCCAGACCATGTTGGCGACCCAGAAGGAGCGATGCTCGGCGCCACGCGCCTCGAGAAAGTCGAGCAGGGGTTTCTGGCTTCGTGCGGCCGTCGACCGCAGCGCGTCCATGACGAAGGCGCCCTTTTCGACTTTCGAGGCGAGGGCGCGCGCGCCGCGCAGGTCGCCCTGCTCGCGGAGCATCACCAGGAACTCCGTGTCGCCGCGGGACGCCGTGTCGAGCACCCAGGGGTCGACCTTCTGTCGGATTGTCTCAGCGGCAGCCGCGGCCGAGAAGAGCAGTGCGAGCGCAGTCGACGCGATGGGCGTCATCCGGGAACGCATATGGCGTTAACTCCTTCCCAATGGATCGGGAGATTATGCCCGAGTCCTGGGGCATAGCGAGCATTTCAAGGAGAGGCCGCTTGCGGGTCAGAACCTGGCGGTAGGCAGGTCGTCCGACGAAGATCGGTGTCCTGAGCTCTGGGCACAGGCTCAAGGTCTGCCTTCTTAGGAAAGGCGAGGAAGAGCCGGGTTAGAGGGCGTGTGACTCGAGCCCCCGCCCAGGATCAACCTTCGGCGGTCGAGGGGCTCCTTTTCAGCGGTTGTCGCCCTGGAAGGGAGCCTAGGCGGTCACGTTCATCACGAAACGCAGTCGTCTGAATACAGGAACGCACGATTGACCCCAGAATTAGGATTGTCGGAATACAGGAATAAACGATTGACCCCAGACCTCCACCGTTTTCAGAAGTGAAGAAACGGATCGACGAACACTTCGATGCCCGTCGGCTGTTCGACCTTCAGGGTCTAGCTGTGAGTGCGCCCGCTGGGCCCACCCTCTCATAAGCAGCTGCTACCCGGCTCGCTGGTCGTCCAGCGTCACGCCCGGGAGTTTCCTCCGGGCACCGCGCCCCGACACGGGACCGCAGGAATGCCTGCACGACCCCAGACCCCTTTTCAGCCGGGGTCGTCCTGGAACGGAGCTTGGGCGGCCACGTTCATCACGAGAGCAGACCCCCTGGTCTCACCTGCAACTCAACGTGTGACACCGGATCAAGTGCTAGCGCGGTCGCTGGTACCGGCCTCGGCCGATCGGATTCGACGAGCGTTGAACAGAATGTAAAAGGGGCCTACCAACATGCCGAAGAAGACCAGGATGATCAGCGCCAGAGTGTGGCGTAAACCGCGGCCTCCAACTGACGCCCACACGTAGATCGACCCTATCCAACAGATCATAATTAGAGCAACGCGCAGAATGTCCACAATCAGCGGCACTCCAGTGGTTGGCTCCAACCAGCGCGGATGAACGCCGCCGGCTGTCGCTTGAGCTTGAAGAATCAGCAAGGCAGCTGATACAACCCATATCAGGAACCAAGCTATTGCTGCGATCGTAAGGGTCCTTTTCATATCTCAGTTGCAGTGGGGTGGGCCAGCCGCGCACGGCTCCTGTTTGTTGGCCATTTGATCCTGCATGGCTTGCTGCCTGAATGCTTCTCTTATCCCTTCGCCGAGAGCCGCGCTGAGGTCCGCAAGTCCACCGGCTACCTCTTTGAAGTCGATCCCGATCTCCGCAGCAAGCGGAATGCCAATCTTCGTGGCGTTAAGAGTGTAAGTGACCTCTCCCGAGCTACTGGCGGCACCTTCACCCGCTTGGAGCCCGCCCGTTACAGTCGGCAAAAGACCGTTTGGGAGAATTCCGCTTTTGTCACTAAGCGTGAGAGAGGTCTGGACGTGTGCTCCCTTTCCACCAGCGGTTGTCGCCTCTCCAGTGAGCTGTGCACTCACAGCGCCGGTCTTTGGGTCCAAACCTAACGAGGCTTCGACTCCCACGCGGCCTATCGGGCCGAGTTTCACAGCTCCTCCGAGGCTCACCTTGGCTTGGGGCCGAAACACGGGCGCATTCTTAAAATGCTGCGTGGCCGATTGGAGTCGCGCCGCCGTTGCTGTGTATGCATTGGAATAGGCGGTAGCGAGACTCCAATCTAGACCGGTTGGGTCAATATAGTTCAGCGGGTTATTCAGGCTGTAGGTATAACGATTCCACGACTGGGGGATCGCGATCTTTCCACCCACCTTGTCCGGGCTTAAGAACCGTCCCAGATTGAACTCGTGGTTCCGTGCGTGGTCGAAGAACCGGGAGGCTTCCGTATCCCTCTCCATCGACGCGAATCGAACGCGCTGAGGACCAATCGAGACGACGGCTTCCTCGCCGTAGGGCCAGTACCGCGGGGTATCCCTCGTTGTCCCTGCGATGTCCGTGACGACTCTCGGGCTGCCGAGGTGATCTGAGCTGTAATAGGTCCAAACGTAGGTGTTGCCGCCAACGTTCCAGTTGGCGTATGAGGCAACGAGGAGGTTGCCGAGATAGACCTGGTCACGGCTGACCGTGGATCCCGAGTACTCGGTCGCCAGACGGTTGCCTTCGTCTCGCAGCGTGTAGATCCAGCTTCCCGAGGTAAACACCTTGACCACCCGTTCGCTGGCGGCGTCGAAAAGGTAGTTCCAGGTCGTCGTACCCACGTGGCGGATCTGCCGGTCGAGATTGTCGAACGTGTAGACTTCTGCGCCGTTGCCGGTCATGTTGCCGCGAGCGTCGTACACGCCTCCCGGAACCTTGTTGTTCGACCAGGAGGCGGTGCAAGAAGGGGAGGCCCCGAACGCCTTGGCCGTCCGATTGCCCCAGCGGTCGTAGCAGAAGAACTGGGTGTCATTGCCGGAGTAGAAAGCCGAGAGAAGCCGGGACCTGTCGTCGTAGGAAAAGGTGTCCGATCCGGTCTTCACGATGTTGCCTGCACCATCATAAGTGTACGTCCCTGAGGACCAATTCGTGGAAGCCCCGGAAGTCCCGATCGAGCCCGGGCGGGGCAGCTGAGTCGCATCCTGGGCGATCGTGGTGGTCACGTCGTGACCCGTGCCCAGGCCGGTCTTGTAAGAGTTCAGGGCGCCGGAGTTCAGGTAGGTGACGCTCCTGACCATCGGAATGCCGTTGGCGTACTCGGTTACCGGCAGCCCCTGATCGTAGAGTGTGGAGACGAGAAAGGGGGAGGCTCCTGACAGTCTCGGATGCCAGTAGTTCGAGAGCAGGCCCAGAGAGTTGTAGGCCCACTTGTCCACCAGGCCCAGATTGCCGCCGCTAACACTCGTGGAACGGCTGGAAAGGCGTCCGGTGGGGCCTGAGTAGGTGAAATCCTGGGTGACGTTCGAGGTCGGGCTGCTCGCCGGGTTGTAGCCGATGCGGCGAGTGAGTTTGCCTAGCTTGTAATTACCGGTGCCGCCGGCAAAGCACCCGACCGCGCCGTCGTAACAGTTTGAAACGAAGGTCTGCCCGCCGGCGACGACGGTGGTCAGGCGTCCCGCGAAGTCGTAGGAGCGTGTGACGGTCAGGGGACCCGGAAGCAACTCGGTCAGGAGATTGCCAAGGCCTCCGTAAGTGTAGGTCACCGCACCCTTCTCGGGGGTGTTCTCTGTCTTCGTGTTGCCAGAGGCGTCGTAGGTGAACGTGCGGGCCAACTGCGGAGTCTGAGTAACCGAGGTCAGCTTGTTGGTCGTGTCGTAGGCGTAGGTCGTCAGGTCGAGGCTCGGCTCGGTCACAGTGAGGATCCGGCCGAAGGTGTCGCGCTTGGACGTCGTGAGTGGAGTGAGGGGGGACGTGCCGTTGCAGGTCGCACCCGTGAACCAACCGTTGACGCAGTAACTGGTGACCGTCTCGAGGGAATCGCTGTGAAGCGACAGACCATCTGTCCGATAGATTGTCTGAATGCTGTTGTGCTTCGCTCCGACGACCTTCTGGGGGCGTCCGAAAGGGTCGAAACAGGTGGTATAGGTGCCGGACGCGACGGTCGGTCGGTAGGCTGTGTAGTTTGCCTCCGCACCGCCCTGGTTCGTGTACTTGCACGTGGTCATGGTCGTCGCGGAGACAGTCTCACCGGCCGTCTCGATCAGCCATTCCGAGTGAAAATAGTCGTGACCCGCGAGGTCGAGCAGCGTGAAGCGCTTTACGATTGCGTCGCCGGGGATCGTCTTCTTCTCGCGGATCAACCGGCCGAGCCCGTCGTATTCGTAGCGCTGCCACGTGGAGAGGCCGGCGCCGCCGCTGCGGGTCGCCGTGGTCTGGGTCGTGGAGTTATACAGGATGTTGGTCGGGGTCTCGCCATCCGGCGTAATAGTTGTCACGCGCCCGAGATTGTCGTAGTCGTAGTGGGTCTTGACCGAGGCAGAGTCGTAGGAGTCCGTGACCCAGCCGGTCTTCGGCTCGCGGGTATGGCGGCGTGCATACCACGAGCTTAGGTAGTTGGTTCCGTTGATCCATCGCGCTGTGAGGAGCTGGCCGTTCTGGTACGTGTACTTCTTTCCGAACTTCGTGCTGTCCTGACCTACGGAAGTGCTGGGAGTGAAGTTGGCGGTGCAGTAAGTGCTGGCGTTCGTGGGCTGTCCCGTCGAAGCGAAGCTGGTGACGAGATCCGAATCGACGCTGCCCGCACCGTCTGCGAAGCGGCAGCTCACGTACGCCGTGTCGCCGACATCATCCCAGGTGAGCTGGCCCTTGAGGAACCCGTTGGCGGAAGTTGGGACTACGTCGTACTCCAGAAACCTCTTGATCGTTCGCGTGCCTTCGGTCGTCTGAACCTGACTGGAGAGGTTTGGAAGCACGACGTCATCACCGGTCGGTCCGGAGGCCCAGTTCACCGGCGTCCAAGTCGTCGTGGTCGTTCTTGTCTCGGTTCCCGCCCCTGCGAGATTGCCGGACCGGATCTCCGTGCCGTAGTGCCTCCCGTTGGTCTCCCAGGCACTTCCGCTGGGGGAGTACGCCGTCTCGGTGTACTTACAGCCGACGCAAGTTCCGGTGAGGGTGGGCGCCTGGTGCCACGTCCTTTCGAAAAGGACGCGCCGGTTTCCCGGCAACGGCGAGTCGTATTCGAACGTGCGCTGCGTCACGCGCACGGCCTTACCCGGACAAAAGCTATTGGCCGTGCCGCAGGCTGGGTACGCGATGCTGGAAGGCCCCGGGAATCCCCAGGGATCGAAATCGAAGACCCGCGTCTCGATGTCTGCCCCCGTGCGGTCGCCCGGCCGAGGTGGAGACGTGTCGGTCGCGCTGGGGGTGCCCCAGAACAGAGTGGCCGTCGCATGGGATTTCAGATCGATCCCGGGAGGGGAGATGGCCAGCGTCAATGTCTGGGATCCGCAACCGCGAAAGTCGCAGCGGTTTGTCGGCGTGCCTTGCTCGCTGAAGGGGTAGGAGAGCTGGACGTAGTCAGTGCTCGAGTTCTGAGCGCCGAGTGTTTCCGTCCTTCGAGCTACGCCCGCCACCTGGTCCGCGTACTGGATAAACTCGAGCGGACCTCCGGGAACGCAACCACTGAGCGAAGGGGCCTCTGGAGCAGGGGCCGTGATGATCCCCTGAGCCGGGCGGACCGAGATCAAGACCTCTGCATCAGCGGGTGGCAACTCGGAGCTGCAGTTGAGGAGCCCGGATCGGCGGGCATGGTAGAACGAGTAGGTAGACCATATGTACGAAATAACCCCCTGCGTGGGGAGAGTCATGGTCTGTATCAGGCCACCGTAGCCGCCTGTATAGCCCGTGCCGCCCGGTTTGTAGCTGAAGTTGTACGACGCGGAATGCGTGGTCGTCGGCAGCGTAATTGAGGTTAGCGTGGTCGCGCTGACGGAGGCTGGATTCGGCGTCGTCTGTGCCAGTGAAACCAATCCGTAGCCGAGCAACCAAGTCACGGGCGTCGCGCCGATGACGGGAAGGGAAAACGCCTGGATTCTTCCGCTGCCGTCGAGGGCAACGTTGACTGACCAGGAAGGACCGGCGATTGTCGCTGGAATCCAGGAGGGGGAGCCGGTGCTGCTCGTGCAGACCATGCTCGTTCCCCAGCAGGGAACCGATCCGAGGTTCGGGTGATACGTGACGTGAATTGCATTGTTGAACGGGTCCGTCAAATCGGACAGGTACCATCCGTTGCGTCCCCGGCCGAGAGTGTGCGTGTAGTTGTCATACGGGTCGTCGTACCCGGTCACCCGGTCGCGGAACTCGTAGTGGTTCCCGTCCCCGTCCCACATCTCCCACCCGTTGGTGTCGTCGCCCTTGAGCAAGAGCTGGGAGGCATCCTTCGTCTTCATGCCGAAGAACTGATGCTCAGACCCATCCGGGCCGACGTAGCAATTGCTGAGCTGGTTTAGGCCGCACTTCTTGATGGCCCCGAGACTAAAGGTCCAGCCGAGGCCGATCGCGGGATCCGCGACCAGGGGAGACCAAAGATTACCGAAATCGGGCGGCGCGCTCCGGCTCGGGTGTCCGTACTCCCAGACCTTGGAGCTGTACGTGAGCATCGCCTGGAACTTGAGCTTCGGTCCGACCGGGTAAGAGGGCCCGATCGGGATCGGGATCGTAAGCGAGCCGTTGTACAGGTTGATCGAGTCGACCGACGAGTGATGAAACATGTTGTTGACGTAGCCCGTTGCGGTGTCGGGATCATCGTCGGGGCCTTCCTGGGCGAGGACTGGAAGGCTAAGCAAGGCAACGGCGACGCAGGTTAGGAAGCCGCCTCTTCTGCTTGCGAGCACCCTGGGGAGAAGACTTGTCTGCACGCGCGCCTCCTACTTCGAGAACCGAATGTCAGCGAAAAAATTGTCCTGTCGCAGGTTTGTCGGAAAGATGCCGCCCGGTGTTCCGAAGTAGCCGTCACTTGCCGTCAGAGGCGGATCGATGACATCGGAAGCGAGCCCGTTAGTCGTCTTCGCCGTCTGCGTGTTCGACGTGTACGAGACGCGATAGACGAGCCCGGCAGTGACGGCGTAGGAGGTTGTGAGGGTCTTCTCCTGCCAGCCGGCGGCGGTTTCGGATGTGAAGGTCACCGTTGCGAGCAGAGTCCCGTCATCCTTCCACAGGCGGCCCGTGTGGGATCCGGTCTCGGTTGGAACCTTGAAGAAGCGAAGCGCCGTAATTAGGCCGTCTTGAGAGGAGCTGAATCTCGTTGCGTTTTCGTACGTGGAGCCTCCGTTCGGAGCCGGCGTCTGCGGTAGCTGCAGGTTGAAGATCGTCTTGGTTGCCGGACGGAACCGCACATCGACCCAGAAGTTCGTCGCGCTATCCGGTGTTGCGCCCACATTGCAGGCGGGCGGATTCCCTCGGCCGGCGACGTAACAGCCCCTGGTGGAGTACAACGGCGGGGCGTTTGCTATAGCGAGCCCGTATTTTGTAATCGACACGTTCGAGCCGTATGAGACGACGTACGTCTGGCCGGCGAGGATGTACACCGGTGAACTCAGTTCCGCCTCCTGCCATCCTTCGGCGGTTTCACTCTGAAAAGTCGCCGTGCCCAAAGGAGGGCCAACCGCTCCAGTCGTGTTTCCGTTCCATAGCCGACCGATGTGGGCTGGGTTGACTGACTCTCCAAGCAATTTGTAAAACCTGACCCCGGTGACCCAGCCGTTCTTGTCGGCATAGAACTCTGTCCCGACTTCCCAGTCGGCACCCGGGAACGCCGTGGTATTCGGGGTTCCAGCGTAGTTCGTGTACGAAGGAGTGATTGGGATTGCCGTGAGGGTCGCCTGCTTCGTCACTGCCAGGTAGACGCCGCTGACCGTGCAGGATCGATTTGCTCCCACCACGGATGTCGCCACCGTGAAGTTGGCGAAGAGGGCCCCGGCAGGCACGATGACGCTGGTGGGAGCGACCGCCAAGGTCGCATCCGAGGTCGACAGCGTCACGCTGGCCCCTCCCACCGGAGCGACCAGAGTCAGGGTGACGGTGCCGACCGTGGTCGCCCCTCCAGCGGGATTCGCGGGAAACAGCGACAGGGAGGAGAGCGCCGGGGCTGGAGGCGCACTAACCGCGGTGGAGCCCGTGGCCGAGTTGTTCGACATCGTCGAGTCAGCCTCGTTCGCGACGGCGCCGGCAACGTTCAGAATAGTGCCGCCCGTCGGGGTCACGACGACGATGGTGACGACGGCGGAGGCTCCGGCTGCGATCGTGCCTGTACCCGCTGGACACGTAACCGTTACGCCGGTTGCGGCGGCGCCATTCGGGGCGCATCCGGCCGACGAACCCGTCGAAACGAAACTCAGGCCGGGGGGAAGAACATCGGTGACGATGACACCCGTCGCGGGGCCGGCACCGATGTTGCTGACGGTGATGGGGTAAGAGAAGTTCACGTTCACCGAAGCGGTCGGCGGCGCGTTCATGGAGAGGGAAAGGTCCGGAGGCTGAGTTTGAGCAGCGGTCGACGAAACCCCCGCGAGGAGACTTACGGCGCTCAGCATGGACACGAACCAGGTGCGGACGAACTCTCTCTTCATGTGAGCCCCTTTCTGGGGATAAGCTCCGCAGGCAACGACGCCGGTATGTTCAGATCCGTAAAAGATGCCGACAGGAAGACGCTCTCTCATGAAATCGAGCGAGACGACCAAAATGAATCGCGGAGAATCGGTCCGCCTCAAGCCTTTCGAGCAAGCGAAGCTGGGAAAGACTGAACAGGCCGAAGAGGGGGTTCCAGAGCTCATCGGTACCGAGGAGAAAATCCTGCCGAGCAAGGCGACACTCGTGTATCTCCGGCGCCGGCTGGTTCGACAATACGGAGTTCCGTTCTCTGACGTCGACGATGTGATCGACGATGCAGTTGTGAGCTATCTGATCGCCCGGGCCAACGGCCAAACAGTTCGGGCAGGCCTGTTCGTCGTCATCGCCTGCCGTGAAGCGTGCGACCGCCTGCGGCGTCGTGGGCTGGAAATTCGGCATTCCGTGCCATCCGCGGGCACGTCGCCGCCCGATCTGGATCGGCTGCAGGTTCTGTGGCTGCGCCGCTTCGCTCGACGCTTTTTCGGCGAGAGTGAGCACCTCGAACGCCGCCGGATCGACGCCCTCGTTATGGAGATCGCCGGCGGTGCGCCATGGCCCGAAGCCTGTCAGGTTGTCGGTATTCCGCGGGGAAGTCAGTCTCGTTACCGGCGAGCCTTGCAGAAGTGCTTCCGGGGGCTTGGAGCCCAGGGTTCAAGCTCCGCGAGGCATCACCGCGGACCCTCTCCTGATCCGGCACGAATGATCCGGCACGAAATGGGTAGGCCGTTTCACCCGGGTTCCGAGGAAATTCAGTCGCGGGAGTCGGAGTTGCCACGCGGAGTGCCGCTTCAGCGGCTCTAGAGCCCAAAGACTCTGACTAAGAACACCGCCATCTGCCCGCGGGTGTTGGAGTTGGCGGGGCAGTAGAGGAGCGGCGAGGCGCTGCAGCCGCCCGTGACGCCGCGGCCGTACAGGTCGTTGATCCAGTCATATGCGAAGGCGCCCGGCGGCACGTCGTCGAAGATCTGGGCGACGAACGGCGGGACATAGCCCGGGCCGAGGAGCGTCTTGAGGAGGAGCACCGCCATCTGGGCGCGGGTCACCGGCGCGGTCGGGCAGTAGTTGCCGCCGCCACAGCCTCCCGTGACACCGAGTGAAGCGAGCTGCTCGATCCAGTCGGCGAAGGGATCGCTCGCGGAGACGTCCGCGAAGATCGTGCCGGTCGCCGCCGGCGGGGCAAAGCAGTCGCCGTAGCGGGCCTTCAGGAGAAAAACCGCCATCTGCGCGCGGGTGATGGGGTCGTCGGGGCAGAAGGCGCCGGCGCTGCAGCCGGCCGTGACGGAGGCGCGGAAGATCGTTTCGATGAAATCGTGAAAAGAGTGCGCTTCCGGAACGTCGATGAAATCCGCGAAGAAGCCCTCGGGAATGGTGCCGGCGGAAGCGTCGGGGTTGGTGACGACGACATCGTTGAGAGTGCCGGCCGCGAGCGCCGGCGTCGTCGCGGTGATCGAAGTGCTCGTCACGGTAACTCCCGTGGCGTCGAGCGCGCCGACGGTGACGGCCGCCCCGTTCTGAAACCCGACGCCCGAGATCGTGACGGCGACGCCGGCCGCGGAGCCGGAGGCAGGTGAGACGGCCGTGTCGCCGAGCGCGAGGAACCATGCGCGAGTGCGCGGGTCGGTCTTGAAGAAAGACAAGAGCATCGCACCGACCTTCGTTTCGCCGGACTGGGACGGGTGCGTGCCGTCGGACTGGAGGTCCGCCTGCTCCCACACCAGGCCGTCGCAGCGCGGAATGAGGCCGTCGCCCCACAGGTACGCCGCCCAGCCGATCCACGGCGCCACGGTCCCGTAGTTCAGATCGCCCGCGAGCGGGTCGACGATCGTTCCGCCGTTTGCCATCTGGTCGATCTGCGCCTGGATCGCCCACTTGACCGAGAAGCCGGATTCGTAGGCGTAAGGCTCCGGGTTCAGCTGTGTGGTCGCCCAGCCTGCGTAGATGCGACTCGAGAGAAAGACGAGCTGGAGGTTGGGGTACCTGACTCGCAGCGCCCGCGCGATGTTGCCGATGTGGGTCTCCAGCGCATAGGCGTCGGCGCCGGCGTTCGGCAACGACACCGTCGGCGTGGCGTCGGCCACTTTCACCCACGCGGCCTGCACCTGCGCCTCGGTCAGGCCCTGCCCGGCCAGGTCCACGTCGCGAACCCGATCGTAGTTTTGATCGGCGGGATCGTCCCAGGTCATGGCGGTCTGGCCGCCGCGGGCGCCGTTGACGAACGCGAGGGTCGTGTGGTTGACCTCGGGGTCCGCGAGCGCCTGTCCGACGAAGGTCCAGGAGGCGCAGGGCTGCAGGCCGTTCTGCGAGCAGAACTCCTGCGTCGTGTTCGACATGCCGATCGAGAGAAGGGCGATCTTGCCGGCCGCGCTCGGACTGCCGTTCCCGTCGAGAGGCTGAATCGCCGCCGCCCGCGCGGCCCCGGCCGCGGCATGGGCCTCGGGCATCGTGTGGGACTGCCCCGGATAGAGGCCCCCCGAATAGCCGAGGTAGGTCGCGGGGCCCATCTCGGTCAATGGGGTCAAGCCCGTGCTCTGCCCCTGAAGCGACGCGCTCAACCCGAGAAGCCCGCAGACCGCGAGCGCCCGGAGCCGCTCGACCTCGATGTTCATGAAAGGCCTCCTCAAGGTCCGGACGAGCGAGGCACCGGAAGGTTTACGGCGCGTGTCGCCCCTACTGCAGCGCAAACGCCTTGACGATGAATACCGCCATCTGCTGCCGGTTGTTGTTGTTGCTCGGGCAGTAGCGCAGCGGATTGGTCAGGCAGCCGCCCGTGATCGTGCGGGCGAAGAGATCCTCGATCCAGTCCGCGGCAAACGACCCCGCCGCGACGTCGGTGAACACGCCCCCCGTGGCAGTGGGCGGCACGTAGGCCGCGTCGATCGATGCCTTCAGCAGGAAGACGGCCATCTGTGCGCGCGTGACGGGACTTGTCGGGCAGTAATTGCCGCCGCCGCAGCCGCCGGTCACACCGAGGGCAGCCAGCTCTTCGATCCAGGCCGCGGCGAAGCTGTTCGACGGCACGTCGAGGAACACGGCTCCCGTCGCGGCGGGCGGGACGTAGGCGGCGCCGTACTTGGCCTTCAGCAGGAAGACCGCCATCTGCGCACGCGTGATGTTCGACACGCCGCAGTAGTTGCCGCCGCCGCAGCCGGCGGTCACGCCGTTGCGCGCGACGGTGTTGACAAAGTCGTGAAAGAGGTTCGTGGGAGGCACGTCCAGGAAGTCCACCTGGATGTCCTTCTCCGCCATCGGCGACGTGCAGCCGCTCGCCGACTCGGTGACTGTGCAGTGCATCGTCGTTCCCGGGGAAGCCGCGTCGAAGACGATCTGACGCGAGCCCTGCCCGGCGGTGATGACGCCGCCTGAGAGCGTCCAGGTCCAGCTCGCGCCCGCGTGGTTCACGACGCTGGCGGAGGCTCCGGAGGCGCCGACTGGCACCGAGAGCGGGGCCGTGATGACCGGCAGCGCCGGCGTGATGTTGACGGTGACCGTCACGCTCGCCACGTTGGTCGAGGCGCATCCGTTGGCGGCCGTGACGGTGAGGCCATAGCTCGTCGTCGAGGGGGGCGTGGCCGTGGGCGTGCAGCTCGCGGCATCCGAGAGGCCGGTCACCGGCAGCCACGCGCAGGACACGCCGCCCGAGCCGGTCAGCGGGACGGAGTCCCCGTTGCAGATCGTCGCCGTGCCGGAGGCCGCGGCCGTGGGGCGCGTGTTCACCGTCAGGCTGGCGGCCGCCGACGTGATGGTCTGGCCGAACCCGTCGGTGACGACGATGTCGTAGTTGCCGGAGTCGCCTGAGACGGTCGGGTCGATGGTCAGCGTGTCGGTGAGCGCTCCGGAGACCGTGCCGCCGTTTCCGAGGTTGACCCCGTTCTTGCGCCACTGGTACGTGAGTGTCGGCTGGCCGGCCGCGGTTACGGAAAAGCTGGCGGAACTTCCCGAGCAGACGACCACGTTGACGGGGGTGGAGACGGTGATTGGGATCCGCTCGTACGCGCCCATGTCGACATAGGGAGGGGTCAGCCCGGCGCCCGTGTCGGGGACATCGGGGTCGTCGAAGAAGCGGGGCAGGCCCCGCACGTCGAGCGTCGTGCCTCCGGGCACGAGCGAGTTGTTGCCGGCGTCCACGACGGGCGACAGAGCGCCCGGGCGCAGGTCCGCCGGCGCCGCCAGGAAGAGTGGGTCGGCGTCGATGTTGCCCGCGCCGGCGATGCCGCCGCCCTGGATGTCGCTATACGTGACGGTGGCGGATCCCGTGCAGGGCGCGCCGAGGCACAGCTCGCCCGTCAGGTTTCCCCAGAAGATGCTGTTCGCGATCGAGTTGCCGACGCTCGTCAGGAAGCGCGCGCCGTAGCCGGTGTTTGCCGTGAAGGTGCAGTTGTCGAGCACGCTCCCGTTGGCCGTCACGATCTCAAGGCCGTTCGGGCTGTTTTGCGCGACGATGCAGTTGATCAGCGTGACGGGAGCGCCCGAGGTCTCGATGCCGCCGCCGCCGGTCGTGGCGCTCGAGATCGAGTTCGACTGGAAGATGCAGCTTTGCGCGGTGATGGAGCTGCCGGCTCCCTGCGCGTAAAGCCCGCCGCCGCGGCCTCCGAAGCCGACCGAGTTGCCCTGAAACACGCAGCTCAAGAGGATCGGCGAGCCGCTGGTGACCCGCAGGCCCCCGCCCTCCACGGTCGCGAAGTTGCCGGTGAAGATCAGGCGCGCGAGCGTAGGGCTGCCGCCGTTGATCCACATGCCGGCGCCGCGGTCGTTGGGGTTACCTCCGTCGGCCTGACCGGCCGTGACGGTGAAGCCGTCGAGCACTCCCGAGGAGGTCACCGTCGCGTCCGCCGTCACCACGTGGTGGCTGTTGTCGTTGGAGGCCCCTTGCGTCCCGATGTCGCCCGAGAGAATCGTCACGTTGACCACGGGATCGCGCTGCGACCGCAGCGTCTCGGTGCCGTCGAACCCGCCGTAGACGCCGACGCCGTTCTTCAGCGCGAAGCTCACGGTCCGGTCGGCCGTCGCCGTCGGCCGGTAGGTCCCCGCGGCGACCCAGATCTCGTCGGGCGCCGCGGCGGCCGCCAGGCCCGACTGGAGGCTGGTGTAGGCGTTGGCCCAGCTCGAACCGTTGTTCGAGCCGGTCGCCCCGGCGTTGACGTAAATGACCGCCGCGGACGCCGCGGCTGTCGACGCCGCGGACACAATGACCAACGCTCTCAGAAGTCTCGAAGCCAGGCGCATCCGGATACCTCCTGTGACTGCAGACACTTCACTCCATTGTCGCGCGTTCCTGTCCAAAAAGTTAGCCGTCCATTCGGGCAGGTTTCGGGCGCGCGAACGCGCAAGGGACAGGTTGCCTCAGGTCCGGATTTTGTTCATTCGCCGAGGCGGACGAGGGGAGCGCTACGTTCTGGTTGCACCCGGATGGACAAAGTCCAGACCTGACCCCGTCTTCGAGTGGCGGGAGGCCGCGTTCATGTCGTAGGGGCCCGGCCCGAAAAGATGGCCGTCTTCGACGCGCGCGCCTTTCGCGCGACGAGGAGGAAGCCCTTCGCGGCCGCGTCCTTCGCGACGCCGTCCAGCCGCACGCGCCCGGCCGCGGCGGCGTCCGAGGCCACCTCGATCTTCCCGAGCTGGAGGCGCGCCTCCAGCTCGAAGGCGCGGTCACCGTGCTGTTTCGCGCGCGCGACGGCCGCTTCGAGAGTCTTCCGGGCTGCGGCCGCGTCGCCGCGCGCGGCCCGGACGACCGCCGAGGCGAGCTGGAACTCGCCGCGGGAGCCCTCGTGCTGGCTCTTGGCGGCAAGATCGCGGGCCGTGTCCACGACCTTGCCCGCCTCCTCGAGGTGTGCGCTCCCGGCGAGGGCGCGCGCGAGGACGGCCAGGCCGAAGACCTCGTCGTCGGGAAGCTTCTGCGCCCGGATCTGGACGAGCGCGGCGTTCGCGCCCGCCGCGGCCTCGTCGAATTTGCTTTCTTCGAGCGCCACTCGCGCGATCTCGAGAAGACTCTGGGCCGCGGCTCCGGCCTCGCCGATCTCCGAGCGGATCGCGAGGGCCTCCTCGTAGCGCTTTCTCGCCTCGGCGGGGCGATCCCCGGCGAGCGCGATCCGGGCGAGCCCCGACAACACGTACGCTTCCTCGTGGCGGTCGTCGGCCTCCCGGCAGATCTGAAGGCCTTCCTCCAGCATCTTCCGGGCTTGCCCGAGGTCGCCGGACGCGAAGCGCACGCCGGCGAGGCCGACCAGCGGATAGACCGCCTTGGACTTCTGCCCCGAGTCGCGAAAGAGCTTGAGCGACCGCTCGTAGCTCTCGGCCGAGCCCGCAAGGTCGCCCTCGTTGGCCCGCATCTCGGCGATGTTATTGAGAGCGATCGCGAGGCCTCCCTCGTCGCCCGTCTCCAGGTAGAGGGGGAGGGCAGCCTCGAACCTCGCCCGCGCGCCGCGGAAGTTGCCCTGGACGACGAGACCCGCGCCGAGGTTGTTGAGCGTTTCCGCTTCGCCGGCCTTGTCGTCGATCTCGCGGAAGATCGCCAGGGCCTGCTCGGAAAGCCGCTCCGCCGTCGCCAGGTCGCCCTGGTCGCCGACGACGCTGGCGATGTTGTCGAGCGCCCCGGCCTCCGCGCGCTTGTTCCCGATGGCACGCGCCGTCGAGAGCACGCCTTCGTACGCCTTGCGCGCGCCGGGCAGGTCGCCCTGGTCATAGCGGCTGCTGCCAAGGGAATTGAACGCTGCCGCCACGCCTCCGCTGTCTCCCGCGGCCTCGTAAAGACGGCGGGCCTCCTCGGCCGGTACCATGGCCTGCTTCGGGTCCCCGGTGTTCCGCAGCGCGCTCGCCTGCAGGAGCAGCGCGCCGGCGACGAGCAGGCGCGCCCCCTGCGCGCCGCCGATCGCGATCGCGCGGATGGCGGCCTTCTCCACACGCGGGTAATCCGACAGCGCCCGCGCCGTCTCGGCCTCGGCGAGCGCGATACGTGCGTCGTCGCGCGGGAACGCCTTCTGAAGCGCGGCGATCGTCGCGAGCGCGTCGTTGCCGCGGCCCGCCCGCGTCTGGGCGCTGGCCAGGTGCAGGCCGTAGTCGGTGTTGTCGGGAAAGAAGGTGAAGAGCGAGCGGTAGATCTCGATCGTCCGTTCCCACTCGTTGTTCATCGCGCGGTAGCGCCCCTCGACGAGGAGGCGCGTTTCCCGCGCGAGGCTGCCCGACAGGTCGAACGCGGTCTTGCCCTGCTCGCGTGCGCGGCTGTCGTAGCCGAGCGCGGACCAGGCCGCGGCCAGGGCCGAGTGCGCCAGTGCGTGCTGCGGGTCCGCCGCGACGGCCTTCTCGAGGAGATCGCGCGCCGCCGTGTCGTCGAACAGGCGCAGCTTTGCCAGGCCCTCCGCGTAGAGGCGAGAGGCTTCGGGGTTCGAGGGCAGCGTGGCGCGGACGGCAGCCGCCTCGGCGGCCGAGACCGCGGGCAGCTCCAGCTTCTGGCGCAGTTGCGCTCCCGCCCGCGTCACGAGGGCGTCGAACTCCGCCCGCGTGCCCTTCTCCGATACGAGGGCGACCGTCTCGCCGGCGCCCGTGTCCTGGAGCCGCAGGTCGATACGGATCGGGCCCCCGGCCTCCGACGACATGGCGAGATACGAGCCGAGCAGGACGAGGTCGGCGCCGATGTTGTTGCGCACTCGCTCGAGCGAGTCGCGTCCAAGCGTGTCGGCCTCGGGCAGCGACAGATCGATCTTCATCCGAGCGACCTCCTCGCTCGGGATCGCCCGGAGTTTCTCGCCGGCGGCGAGCTCCGTCGTCAGCATCTCGGCCAGAGCGGTCGAGACCCACGCCTCCTCGGGACGGCGGGCGAGGTTCCTGAACCCGAGGACGGCGATCGCGCGCCTCGGGGCCTTCGCGGCTGCGGGGGGAGATCCGGCCGGGGCCCGGCGCCCGATTCGCGGAACGAGGAACCCCGCAACCGCGGCGAGCAAGAGCGCGGCCGCCACGACTGCGATTCTCCGGCGGCGCCGCGCCCGCTGGCCCGGCCCGGGCGGGATCTCCTCGCCCTGGAGCGCGCGGACGAGGTCGCCGGCGGAAGGAAATCGGTCGGCCGGGTTGCGCTCGAGACAGCGCAGGATCGCCTTCTCCCAGAGCGGCGGAAGGTCGGGCGCCCGCCCGCGCGGCGAGGGGGCGGCCTCCTTGAGCTTCTTCAAGGCTACAGAGAGAGGTGTGTCCCCCTGAAAAGGGGGCTCGCCGGTGACCATCTCGTACATCACGATGCCGAGGGCGTAGACGTCGGTCGCCGGAGAGAGCTCGCGCCCCTCGATCTGTTCGGGCGCCATGTAGTCGGGCGTGCCGAGGACGGCTTCGGTCTCCGTCAACGGCGCAGCGGACCCACGGCCCGGCCGATTGCGCCGCGCCAGGCCGAAGTCCGTGACGACGACGCGCACGCCGCCCTCCCGGCGCTCGTCGGGAACGAGCATCACGTTGGCGCTCTTGAAATCCCGGTGGATGATTCCCGCCTCGTGCGCGGCGTAGAGCGCCGCGGCCATCTGTTCGACGAGCGGCAGCGCCTCCTCCGGCTTCATGCGCCCGCCGCGCGAGAGGCGTTCCGACAGCGTCTCGCCGGCGAGCAGCTCCATCGTCAGGAACGCGAAGCCCTCGTGATGGAACACGTCGAAGGTGCGGCTGACGTTGGGGTGCGTGACGCTGCGCGCCAGGTGCACCTCGCGCAGGAAGCGCTCCATCGTCCGCTCGTCGCCGGCGACGTCGGGGCGGATCGTCTTCAGGGCGACCCGCTCCTTGAGCACCCGGTCCTCCGCCTCGTAGACCTCACCCATACCGCCGCGAGCGATGAAGCGCACGATCCGGAACCGTTCGGCGAGGATCGTGTCCGGCGTCAGGCCCGGCTGGCGAAAAATCTGCTTGCCGGACCCGGAGCGCGCGGCAAGGTCCGCGGGCACGGGTGTCGAGGCTGCGTCCTTCGTCTCTCGGCGGCTTTCGTCAGTCATTGCCGGAGACGTGCACGGCCGTGGCCGAGCCAGGTGCCCTCGTCGACCCGCTTCGGAACCCTCTCGCCGGTCCTCCGAGCAGAGACGCTGCTGCAAGCCCCGCAGCAGCCGCCGGAGCTCGCGCCTTCCACACGCAAGGGAGATAGGACCGGGAGTTCGGCCCGTTCAGAACGAGCGCTTCGAGAAGTCGAATGCCGTCGGCCATGGGTTCTTTGCGGGAGAAAGACTACAAGAAATGTTGTGAGTCGCGAGTCATGAGCCATCGAGCCGCTGGGGGCGTTTGGTTCGGCCTTTCGTCATCCACGGGACGACCCAGAACGCGGCGCAGACCTCGCGATCTCGCGTGCGGGACGCTCTACAGAGTTCTCGTGTACTCGCTCTGGTCCATCTTCCAGACGACGACGCCGCAGAAGCGCTCGCCTTCCGGACAAACTGGGCGCACCTCGGCGAGATGGCGGAGCGTACAGGGAGGCAGCAGCCAGGGCCCGATGCGGGGGTTGACGTCGCGGATCTGGAGCGCCTCGTCGAGCGACGCGCGCCAGATCTCCTCCTGCGCGTTGTAGCAGAGGCGCATTGCGCACTTGTGGTGGAGGTTGAGCAGGTCCGCCGACTCGGTGAACCGGATCGCGACGGCGTTGGGAAGGAGGTATGCGGCGAACTCGTCGGAGACTCCGCGCGAGCGCAGCTCCCCGATCGCGGTCCAAGTCTCTTCCATCGTGCGCCGATAGAGCTCTTCCGCCTCCGGAACATCGGGAACGAGCATCGGGACGATGTAGTCGGGCTCCTCGGAGAGGTATGCCGGCAGCGCGGGCCGCGAGGCGGGCGTCATGCGGTGGCGCTGGTCCTGGCTGTCGGCCGTGTGGGAGAGCTTCTTGCGGAACGTGTACGACGGGTGAAACATGGCGCGCGAGAGCTTGTCGAGCGTCGTCAGAGTCAGCGTCTCGCCGAGCACGCGGTTCTTCGAAGGATCGAGCACCAGGCGGATCGCGTCGTCGTCGGAGATCGAGGCGCGGGGCACGCCCAGGATCTCGCGCACGGCCGAGGCCAGGACCTCTTCGTTGTTCGCCTTCCAGTCGACGAGCCGCGACACCTTCCCCGCAAGCTCCCGGTCGAACTCCGCGCGGAACTCGCGGCCGGACGCCCGGACACGCGGGAGCGCCTGGAACGCTGCATACTCCGGAGTCTCTTCGAGCGGAAGCGGATCCTGGAGGACCGTCGCGTAGAGCGGATCGTGGCGGAGCACCTCCGCGACCATCTGGCCGACGACCTCGCGCTGCTCGGCGGGCGCGTCCATCGATTCGCAGAGGCGCCAGTAGCGGAAGAGCGTGACGCCCGAGATCGTGTGGTACAGATACGAGAAGGTCGCGACCGGGAGCGCGTAACGCGCGATCTCCTGCGCCCGCTTCCGGACCGCTCCGGCGAAGCGCACGGGCCCGTCGCCACGCGTGCGCCCCGGGAAGAGTCCGAAGTAGCGCTCGGCCGCCAGTGGCGTCAGAAGCTCGGTCAGCCGCGTGTAGGCGTCCTGCTGGCGCCACGCCGTCCGTTCGTAGATCTCCCGGTCGGCAGGCCCCATCGGGGGGGCCGCGTAGTTGCCCTTCTTGACCTCGACGTAGCGCTGCGAGACCTGCTCGGAGTTGTAGAAGGGATGGGAGTGGAGGAACGTCCAGAGGAACTGGCGCGAGACGTTCTCGAGCGAGAACTGAAAGTGGGCGTGCTGGAAGGTCGTGTGGTGCCCGGCATCGTAGATCGACTTCGCGATCGCATCCCGGCGCTCGGGCTTGGCCGAGGCCTGGTCCTCGGTGATGATCCCCTTGGCCGAGTAGCACGTCCGTGCGGTCGCCACGACGTTCTCGTAGGGCCGGTCGAAGGCGTGCACGAGGCGGACCTTCGGGGGCGGCGAGGAGAAGCCGAAGGGGCTCGACTGCGGCCGGGGAAGACTGGACATCGAAAGGACATTCTAATCCTCCGAGACGCCGCCCGAAGCGCTCGATAGAATAGACGACCCATGCAGCTGCCGATCTACCTCGACTACCACGCCACGACGCCTGTCGACCCGCGGGTGCTGGAGGTGATGACGCCGTACTTCTCGAAGTCGTTCGGGAACCCGGCCTCGCGTGGGCACGTGTTCGGCTGGGAAGCGGAGGCCGCCGTCGACGCGGCGCGCGAACAGGTCGCGCGGGCGATGAACGCCTCCGAAAAAGAGATCGTCTTCACGAGCGGGGCGACCGAGTCGGACAACCTCGCGATCCTCGGCGTGGCGCGGATGTACGGGGAGCAGGGCGGCCACGTCGTGACCGTGTCGACCGAGCACTCGGCGGTCCTCGATCCCTGCCGCGAGCTCGAGCGGCAGGGATTCGCGGTGACCTACCTGAAGCCCGAGAAGACCGGCGAGGTCCCGCCCGAGCGGGTGCGCGACGCCATCACGGACAAGACGATCCTGGTGTCGGTCATGCTCGCCAACAACGAGATCGGCACGATCCAGCGGATCGCCCAGATCGGCGCGCTCTGCCGCGAGAAGGGGGTCCTGTTCCATACCGACGCGGTGCAGGGCTTTGCCAAGATCCCGTTCGACGTCGAGGCCATGCACGTCGACATGGCCTCCGTCACGGCGCACAAGATCTACGGCCCCAAGGGCGTCGGGGCGCTCTACGTGCGGGGCCGCCATCCCCGGGTGCGCCTCCAGCCGATTCTCTTCGGCGGAGGGCACGAGCGGGGGATGCGGTCCGGAACCTTGAACGTGCCGGGGATCGTCGGTCTGGGGAAGGCGGCCGAGCTCGGCGTCGCCGAGATGGCCGAAGAAAGCCGCCGCCTGCGCCGGCTCCGCAAGCGCCTGCACGACGGCATCGTGCCCCGGCTCGAGGACGTGAGGTTGAACGGCGCTCCGCTGCCCGAGATCGAGCCGGATGGCTCTCTTGCTTCGGGCGGGCAGGAACGACGGCTGCCCGGCAATCTGAACCTCTCCTTCGCCGGCGTGGAGGGAGAGGCGCTCCTTGTCAGCTTGAAAGATGTCGCGGTCTCCTCCGGTTCGGCATGCACCTCGGCCTCGCTCCAGCCGTCCCACGTCCTGACGGCGCTCGGCGTGCCGGCCGACCTCGCGCACGCCTCGATCCGCTTCGGCCTCGGGCGCTGGACCACCGAAGAGGAAGTGAGCTACGCGGCCGGGATCGCGGTCAAAGCCGTCGAACGGCTGCGGGAGAAGTCGCCTTTGGCGAAAGCGCGATAGGGCTGCTCAAGGATCTCGCTCGCGATCTGCCATCCTACGCGGACCTCCTCGCGAGAGTGCGCGGGGGAGAAGACCGCCTGGTCGTCTCCGGCGGCGTCGGGGCGCTTCCGGGGGTCCTGCTCGCGGCGCTCTCGCGCGACCTCGGGCGGCCGCTCGCGATCGTCGTCGCGAGCGAGAAGGAGGCCGAGCAGCTCCTCGGAGACCTCGCGGCCGCTGGCCTGCCCCGCGTCTTCCACGCCCCTGCTCCCACGTTGACGCCCTATCAACGCATCCCGGCCTCGCTGAAGGCGCGGCGCGACGAGTTTTCGCTGCTGACTGCCCTGCGCGACCCGGGCGCCTGGGACGCAGCCGTGCTGCCCGCGCGGTCCCTCTTCGTCCGGCTTCCCGACCCCTCGCAATTCGGCAAGCTTTTCGTGAAGCTTCGCCGCGGCGAAGAGGTCTCGCTGCCGCGCCTGACCGAGCGGCTGACCCGCCTGGGCTACCACCGGTCGGACCTCGTGATCGAGACAGGCGACCTCGCCGTCCGCGGCGGGCTCTTCGACGTCTTCCCGCCGGACCGGGATCTGGCGGTCCGCGTCGAACTCGACGGGGACCGGATCGAGTCGCTGCGCCTCTTCGACCCCGACACGCAGCGCTCGACCGAGAGGCTCGAGGAGGTCGGGCTGCCGCCCTTCGCGGCCTCGGAGGAATCCGACGAAACGCGCGCGCTCCTGACCGAGCGGATCGGGCGCCCGCCTTCGGAGGCGGAGCGGACGGTGTTCGCGCCGGCCGTCTCGCGGATGCCGGCCTCCTGGCTCGATCACGCGGCCGCCGGCCTGGTCGTTCTCTTCGAGCCCGCAGCGGTCGAGGAGGAGATCGCGGCCTTTGCAGAGCGCGCTGCCGCCGACCGTGACCCCGACCGCGACGCCTTCGCGCCCGAAGAGCTGCTGCACGCGGCCGAGGGGATCCGCGGCCGGATCGCCTCGATCTGCGTCCGCTTCGACCGCCTCGGGGTCGCGGAGCCCGGCGCCTCCATTCTTCGGCTTCCGGCCGAGGCGATCGCCGGTCATTCGGGCCGCGCGGCGGAGGCGGCGGCGGACCTGATCCGCGCCCTCGCGTCGGGAGAAGAGGTCTTCGTCGCCACGCACCCGACCGGCGGGGCGGAGAAGGTGCGGCGGCTGGCGCTCGAATACGGTTTCCACGTCACGTCCGAGCGAAGCGCGGGCGCGGTCGTCACGATCCCGGCCGAGATCTCGGCCGGCTTCCGTCTGCGCGAGCCCCGCCTCGCCGTGTACGCCGAAGAGGAGATCTTCGGCGAAGAACGGCGCTCCGCGCAGGCGCGACGCAAACCAAGCGAGGCGTTCCTCTCGGACCTGCGGGACCTGAAGCTCGGCGACGCGGTCGTGCACGCCGACTACGGCATCGGCCGCTTCAAGGGCCTGAAGCGCTTTCCCGTCGAGGGCGAAGAGCGCGAGTTCATGGAGATCGAGTACGCGGAGGAAAAGACGCTGTTGCTTCCGGTCGAGCGCTTCGATCTCGTCCAGAAGTACTCCGGTGTCGAGGACGCGCAGCCGGCGCTCGACCGGCTCGGCGGCGCGGGCTGGGCCCGGCGCAAGGCCTCCATCCGCAAGGCCATGCGCGACATGACCGACCAGCTCCTGAAGCTCTACGCGCGCCGCAGCCTGGCCGAGGGGTTCGCGTTCTCGAAGGACTCCCCCTGGCAGAAGGAGTTCGAGGACGCCTTCGAGTACGTCGAGACTCCCGACCAGGCCCAGGCCATTGCCGACGTGAAGCGGGACATGCAGTCGGAAAAGCCCATGGACCGCCTCCTCTGCGGGGACGTTGGCTACGGTAAGACCGAGGTCGCCATGCGCGCCGCGTTCAAGGCGGTCCTCGACGGCAAGCAGGTCGCCCTGCTGGCGCCGACCACGATCCTCGCCGACCAGCACTACCGGACGTTCCGGCGGCGTTTCGCCGCTTTCCCCGTCGAGATCGAGCTGCTCTCGCGCTTCCGCTCTCGCGCTGAACAGAAGGAAGTCGTGGCGAAGACCGCGGAGGGGTTGGTCGACATCCTCATCGCGACCCACCGGATGCTCGGCAAGGACCTCGCGTTCCGCGACCTGGGCCTTCTCATCGTCGACGAGGAGCAGCGCTTCGGTGTGGCGCAGAAGGAGCGGCTGAAGGAGTGGAAGACTTCGATCGACGTGCTCTCGATGTCGGCGACGCCCATTCCGCGGTCGCTGCACCTGTCGCTCTCGGGTCTGCGCGATCTCTCGATCATCGAGACG
The DNA here is from genome assembly GCA_046716885.1 of Thermoanaerobaculia bacterium. Taxonomy (GTDB): domain Bacteria; phylum Acidobacteriota; class Thermoanaerobaculia; order UBA5066; family Gp7-AA6; genus DAHUXD01. The sequence goes on along the minus strand of JBKJWL010000238.1, from coordinate 73,846 downwards.
CCGCCCCGGGACCGCCTCGCGATCGAGACGCAGGTCGTGCCGTCGCGCCCGGAGATCATCCGGGAGGCGATCGAGGCGGAGCTCGACCGCGGCGGCCAGGTCTTCTTCGTGCACAACCGGATCGAGTCGATCGGGAGGGTCAAGCAGACTCTCGAGGAGCTGCTCCCGGCCGTGCGGATCGCCGTGGCACACGGCCAGATGCCCGAAGCCGAACTCGAGAAGGCCATGCTGCGGTTTTTCTCGCGCGAGGCGGACGTGCTCCTCGCCACCGCGATTGTCGAGAACGGCCTCGACATCCCGTCGGCCAACACGATCCTCATCGACCGCGCCGACACCTTCGGCTTGGCCCAGCTCTACCAGCTCCGGGGGCGCGTCGGCCGGAGCGACAAGCCGGCCTACGCCTACCTTCTGGTCGAGGAGAACGCCTCGCTCTCGGAGATCGCGCGGCGGCGCCTCGCGTCGATCCAGGAGTTCTGCGACCTCGGCGCCGGCTTCCGGATCGCCGCCAAGGACCTCGAGATCCGCGGCTCGGGCAACCTGCTCGGCGGGGAGCAGTCGGGCCACATCGCCGCCGTCGGCTTCGAGATGTACCTGACGCTTCTCGAGGAGGCCATCCGGGAGATGCGGGGCGAGGAGGCTCTCCCGGAGCGGACGGTCACGCTTTCGCTGGGGCTCGATCTGGCGATCCCGCATGGCTACGTCGCCGACGAGAACTGGCGGATGATGATCTACAAGAAGGTCGCGCGGGCCCGGGACGACGCGGCGCTCGAGGAAACGCGGCGGGAGATCGCCGACCGATTCGGCGAGCCCCCGCCGGCCGTGCGGCGCCTGATCGAGTACGCCCGCGTTCGGGCCCGGGCCGAGCTCCTCGGCGTCACGGCGGTCACCCGCCAGGCCGGGCGTGTCCACGTGCGTTTTGCGCAAGACGCTCCGGTCGACGCCGAGCGACTCCTTGAGTTCGTGCGCGAGACGCCGGGGGCGACCTTCTCGGCCTCGCGCGTCCTCACGTTCCGGGCCCCCGACGGCGAGGCGCTCCTGGCGGGGCTCGTGGATCTGCTCCCGCGCTTCGCGCGCCGCGCGGCGGCTTAGACGCGCCCCGGGCCGGAGGAATTCGACCGCCTTGCCTGTGTTATGAAAGGGCGCATGAAACGCAGCGTTCTGACTTTCTTCGCCGCGGCGGCGTGCGCGGCCTCTCTCTCCGGCGCCGAGCTGATCGAGAGGATCGTCGCGCGGGTCAACGACAAGCTGATCACGCAGTCCGAGTACGACAAACGGCTCTCGGCCGCCCAGAAGGCCCTCGTGGCCTCGGCCGATCCGGAGCAGATCCGCAAGGCCGTCCTCGAGGACATGATCAAGGAGAAGTTGCTCGAGGAGCGGGCCACCGAGATGGCCCTCTCGGCTACCGACGAGGAGATCGAGGCGGCCGTCCAGAGGGTCAAGGCCCAGTACAACCTGACGACGGACGCGGAGTTCGACGCCGCGCTCGCGCAGACCAACATGACCCGCGACGAGCTGAAGCGGCAGATGCGCGAGACGATCACGCTCCAGAAGGTCATCGGGCGGGACGTCACCTCGCGGCTGGACCTCTCCGACGACGCCCTGCGCATCGAGTACGAGCGTCAGAAGGAGAAGTACTACGCGGTCCCCGAGGAGACCCAGGTCGCGGAGATCGTCCTGAAGTTCGACTCCTCCGACTCGGAGGCGCGGCAGAAGGCCGTCGCCCGGGTCGAGGGGATCCGCGCCAGGATCAAGGCCGGGACGCCGTTCGCGGACCTCGCCCGCGAGGCGTCGGAAGGCACGACGCGGGAGCGGGGCGGCGAGCTTGGCACCGTCGCGAAGGGGGAGCTCGTGGAGGCGCTCGACGCCGGGATCTTCACGAACCCGCCCGCGGAGTATCCCGCGCCCGTCCTGACGGCCGACTCGATCCACCTCTTCCATGTGACCAATCGCAAGCCCGCGGGCTACAAGCCGTTTTCCGAGGTCAAAGAGGATCTGCGCAAGCGGATCTCCGACGAGCTCTACGAGAAACGGTTCACGGAGTACATGGAACGCCTCCGGCGCGACGCCTTCGTCAAGATCTACGACGAGCAGCTGGCGAAGGCGGAGGAGAAGAAAAGTTAGTCCCGGCTCTTCCCGACTCGCTTGCGCACCCGCCTCCAGCTTCCCGCGAACTTCTCCTTCGACGCCGTCGTCCGATCCCACGGCTGGTACGACCTGCCGCCCTTTCGGTACGACCCCGGTGCGGGAGGCGTCCTGACTACGGCCCTCGCCGGTCGAGAGGTTTCGTTCCGATCGCGCGGCGGCTTCCTCCTTGCGTCCTCCGACGGCCTCAGTCGCGCGACGCTGCGCGCGGTGGCCCTCCGGGTCTTCTCGCTCGACCTGGACCTTTCCGCCTTCGACGGAGCGCTCGAGGGCGAGCCGGACCTGCGCCGGGCGCTCTCGCGGGGGGGCGGCCGGATGCTGCGGGCGCCCTCGCTCTTCGAGGACGCCGTCAAGATGCTTCTGACGACCAACTGCTCCTGGGCAGCGACGCGCGGCATGGTCGAGAAGCTGATCGCCGTCGCCGGTGAGGGCGGCGCGGCCTTCCCGACGCCCGGCAGGCTCGCCCGGCTATCGCCCGCCGCGCTCCGCAAGAAGGTCCGCTGCGGCTACCGCGCCGAGGCGCTGTCGCGCTTTTCCCGCCGCGTCGCCTCCGGCCGGCTCGACCTTTCGCGGTGGGAAACGCGGGATGGGCCGGCCACCGACATTCGCGAAGCCATACTCGCCGAGCACGGCTTCGGGCCGTACGCGGCGGAGGGGCTGCTCCGAATCCTCGGCCGCCACGATTTCCTGGCTCTCGACTCATGGGTGCGCAAGCAATACCGGCGCCTGTATCCGGGTCCCGCGCGCACGGTGGACCGCGCGATCGCCCGTCGCTACGCGCGTTTCGGCGGCTTCCGGGGTCTGGCGCTATGGCTCGAGCTGACGAAGGAGTGGCATGAGGGTGGTGGGTAGCGAGCGCGCTCTCCCCGAGCTCGGCGGTTGCCTGCACACGTTCATGTGCGGAGCGCTTACGCCCGTTTAGCGCTCCTAATTTTTTTAGGCAATCTTCTTCTCTTGACTAATAAACCTCGGCACTCCTAACATCCCGCCAGTGGCCAAATCTGGCTAAAAGTGGGAGAAAGTGGTCCCGGAGCTCAGGACGGGACGACAACTGAAGGATGGATCGCTTTCGTGGAAGCGCTCCGGCCCGCCTCGACGAGAAGGGCCGGCTGAAGGTGCCGAATCTCTTCCGTCAACAGATCGAGGAGGCTTTTGGACGCGATCTCTTCGTCACGTCTCTCCACGGAAGAAACTTTCTTCTCTACCCGCTCGGGATCTGGCGCGCGCTCGAGGAGAAGCTCGCCGAGCTTCCGGCGATCCACCGCGCGAAGACCAAGTTCCTCGAGCGTGTCAACTACTACGGCCAGGACGCCGCGATCGACGCGCAGGGGCGCGTGCTCATTCCCCAGATCCTGCGCGACGCCGCGAAGCTCCCGGGCGACGTCGTCGTGACCGGGAACATCGACCACCTCGTGGTCTCCGATCGCGGCGCGCTGGCCAAGAAGCTCGCGACCGAGGAATTCGGTCCCGAGGACTACGACGAGCTGTCGAAGCTCTTGCTGTGAGGACGGAAGACGGAAGACCGGAGACGGGAGACGACGCGCTTTGAAACTCGGCCGCACACACCGGTTCTCCTCGAGGAGGTCGTCGAGGCGCTCGCGCCGGAGCGAGGCGGTTTCTTCGTGGACGCGACGCTCGGCGCGGGCGGGCATGCGGAGGCGCTGCTCGCGCGCGGTCCGGACGCGCGTCTTCTCGGGATCGATCGAGACCCCGACGCGCTCGCGCTGGCCCGCGAGCGGCTCGCGCCTTTCACCGGCCGCGTCCGCTTCGCGGAGGCCGACTTCGGAGATCTCGAGGCCGTGCTCTCCGGCTCTCCCGCGCCCGGCGGAATCCTCGCGGACCTCGGGGTCTCGTCGATGCAGATCGACGAGGCGGAGCGGGGCTTCTCGTTCCGGCGCGACGGGCCTCTCGACATGCGCATGGGAAAAACCGGCCGCAGTGCGGCCGACATCGTGGCCACGGCTTCGGTCGATCAACTCACACGGATTTTCCGTGATTTTGGGGAGGAGCGAATGGCGGCAAAGATCGCGCGCGGAATCATAGCGGAGCGGACTCGGGGCCCAATCCAGACAACTCGGCACCTCGCCCGCATCGTGGCGAAGCAGAAGGGGAGTCGGGAGAAGATCGACCCGGCCACCCGCGTGTTCCAGGCGCTGCGGATCGAGGTCAACCAGGAGCTTTCGGCGCTGGCCCGATTCCTCGCGGCCGCGGTCGCGAGGCTCGACCAGGGCGGCCGCCTCGCCGTCATCTCGTACCACTCGCTCGAGGATCGGATCGTGAAGGACGCCTTCCGCCGCGACTCGGGCGTCTGTCTGTGCCCGCCGCGCCTGCCGCAGTGCGTGTGCGGCGCGAGGGCCGCCTTGAGAGTCCTGACGCGCCGTCCGATCCGGCCCTCCGAGGCCGAGGTGCGCCGGAATCCCCGGTCGCGCAGCGCGCGGCTGCGCGTGGCGGAGAAAGTGTCGGCCGATCTGGCGTCGGAGGTTGCCGCTCTGTGAGCACCACGTACGCGCAGGCCAAGCGCGTCGAGAATCTGCACCTGACGCGCGAGCGCGACCGCCGGCGCGGCCGGGAGCTCGCGACGTTCCTGCTGGCGGGGCTGCCGATCGCCTGCGCGCTTCTCGCCTACGCCGCGCTCCACATCGAGACAGTGCGGGTCGGCTACCTGCGCGAAGCGCGCCAGAAAGCCGTGGCGGAGCTGACCGAGGACAACCGCCGGCTGCGCGTCGAGCTCGCGCGGGCGTCCTCACCCGACCGCGTGACCGGCCTCGCGAGGAAGAAGGGCCTGCGTCCTCCCAACCCCGGGCAAGTCCAGTACGTCGAGGCTCCGGAGCCGGCGCGGTGAACGGCGTCCGGCGCGGGCGCGCGCGGCTCTTCGCGCTGATCCTCCTGATCTGGGCGATCGTCGTCGTCGGCCGTCTGGTCCAGATCCAGATCGCCCAGGGCTCGCGATACCGCGCGAAAGCGCAGCGGCAGCAGGAGCGGCGCATCGAGATCTCCGGGCAGCGCGGGTCGATCCTCGACCGCCAGGGCCGCGAGCTCGCGGTGTCGGTCGAGTCCTCGTCGATCTTCGCGATCCCGGACGACGTCGGCAACCCGCGCGCCGCCGCCGAGGCGCTCGCGCCGCTGCTCGGCATGTCCCCCCGCGAGGTCCTCGACAAGCTCGCGACGAACCGCGGGTTCGTGTGGATCCGCCGCCAGATCGAGCCCGAGATCGGCGAGAGGATCCGGGCCAGACGGCTCGCCGGCATCCACCTGGTCACCGAGCCCCGGCGGTTCTATCCGAAGCGGCGCCTGGCCTCGGCGGTTCTCGGTTTCGTCGGTACGGACGACAAGGGTCTAGCGGGCCTCGAGCACCGGTACGACGAAGCGATCCGCGGAAAGCCGGGGGAGCTCGTCGCGCTCACGGACGCGCGGCGCAGCCGCTACGGCGAACTGGAGACGGCCAACAGCCGGCCGGCCGAGGAAGGCGCGTCGTTGATCCTCTCGCTCGACTCGGGCGTGCAGTTCGCGGCCGAGCGCGAGCTCGCGGCGTCGATGAAGGAGCACCGGGCCCTTTCGGGCAGCGTGGTCGTGATGGATCCGCGCAACGGCGAGATCCTCGCGATGGCCTCGGCGCCGGACTTCGACCCGAACGAGTTCGGCAGCTTCGAGCCTTCGGCGCGGCGCAACCGCGTCATCGCCGACGCCTACGAGCCCGGCTCCACGTTCAAGATCGTGACGGGCGCCCTCGGCCTCGAGTACGGCCTCGTCGGGCTCGAGGAAATGATCGAGACCGGCGACGGGACGATCCGCATCGCCAACACCACCATCCGCGAGTCGGACCGCCACCGCTACGGCGCGCTCTCGCTGGCGGGAATTTTCGAGCGCTCGTCCAACGTCGGCATCATCCGCGTGGGCCTCCGCCTGGGAGCGCGGCGCCTGTTCGACGGCGCGAGCGCCTTCGGCGTGGGAAGGCCCACGGGCATCGATCTGCCGGGCGAGAACCCCGGCATCTTCCGGCCACTGTCGAAGTGGTCGGGGCTCTCGAACGCGGAGATCTCGATGGGCCAGGAGGTTTCGTTGAACGCCCTGCAGCTCGCGCGGATCACCGCGGTCGTCGCCAACGGCGGCTACCTGGTCCAGCCGCGAATCGTGACCCGGATCGTCGAGCCGGACGGAACCGAGCGCCCCGTGCCAGCCGCGGAGCCCGAGCGCGTGCTCTCACCGGCGACCGCGCGGTCGATCGCCCGAATTCTCGTCGGAGTCGTGGAACGGGGAACCGGCGCGCGCGCCTCGATTCCGGGATTCGCCGTGGGCGGCAAGACGGGCACGGCGCAGAAGGCGGGCGTCGGCGGCTACCAGCCCGGAAGCCACATCCCCAATTTCGCGGGCTTTGCGCCCGCGGAGAGCCCGCGGTGCGTCGCGGTCGTGGTTCTCGAGGAGCCCCAGGGCAAGTATTACGCCGCGGACGTCGCCGCCCCGCTCTTCTCCCGCGTGATGGCACAGGCGCTCGGGATCCTCCGCGTGGCGCCGCAGGAGCAGCGGGTGCCCGCCAGCGTGCTCGCCGAGTCCGCGCCGCGGGCGGTTCGTTACCCGGCCGGGGTTGTCCCTGCCTCGCGCCGCGCCCGGGGCGCGGAGCCGGCAACGGAGATCCCGGAGAGCACGCCGGACGTGCTGGGGCTGTCGGCCCGCCAGGCGGTCGCGCTCTTCGCGCGCGCCGGCGTTCTCGCGCGCCTCCAGGGCTCCGGTTTCGTCGTCGCCCAGGACCCGCCGGCCGGTGCGCCCACCCGGCCGGGTGCGCTGCATACGCTCTTTCTCGCCGACAGCGCGCCGACGCCGGCCCGGGCGGCCGGACGCCGCGCCCAGGAGACGGCACCGCCTCCCCCGAGTCCGTGAGATTGATGGAGCTTGCCGCCGTACTGCCGGGCGTCCGCATCGCCCCCGCGGCGCAAGATCTCGAGGTCGGGCGCGTTGTGAGCGATTCGCGGCAGGTCGACCCGGGCGATCTCTTCGTGGCCGTCTCGGGCGCTAAGACCGACGGCCTCGCGCACGTCCCCGAGGCGCTCGACCGCGGCGCCGTCGCCATCGTCTGCGAACGGCCGGCGCCCGCCGGAGCCCCGGTGCCCTGGTTCCGCGTCCCCTCCGCGCGGCGCGCCCTGGCGCTTCTGTCCGCCCGCGTTCACGGCGACCCGACGGAACGCCTCGTGCTCGCCGGTGTGACCGGCACCAACGGCAAGACTTCCACGGCGGTGCTCCTCGAGGCGATGCTGAAACGCCACTACGGGAAGGCCGGGTTTCTCGGGACGATCGGGTACCGCACGGCGCGGCGGGAGATCGACGCCGCCCGGACGACGCCGGAGGCGCCCCTCATCCAGGAGCTGCTCGGCGAGCTCGTCGAGGACGGAGTGCCGGCGGCCGCGATGGAAGTGTCCTCGCACGCCCTCGCTCTCGATCGTGTCGAGGGCTGCCGGTTCGACGTCGCGGTCTTCACGAACCTGACGCGGGACCATCTCGATTTTCACGGCGACATGGAGAGCTACTACGCGGCCAAGAAGAGGCTCCTCGAGCTGAGAAAGCCGGGCGGCTTCGGAGTCGTCAACGCCGACGACCCTTACGGGCAGAGGCTCCTGGCGGAGGTAGCCCCCCCCGTGGCGAGCTTCTCGCCCTCCGGCGGGCCCGCCGACGACAGAGCCGAGTCCGTCGTTTGCGATCTCTCGGGGACGTCTTTCGACGTCGTCTCCGCGGCCGGGCGCTTTCGCATCGCCTCGCCCCTCCTCGGCCGCTTTCAGGTCGGCAACCTTCTCGGGGCGGCGGCGGCGGCGGCGCGGCTCGGAATCCCGCCGGCGGAGGTCGCCCTCGCCGCGGCCGGCGTCAAGAACGTGCCGGGCCGCCTCGAGCGGGTCGAGGCCGGCCAAGCGTATCCGATTCTCGTCGACTACGCGCACACGCCCGACGCCCTGGAGCGGCTTCTCGAGGCGGTGCGCGAGCTGACGGACCGGAAGGTGATCCTGGTCTTCGGCTGCGGCGGCGACCGCGACCGCGGCAAGCGCGCGCCGATGGGCGAGATCGCGGGGCGGCTGGCGGACATTGCGATCGCCACCTCGGACAATCCGCGCTCCGAGAACCCGGAAGCGATCCTGCGCGACGTCGAGGCGGGTCTGATCCGTTCCGGCGCGACGAAGTACCTGAAGGTCGTCGAACGGCGCGAGGCGATCCGCCAGGCCCTCGAGCTCGCCAACCCTGGGACCGTCGTCGTCATCGCGGGCAAGGGCCACGAGTCGACGCAGGCGATTGGTTCCCTCGAGATTCCGTTCGACGACCGCAAAGTCGCTGCTGAGCTCGTGGGGAGACCATGAGGTTCACTCTGGACGAGCTCGCCGCCGCCGCCGGGGCGCGCGCCTTGGGCGCCGCGGATCTGACAGGTGTGGCCGTCGACTCGCGCCAGGTGCGCCCGGGCGACCTCTTCGTCGCGATCCGGGGCGCGCGGGTGGACGGCCACGACTTCGCGCGAGACGCGGCGGCGCGAGGCGCGCGGGCGATTCTCGGCGAGCGCCTGCCGCACCTTCCGGCGGGTTTTCCCGCCGTGCTCGTGGAGAAGCCGGTCGAAGCTCTCCAGAAGCTCGCCGCCGCGCTGAAGAAGCGAATGGGGTTTCGTCTCGCGGCGATCACGGGCTCGGCCGGGAAGACCACGACCAAGGACTTCGCGGCCGCGATCCTGTCCCGCCGGCTCGCGGTGGAGAAGACCCCAGGCAACCAGAACAGCCAGATCGGCTTCGCCATGTCGATCTGCAACCTGGCGCGCGAGCCGGAGTGGATGGTGGGGGAAATGGGTCTCTCCCAGCCGGGGGATCTCTCGAACCTCTCCCGCGTCTTCGAGCCGGACGTGGCCGCGATCCTGCTCGTGGCGCCGGCGCACCTGCAGTTCTTCCCCTCGCTCGACGCGATTGCCGAGGCCAAGGCCGAGATTCTCGAGGGGCTCGAGCCCGGAGGGACCTTCGTCGCCAACGCGGACGATCCGCTCGTGGAGGCGATCGCGGCCCGGCATCCGAGGCGCGTGGTGCGCTTCGGGAAAAGCGCCACGGCGGACGTGACCGCCCGGGACGTGGCGCCCGAGGCCGATGGAACCCTTCTCACCCTCGTGACACCCGAGAGCGAGGCGCCGGTCCGCCTGCCGCTGGCGGGCGGTCATCAGGTCTCCAACTTTCTCGCCGCCGCCGCGATCGCGTTCGCCGTCGGCGTCCCCGCCTCCGTGAGCGCGGCCGCGGCCGCGGAATTCCGACCCGCCGCGCACCGCGGCGAGTGGAGGCGCCACGCCTCGGGTGCGCGCCTCTTCGACGACGCCTACAACGCCAATCCGGCCTCGATGCGGGCCGCCCTCGAGACCCTGGGAGCCCTGCCGGCCTCCCGGCGGATCGCCGTGCTCGGCGACATGCTGGAGCTCGGCCCGGAAGAGGAGCGGTGGCACCGGGCGGCGGGGGCCGAGGCGGCGGGACGGGCCGACCTTCTGGTGTGCGTCGGCGAGCGCGCTCGCTGGATCGGCGAGGGCGCCGTCGCGGCAGGGTTGCCGAAGGCCGCCGTCTTCGACGCGGCCTCGGCCGAAGAGGCGGCGGAGCTCCTCGCCGGTCTGCTCACCTCCGGCGACGTCGCTCTGTTCAAGGCGTCGCGGGGCATCGGCCTCGACCGCGCCGTCGAGAAGCTGGCGGAGGTCTGACGTGCTGTTCTGGCTCCTCTATCCGCTCTCCAGCCGCTTCCCCGGCTTCAACGTCTTCCGCTACATCACGTTTCGCACGGCCATGGCCGCCGTCACGGCGCTCGTGCTCTCGCTGGTGCTCGGCCCTCCGACGATCCGACTCCTGAAGCGGTTGCAGGTTGCCCAGTCGATCCGCGCCGAGGGCCCCAGGACCCACCTGGCCAAGGCCGGCACCCCGACCATGGGGGGCCTCCTGATCCTGTTCGCCGTCGTCGTGGCGACGCTGCTCTGGATGGACCTCCCGAATCGCTTCGTCTGGATCGCCCTCGGTACGCTCCTCGCGGTCGGCGCGGTCGGGTTCGCGGACGACTGGGTCAAGGTCACCCGGCGCCGCAGTCTCGGGCTGACCGGGCGGGGCAAGCTCGTGCCGCAGTTCCTCGTAGCCTTTGCGGTGGCCTGGGCCATCGAGCAGTGGTCGGGGCAGGGGGGCTTCTCGACGGTCGTGACGTTCCCCTTTCTGAAGAAACTGCTCGTCGATCTCGGCATCCTCTATATTCCGTTCGTGGCGGTGGTCGTGGTGGGGTCCTCGAACGCCGTGAACCTGACGGACGGCCTGGACGGTCTGGCCATCGGCGCGGTGGGCATCGCCGCGGGCACGTACGGCATCCTGGCGTACGTCACGGGCAACGCGGTGGCCGCGCGCTACCTGCAGATCCCCTTCATCCCGCAGTCGGGCGAGCTGGCGATTTTCTGCGGCGCGCTGGTCGGCGCCTCGCTCGGGTTCCTCTGGTTCAACTGCCACCCGGCCGAGGTCATGATGGGCGACGTCGGCGCCCTATCGCTCGGCGCTGCCATTGCGGCCGTCGCGGTCATGACGAAGCAGGAAGTGCTGCTCGCGATCGTGGGCGGGCTCTTCGTGATCGAGGCGCTCTCGGTCATCATCCAGGTCGGCTCCTTCAAGCTGCGGGGCAAGCGCGTGTTCAAGATGGCTCCGCTCCACCACCACTTCGAGCTCTCGGGCTGGGCCGAGTCGCGCGTGATCATGCGGTTCTGGATCCTCGCGATCCTCTTTGCGGTGCTCGGTCTCTCGACGCTGAAGCTGCGATGAGCGCCCTGCCGATGACCAACTTCGCCGCCGCTCTACCCCCGAACCTGCCGCGATCGGTCGCCGTGCTCGGGTTCGCCCGCAGCGGCCGCGCCCTGGCCGAGGCGCTTCTCGACCGCGGGGTCGCGGTATCGGTGGGAGACAGCCGGCCCGAGGGAGATTTCGAAGGGCTCGACGCCCTGCGCCGGCGGGGGGGGCGCGGCTTCTTCGGCGGGCCGCCGGAAGAGTTCCTCTCGGGCGCGGATTGGGTCGCGATCTCGCCTGGCGTGCCTCCCGACGCCCCCGCGGCAGTTGCGGCGCGCGCCCGGGGGATCCCCGTTCTTGCGGAGATCGAGATCGCCTGGCGCATCGCCGAGAGCGAGGCGCCGGGGGAGAACCGCTGGATTGCGGTCACCGGCACCAACGGCAAGTCCACGACGACGACGTGGATCGCCGAGATCCTGAAGCGTGCGGGCCGGCGCGTCGCGCTCGCCGGAAACATCGGCGAGCCCCTCTCGAGCTTCCTCTCGGAGAGCGGCGGGCGCGACTTCGTCTGCGAAGTCTCCTCGTTCCAGCTCGAGGCGATCGACCGCTTCCGGCCGCACGTTGCCGTCCTGACGAACATCACGCCGGATCACCTGGATCGCTACGCGGGGTTCTCCGCGTACGTCGCGGCCAAGGCGAGGCTCTTCGCGCGGCAGGGCCCGGAAGACGTGGCGATTTTCAACGCGGACGATCCCGCCTCGCGGGGGATCTCGACGCGCGCGCGCCGGGTGCTCTTTTCCCGCCGCGGGAAGCCGGACGGGAAGGGCACGTGGCTCGAGGTGGACGAGATCCTGTCGGACGCGGCCGGGCCGCCCCACGCGGTCCTGCCCGCCGAGCTCCTGGCGCTCTCGGGGGCGCACAACCTCGAGAACGCGCTGGCCGCACTCGCGGCGGCCGAGTGCCTGGGCGCTCCGGAGGAGGCGATCATCGATATGCTGACGCGGTTTCAGGGCCTCCCGCACCGCACCGAGCTCGTGGCCGAGTCCTTCGGCGTGCGCTGGATCGACGATTCGAAGGGCACGAACGTGGATGCGGTCGCCAAGTCGCTCGAAGGGCTCGTCGACGGCTCCGTCGTCCTGATCCTCGGCGGCCGCGACAAGCACGGCGACTTTCCGGCTCTGCGCGATCCGGTTGCGCGCAAGGCACGCGCGGTGCTGACGATCGGCGAGGCGGCCGAAACGATCGAGGCGGCCCTGGCCGGGGCGGCACCCCTTGAGCGGTGCGGCACGATGGAGAAGGCCGTGGCGCGGGCGGCGGCGCTCGCACGCGCCGGAGACACGGTTCTGCTGTCCCCGGCCTGCGCTTCGTTCGACCAGTATCGGAACTTCGAGGAGCGGGGGCGACACTTCGCTGCGCTGGCGCGCGACGCGGCGCAAGTGAAAGGCATCCATGGCGCGTAAGCTCGCCTCCGACAAGATCCTCTTCGGCGTGCTCGTGGCGCTCTCGCTCTTCGGGTGCGTCATGATCTACAGTGCCTCGGCCGTATCGGCGGGGGAGACGTCAGGCAATCCCTACCGCTTCCTCCTGAAGCAGATTGGGGCGCTCGCGCTCGGCGGGATCGCCGCGTTCGCCGTGTATCGGACCGACTACCGGCGCCTGGCCCGGCCCTGGGTGGTCTACGGCGTCTATGCCGCCTCGATTCTCTCGGCCGTCTTCGCGCTCTTCCAGTCGCCGATCAACGGCGCCCGCCGCTGGATCCCGCTCGGCATCACGATGCTCCAGCCCTCGGAGCTGCTCAAGGTCGCGCTCGTGCTCGTCATCGCGTACCAGCTCTCGCGCAAGGCCCAGAAGGCCGGCGACCCGGAGCGGGCCCTCCTGCCCGTGCTTGTCTTCGTGGGCGCGGCGGCGGGCGTCGTCGTCCTGCAGCCCGATTTCGGCACGGCGGCGTGTTACGTGATGCTCTGCGCGGTCCTGCTGTGGCTGGCCGGGGTCCGGGCGCGGTGGTTCGTGTTCGGCGGCTTGGCGATGCTGCCGCTCCTGGCCGCACTCATGCTCTCCGCCGATTACCGGAGGGCGCGCCTGCTGTCGTTCCTGAAGCCCGAGTCGGATCCGCTGGGAACGGGGTTCCAGGCCATCCAGTCGCTCATCGCCGTCGGGGCGGGCGGCTGGCTCGGCAACGGACTGGGCGAGAGCCGGCAGAAGCTCTTCTTCCTTCCGTTTCCGCACACCGATTTCATCTATGCCATCGTGGGCGAGGAGCTCGGCTTCGTCGGCGCGGTGGGAGTCGTGATGTGCTTCGCGGTCGTCGCCTGGCGCGGCCTGCGGGCGGCGCGGCGCGCCCCGGATGCCTTCGCGGCTTTTCTCGCAGCGGGTGCCACCGCGATGATCGTCGTGCAGGCCGCCATCAACCTCTCCGTGGTCCTTGCGCTGGTGCCGACCAAAGGCATTCCGCTGCCCTTCGTCTCCTACGGCGGGTCTTCGCTGGTAGCCTCGTGGATCGCCGGAGGGATCATCCTCAACATCTCGCAGCACGAAGTGGTGGAGAGCGGATGATCAATTCCGAGATCCGAGCTCCGAAATCCGAACTGTCATGAGCGACCTCGGCGCCTACGTCATTGCCGCGGGGGGCACGGGCGGCCACATCATTCCCGGGATCGCCCTGGCCAACGAGATTCGCGCCCAGAAGCCCAACGCCTCGATCGTGTTCGTCGGAACGGCGCAGGGGCTCGAGGGGCAGATCGTGCCCGCCGCGGGCTACCCGCTCGAGCTCGTCGACGCTTCGGGCTTCGTGGGGAAAACCTGGACCCGGCAGCTCGGCACGCTCGCGCGCCTGCCGAAGGGATTTCTGGAGGCGCGCGCGATCCTGAAGAAACTTCGGGCGCGCGTGGTCGTCGGGGTGGGCGGTTACGTGGCGGTTCCGGTTCTGACCGCCGCCCGGTCCCTCGGGATTCCTACGGTGATTCACGAGCCCAACGCGCTTCCGGGCCTGTCCAACCGGTTGCTCAACCGCTTCGCGACGCGCACAGCCGTGGGCATGGCGGCGGTGAACTCCCGGCTCCAGAAGCCGGGGGTCGTCACCGGCACGCCGGTGCGCCGCGAGTTCTTCGAGATCCCGGCGCTCGAGGCGGCAAGCACGACCCGGCGGCTCCTGGTCTTCGGGGGCAGCCAGGGATCGCGCATCATCAACCGCGGCATGGCCCGTGCCGCGGTGCTCCTGGAGAAGTCGAACCTCGAAGTGATCCACCAGACGGGCGACAAGGACCTCGTGGCGACACGCCAGCGGTACCCGCGGATGCCCGCGAACTGGAGGCTCGTCGGCTTCTTGCCGAAGTTGCACGAGGAGATGGCCTGGGCGGACCTGGTGCTCTGCCGCGCCGGCGCCATGACGGTCGCCGAGTTGTGCGCGGCGGGCCGTCCGTCGATCCTGGTGCCCTTTGGAGCGGCGGCGGGGGGCCACCAGGTCGCCAACGCGCGCGCGCTCGCGAAGGCCAAGGCGGCCGTGGCCATCGCGGAGGCCGCGCTCTCGGCGGAGAACCTCGCCGGCACCCTCGTCGAGCTCTTCGAGACGCGCGATCGGCTCGTGGCGATGGGTCTCAAGGCGAAGTCCCTCGCGAAACCGGATGCCGCCAAAGAGCTCGCGCGGCTGGTGTTCGAGGCCGCGAGGACCCGATGAGGTTTCTGCGCCTGCGCCGCCTCCATTTCGTGGGGGCCGGCGGCGTGGGAATGAGCGGCATCGCCGAGCTCCTTCTGCTGGCGACCCCCCTCGAGATCTCGGGTTGCGACCTCGCGCGCTCGGAGATCACCCAGCGCCTCGAGCGGCTCGGCGCGAAGATCGCGGTGGGGCACGACCCCGCGCACGTCGAGGCCGCGGACCTTCTGGTCATCTCGTCGGCGGTCAAGGACTCGAACGCCGAGGTCGAGGCCGCGCGCGCGCGGGGCATCCCCGTCATCCGGCGCGCCGAGATGCTCGGCGAGATCATGCGCCTGAAGCAGGGCGTGGCCGTCGCGGGAACCCACGGAAAGACCACGACGACGTCCCTGACGGGGCTCGTGCTAACCGAGGCCGGTTTCGATCCCACGATCGTGGTCGGGGGCCAGGTGCATATCCTCGGGACCAATGCCCGCCTGGGCAAGGGCGAGTACCTCGTCGCCGAGGCCGACGAGTACGACCGGTCGTTCCTGGAGCTCACGCCCGTGGTGGCCGTGATCACCAACGTCGAGGCCGACCATCTCGACACGTACCGCGACCTGCCAGACATCCTCGACGCCTTCGCGACGTTCGCCAATCGCGTCCCCTTCTTCGGTTCGGTCGTCGTTTGCGCGGACGATCCCGGCGCGGCGAGCTTGATCCCGCGAATCAAACGGCGGGTCGTGACCTACGGCGAGTCGCCCACGGCGGAGCTGTCGGCGCGAAGCGTCCGGCTCGAGGCGACGGTGACGAGCTTCGAGGTCTGGGAGGCAGCCGCGGGGAGGCTCGGCGCCGTCCGCCTGCGCCTGCCGGGCCGACACAACGTTGCCAACGCGCTGGCGGCGATCGCCGTCGGACGCGAGCTGCTGATTCCGTTCGAGACGATCGCGCGCGCCCTCGCCTCCTTCACCGGCGTGGTCCGCCGCTTCGAGCTGAAGGGGGAGCGAGACGGCGTGCTCGTCGTGGACGACTACGCGCACCACCCCACGGAGCTCAAGGCCACCCTCGCCGCGGCGCGGCAGGTCTACCCGGACCGGCGCCTCGTGGCTCTCTTCCAGCCCCACCTCTTTTCGCGCACCCGGGACTTCGCCGAGGACTTCGGCCGGGCGCTCGCGGCCGCTGACGTCAACATCGTGATGGACGTCTATCCTTCGCGGGAGACGCCCCTCCCGGGCGTGACCGGCGAGCTGGTGGCCGAAGCGACTCGTCGGGCGGGTCACCGGGCTGTGATCTATACCCATGATAAGAAAAGAGTTGTCGATTGCCTGGAGCAAACTCTTCGCCCGGGAGACCTGCTTCTGACTCTCGGGGCAGGCGACGTCGTCAAGTTCGGCGAGGAGTACCTCAAACATGGCCGCGGATAGAGACGCCCCCTTTCTGCGCCGGGGCGGCGGGGTCGCGAAGAAGAGGAGGAAGGGGGGCGCTCGGCGCCTGGTCGTCCTCGCGGCCCTCGGCCTGGCTCTGACGTTCGCCCTTTTCCGGTTCCTGTCCGGCCCGCACTTTTCCCTGCGGCGGTTCGAGATTTTGGGAAACGCGCGCACGCGCACCGAGGAGATCCTCGACGCGCTCGAGGAGTGGAGAGGGAAGAACGTCGTGGGCCTCGACCTCGCGCCGCTGGCGACCCGGCTCGCCTCGCGCGCCTGGGTCGATCGCGTCACGCTCACGAAGCGATTTCCCGACGGCCTCGCGGTCCGCGTGACGGAGCGAAAGGCCCTTGCCCTCTATCGGGACGGCCAGAAGTTCTGGTGGGTCGGAGCGGACGGCAATCTCATCGCACCGTATGATCCGCGGGCTGACCGCACCGAGTACGTGATCCTGACCGGCGAGCGGCGCGCGCTTGCTGAAGCGGTGGGTCTGCTCGGGGACCTGCACGCCGCGAGGCCGGAGTATTTCTCCGCGCTTTCGGAAATCGCCTCGCTCCCCGACGGTGGATTCGGTATGATGGATGCGATCTTTCGAAAGCCGGTTCGCGTTCTTCGGTCAGACGCCCCGGACAAGATTCGCGCGCTGCTCGCGGCGCGGGGATTCATTGAGAGTCGCGGATGGGAGGCTCAGGCCATCGATCTCCGTTTTGCCGATCGTGTGATTCTCGTTGGCGCCTACGGCGCGGGGAATCGTCTCTGATGCGCCCCCCCTTCCGACTCCCCACTCCCGACACCCGACCGGGGATCCGCTGATGCCGAAGCCCGAGTCCTTTCTCGTCGCCTGCGACATCGGAACCTCCAAGATCTGCGTCCTCATCGGCGAACAGAACGCCGGCGGGGCCCTCGACGTGATCGGGAAGGGCGCGTGCGCCAATCGGGGCACCCGCAAGGGCAACATCATCAACGTGGACGCCACGATCGAAGCCATCAAGCGTGCCGCCGAGGAAGCGGAAATCATGGCCGGGGTCCAGATTTCCCGCGCCTGGGTGGGCATCTCGGGCTCTCACATGCGCTCCTTCAACAGCCGGGGAGTGGTCGCGGTCTCCGGAAAGGACCGAGAGATCTCCAGGGAGGACGTGACCCGCGTCATTGACGCCGCCCGGGGCGTGCAGATCCCCCAGGACCACGAGGTCGTCCACGTGCTGCCGCGGGATTTCGCGGTCGACGGGCAGGATGGCGTAGCCGACCCGGTTGGCATGATCGGCAGCCGCCTCGAGGTGGACGTCCACGTCGTCACGGCGCCGGTCGCCGTCACCCAGAACATCGTGACCTGCATGAACAAGGCGGGCATCGAGGTCGTCCAGCTCGTCCTCGAGCAGTTCGCCGCCGCCGAGGCCGTGCTCACGCCCGACGAAAAGGAGCTCGGAATCTGCCTGGTCGACATCGGCGGCGGCACGACCGAGGTGGCCGTCTACCAGAGGGGGACGATCATCCACACGGCGGTCATCCCGATCGGCGGCGACCACTTCACCAACGACCTGGCCGTCGTCTTGCGGGCGCCGATCACCGACGCCGAGCGGCTGAAGAAGAAGTACGGCTGCGCGCTGCGCAACGCGGTCTCCGAGGACGAGATGGTGGAAGTGCCGATGGTGGGCGGCCGGGCGCCGAAGCTGTGCCCGCGGACCACGCTGTCCGACATCCTCCAGCCCCGGGCCGAGGAGCTGCTCGGCTTGATTCACGAGGACATCACGCGACTGGGCCTCGACAAGGAGGTCCGCTCGGGCGTCGTGCTGACCGGCGGCGGCTCGGAGCTCGAGGGCATGATCGAGATCGCCGAGAGCATCTTCGATGGGCCCGTGCGCCGCGGGATCCCGGCGGGTGTCGGGGGGCTCGTCGACGTGGTCTCGCGCCCCGAATGGGCCACGGCCACCGGCCTTCTGTTGTACGGTCACCGCTACAAGCCGGCGCGGCGCCGCTCCAAGGCGTTCTTTCAGGCGGCCAACTCCGTATCGCGCTTCATCCGGGATTTCTTTTGATGGTTTCGAAAAAACGCGGACGGCGAGGGAGGGAAGGTCCCATGATCGAGTTCCTGGATGACGACAGCCACAAGCTCTCGATCGAGCTGGACGGGGGCGATGCGTCTCCGGCCACGATCCGCGTGATCGGTGTTGGCGGCGGAGGATCAAACGCGGTCAACCGGATGATCTCGGCCGGCGTGAAGGGCGTCGAGTACTTCGCGTGCAACACGGACCTCCAGGCCCTGCGCAAGTGCGCGGCGCCGAACAAGCTGCAGATCGGCGGGCGACTGACCAAGGGACTGGGCGCGGGCGCCGATCCCGACGTCGGGCGCAACGCCGCCCTCGAGGATCAGGAAAAGCTGGCGCACGCGGTGGCGGGCGCCGACATGGTGTTCCTGGCCATGGGCCTGGGGGGCGGGACCGGCTCGGGCGCGGGCCCCATTATCGCCAAGCTCGCGGCCGAGGCGGGAGCCCTGGCCGTCGCGGTCGTGACCAAGCCTTTCGAATTCGAGGGAAAGAAGCGGATGCGTCAGGCCGAGAGGGCCTCGCGGGAGCTACGCGACCACGTGGACACGCTGATCACCATCCCCAACCAGCGCCTGCTCGCCTTTGTCGAGCGCAACACCCCCCTCCAGGAGTCCTTCAAGATCGCCGACGACGTCCTCCGGCAGGCGATCCAGGGCATCTCGGACCTCATCAACTGCCCGGGCGAGATCAACCTCGACTTCGCCGACGTCCGCAAGATCATGTCGGACATGGGCCGCGCCCTGATGGGCACCGCGACGGCCGAAGGCGAGAACCGCGCGATCCACGCGGCCCAGGCGGCGATCTCGTCGCCCCTCCTCGAGGACGC
Source organism: Thermoanaerobaculia bacterium (assembly GCA_046716885.1). Taxonomy (GTDB): domain Bacteria; phylum Acidobacteriota; class Thermoanaerobaculia; order UBA5066; family Gp7-AA6; genus DAHUXD01. The sequence continues at coordinate 55,043 of JBKJWL010000238.1, read as the reverse complement.
CTCGATCGAGGGCGCGCGGGGCGTGCTCATCAACATCACGGGCGGCCACGATCTGACCCTCTTCGAGGTCACCGAGGCCGCGCAGATCATCCAGCAGGCCGCCGATCCCGAAGCCGAGATCCTCTTCGGCTGCGTCCACGACGAGAAGATGGCGGGCACCGTGAAGGTCACGGTGATCGCGACGGGCTTCGATCGCCTCGAGCGGGACCTGGCCGAGATCGACGCCCAGGAGGAGCCCAAGCCGGTGACCGTCGGCAGCAAGACCCTGCGCCCGCCCTTCCTGCGGGGCGACGACTCGGGCGGCTTCGGGCCCAACGCCTCGTCGCGGGACGACTTCGACATTCCGACGGTCCTGCGGCGGCAGATGGACTAACCGTCGCTCGCGCGCGCTCGGAGGCCCCCGCCTCCGGGGCGCCGCCTTGCGGCTCGCCCAAAGGGGCTCGACCGCAAGGCTGGCCACCTCGTTTCGCTCGCTCCCGCGGCGCGAGCCTCCTCCCTCCCTTCGGTCGGGAGACTTCTCGCGCCGCGAGCTGACGCAGCAGTGGCGCGGCTACCGGCGCCCGCCGGCGAAACCGCGCGGACCGTGCTTCTCTTCGCGTTCGCGTTTTTTTCGAATGTGCCGCTGGCGGCGGCGCCGGGCTTTCTCGCGCCACTTCTTGTACGCCGAATCGAGCGACGGGTGGCGCTGCCGGAACCGGCGCATTGCGCGGCGCAGGCGCGGAGAGACCAGCGAGAAGAACAGGGCGCTCAAGAAGAAGAAGATGAACTGCGGCATGACCGGCACGATCAGGCCGACGATCCCGAGAATCAGAAAGACGAGGCCGAGGACGAAGTTGCGCGTCCGGCGCTTGTGGATCGGCGTCGGGGGATGCTTCGCGGTCACGGGCGGGCCACCGCGGCCTTGATCAGGTTGGTGCTGCCGGAGACCCCCATCGGGATCCCGGCGGTGATCACGGCGATCTGGCCGGGTTGGAGCAGGCCGTGCCGGAGCGCCAGCGCGGACGCCTTCTCGAGCATCGCGTCCGTGTCCGTGCCGCCGTCGGCGACGAGCGGAATGACGCCCCAGACGAGGGCGAGCCGGCGGGCGCTCTCTGGGCGCGTCGACAGCGCCAGAATCGGACGGCGAGGACGGTGCCTGGCGACCAGCCGCGCGGTGGCGCCCGATTCCGTCCACGCAACGATCACAGCGGCGCCGACGTGCTCAGCCAGCTCGCAGGCCGCGCCCGCGACGGCCTCGGGCAGGCTCTGCAGGGCCGTGTCCTCGAAGCGCCGCATCCAGCGCTCGAAGGGAAACGCCGCCTCCGTGTCCTCGGCGATGCGCCGCATCGTCGCGACGGCCTCGACAGGGTAGCGGCCGGCGGCCGTCTCCTCCGACAGCATCAGAGCGTCGGTCCCGTCGAGGATCGCATTGGCGACGTCGGCGACCTCGGCGCGGGTGGGGCGGGGATTTTCCACCATCGAGAGGAGCATCTGTGTGGCGGTGATCACCGGCTTTCCGGCGCGATTGGCCTTCTCGATCATCAGCTTCTGCAGCAGCGGAACGTGCTCGAGAGGCGTCTCGACGCCCAGGTCCCCGCGCGCCACCATCAGACCGTCGGACTCCGCCAGGATCTCGTCGAGCAGCGCGAGAGCCTCGTGCTTCTCGATCTTCGCGATGAGGGGCACCGACGCCCCCTGCGCCGCGGCGAGCGCCCGGGCCTCGCGCACGTCGTCGGCCGACCGCACGAAGGAGAGGGCGACGTAGTCCACGCCCTGCGCGAGGCCGAAGGCGAGGTCCTCGCGGTCTTTGGCGGTGAGGCCCCGCGCGGGGATCGACCCCGAGGGGAGGCTGATCCCCTTGTGGGAGGAGAGCGGACCGCCGGTGACGACGCGGCAGCGTACGTCCTGCGCCGTGCCGGACTCGGCGCGGAGCTCGAGGTCGCCGTCGGCGAGAAGCAGGCGGTCGCCGGGCTTCACGCACCGGGGCAGGTCGGGGAAGCCGACGGAGACTTCGTTCGCGTCGCCGGGCACGTCCCGGGTCGTCAGGGTGAACACGGAGCCCGGTTCCAGGCGGACCGTGCCGTCCGCGATCGCGCCGATGCGGATCTTGATTCCGGAGAGATCCTGCAGGATGGCGATCGGGCGCTCCGCGCGCCCCGCGATCGCCCGCAGCGCCTGGATCACCGCGGCGTGCTCGGCATGGTTGCCGTGCGAGAAGTTCAGCCGCGCGACGTCCATGCCCGCATCGACGAGCCGCGCCAGCGTCTCCGGAGAGCGCGAGGCGGGCCCGATCGTGCAGACGATCTTGGTGCGCGGCATGGGCCGCTAGCCTAGCAGGGAGAGCGGGGTTCTCTCACGGGCGGTGCTCGCCGGGATGCAGTCGCCCGCTGCGCGCACCACGTCAGGTTCGCGGCCAGGATCAGGTCGCAGAGGGCGTGAAAAACGAAGAGGTGTCGCGCAACGTCGGCGAGCCGGTCGGCGAAGGCGCAGACGAGGAACTCCACGACCGCGAGGAAAACGAGGCACATCATGGCCTCGCGCAGGAGCCGGCCGCGCCCGGAAGAGCGGCGCCATCCGGCCGCGGAGACCGCGAGGCTTCCCCCGAGGAGCAGAATCAGCCAGGCCGGGGCGACCGGCGCCAGCCGCAAGCGCAGATCGCTCCAGGCGGCGAACCTCTCGGTCATGAGATAGGGCCGATAGCCGGGCGCCGTTCTCTCGAAGTTGCCGCGCAGGCGGGGGCGCAGCCGGAGGCCTCCGTGATGCGCAGCGCGCGAGAGCCGGTCGAGCAGGCGCCCCGGCCTCGCGGCGTAGAAAGCGACAATGTCGCCGAACCCGACGCGATCGAAGAACTCCTTCTGGAACACGGGCCCGTGGATCGTGGCGCGCATCTCGTGGGCGCTCTTTCCGGAGTATCGCGTCAGATCCGGATCCAGCCCGAGGGTCTCGAGGTCGCGCGCCGGATCGGGAGAGCCGGGGAGCATCTCGGCAAAGACCGTCTGGTACAGGGCCGCCCTACGGATCACGGGGTCCGTGCGGCGGTAGTACCAGACCGAGAAGAGGCAGAGCAGAAACGCCAGGCACACGACCGGCTGCCGCCACCAGCCCCGCCGCCGCGCGCCCGCCAGGCGCAGGGCGAAGAGCGCGAGGAGGAGTCCCTGGATGCTCTCCTGGGGCTTCGACCCGACGAAGGCAGTCGCGCAGAGAAAATACGCGAGCAGGAGCATTCCGTTGAGCCGGCCGCGGCGAATCGCCAGAGCGGCGATCGCGACGGTGAGCATCAAGAAGAGGAACCCCGCGGTCTGGCTGAAGAAGGAGTTGAGGGCGGCCACGTAGCCGACGTCGGTGAAGAATAAGGTGAGGGAGGCGGCGGCGACGAGCTGGGCGACCGGGGTCAGAACACCGCACACCCAGACCAGAGCCGCGAGCGCCGTCAGCAAGAGCAGAGCGTGCATCGCCCCGAGCACGCGGAGGTCGAAGAGCCGGTCCTTCGCGAACGGCGCGGCGAGGTTGCGTGCCAGGCGCGCGAGAGCCGTTTCCGAGGAGAGGTAGCCGCTGCGGAGCCAGGTCGGCACGATCCGGAATTCGCGCACGATGTGCGTGAAGTACTTGTCCTCGGGAGCGTCGCTGAGGTACTGGACCCCTGCGTACCCCATCACCCTCTCGAACTGACCGTTGTTTGGAAGGCCCACGATCGGCGGCACGAGGAGCTGAGCCGCGAGGATCGCGCCCGCAACCATCACGGTCGCCGTCGTGACAAGGGCCGCGCCGGTCCGGTCGCCGGTCAGGGTTCGAGGACGTCGTAGGCGCAAAGGCGAAGTCCGCATTTCTCATTGGCAAGGCGCTTGTGGCTCGACGCGGCGAGCCCGGCAACCACGTCGTCGCGTTGTCGATAGCGCAGAACCAGGGCCTTTTCCCCGAGATGAAGATCGCCTGGGCGAGCCGCGATCGCCACCGGGCGGTCGGTGTAGTACTCGAAGAGCGGCCCCTGGAACCATTGGTTGAGCGGCGTGTCGGCGAGAGGCACGAAGACCAGCCGGTTGAACCGATCCTCGCGAAGCGAGCTGAGGAAGGCGATGTCCTCGTTGGTTCCGATTTGATCCCCGAACACTCCCGCATAGGAGGCCCGCGAAGCGGCGAGAAGGTACATGACCAGAGCCGCGCAGGCCAGGTTTCCGGCGGCGAGGGCAAAGGCGTGGGTCCGAAGGGACGCAAGGAAAGCCGCGACGAGGATGGCGACGGGAAGGCAGAACCAATACTGCCAGTAGACGTGAACGAAGCTCCCCTGGGGAAACGCGAGCTGCCACACGCACGCGACGGCCAGCGTCGAGACGAAGAACAGAGCCAGAAGGTGCGCCCCCTGGAGCGGCGCGGTCGAGGCCTTCGGTTGAGCGAACCTCGACCACAACCATCGGCCCGCGAGGAACAGCGACAAACCGAGGACGAGCCACGGGAGGCCTTCGCTGAAGTTCTTCTGGGAGTAGACCCACTGCCTCTCCCACCATGTTTCGGCCGGGATCGACGCTGACCTCCGCGCGAATGACCCGGCGAGAGCCCCCCAAGCGGCGCTCGAGCCCCGTTGGAGGTAACTCATGCACGCGAAAAGCGCGCCGATGCCGAGAACGGCCGCCGTGCCCGTGACCCGGAGCGCTCGCTTCATCGCGGGATCTCTCCCGCGCCAGGAGGCCATCAGAAGGTATGCGCCGATGACGCAGACGAAAAGCGCCGCTGTCCAGTGAACCAGGAAGGCCAGGCCAGTCAGAATCCCATAGCCCGTGAGGGCCCGCCGGGTTCCATGTCGAAGGTAGGCGGTCAGGGAGACGAAGACCCAGACGCTCACCAGCATCCCGTCCGTCTCGAACTTCACGCACGTCTGGTAGACGGCGAAGAGGGGCAGGCTCACGAGCGTCGTCGCGCCGGCCAACGAGGCCAGCAAGCTGCCGGTCGTCTGCAGCAAGATTGTGTACGTCCCGGCGGCGATGAGGAAAGACACGACGAGATAGAAGGACCGCGATGCCCACTCTTGTGTCCCCACGATTTTCGTGTACTGCTGAAAGAGCGCTTTGACGAGAAAAGGATGGTCCGTGTAGTAGGCCGGCTCGCCCGTGCGCTCCCCCCATCGGGAGTAGGCGTTCATGGTCACGCCCAGCTGCGACCGAAGATCTCCGTTGCGATTGCCGGAGCGAGCCTTGAACGTGAAATTTGCGTTGTCGTAGTTGTAATGGAGACGGGTGTCAAGAAACGGAAGGCCGAGCTTGCCCCAGCACGCCCAGAGCTGCAGCGCGAGCACGCTCGCCAGCGAGAGGGCAATCCAGAGGGGCCTCCGCCCGGCGCTTCCTCTCTCCGGATCCCGACGCGCCCCGCCGGCCTGTGTTCTGGCCCGTTGCTGCGTCCTGCTCACGATCGCGATTCTACAGAGGGCACGGCCGGCGAGCCGGCCCGCGCCCGGATGCTGACCCTCGTCTTGGAGGGGCGCGCACAGACGAAATCCCGACGGTCGGGGACTGCCTCGGCAGGGGCCAGCTTGCTGCTGTCGGCCGTCTGAAGGTTCGAACTCAGGAGAGAATTACCCAATGACTTCTCGAAACTCTGAGGTCGCCCGGCTCTTTCGCCGACTGCACGAGGAAGGCCTGCTCATCCTGCCCAACGCCTGGGACGCTGGGAGCGCCCGGCTCATCGAGAGCCTCGGCGCGAAGGCGCTCGCCACCACCAGCGCCGGGGTGGCCTGGTCTCACGGCTATGCGGACGGAGACCTGCTGCCGGTGCGGCTGCTGCTGGCGACCGTTGGTGAGATCGCGGAAGTGGTGAGGGTGCCGCTCAGCGTCGACGTGGAGGGCGGCTATTCGAACGACGCCGCTGCCGTCGGCGAGACGGTCGGCGCCGTGATCGACGCGGGCGCCGTCGGGATCAACATCGAGGACGGCTCCGGCGCCCCGGACCTGCTCTGCGCCAAGATCGAGCGGGCCAAGGGCGCCGGCGTCCGGCTCGGGGTGGACCTGTTTGTGAACGCCCGCACGGACGTCTACCTCCGCGGTCTCGCCCCGACGGATCGCCGGGTCGAGGAGACGCTGGCGCGCGCCGAGCGCTACCGCGCCGCGGGGGCCGACGGGATCTTCGTGCCCGGTCTGACGGAGGCCGCCGAGATCCGGGCCATCTCGAAGGCGTCGCGACTGCCGCTGAACGTCATGGCCTGGCCCGGCTTGCCGCCCGCGGCCGAACTGGAGGTACTGGGCGTTCGCCGCTTCAGTGCGGGAGCGGGAATCGCCGAGGTTGTCTTCGCAAAGACCGCGTCGCTGGCCGCTGCTTTCCTGCGGTCTGGAGCCTTCGACCCGGCAACCGAAGGGGCGATGTCCTACCCCGAGATCAACGCTCTCATGGCAGGCCGCTCGTAGCGATCCAACCCCCGAGAGCGTCAACCGACTGTTCGGGCCCAGTCGCGCGTCCACGCTTCCGATACCGCACGCGCGGCCGCGATGTCGTCGACCACGAGGATCAGTTGGTGATCGTGGTCGCTGTAGAGCGCTTCGATGTTGACTCCCGCGTCGGCCATCCGCCGCGAGATCTTGCCGAGTTGGCCTGGTTCCGCCTGGTCCAGGCGTTGGACGAGCACGTCCCGCTCCTCCAGGACTCGGATGCCTGCCGCCTCCAGTGCCCTGCGAGCGGCGGCTCCATCCTCGAAAAGGAAGTGGGCGACCTCGCGGCCGTCGACGACGAATGCGCCACCGCCCTCGATGCTCACCCCTGCGCGTCCGAGGGCTTCGCCCATCTCGGCCAGAGCGCCGGGTCGATTCTCGAGCGCGATCGTCAGATCCTTCATGATCAACTCCTCGGCGAAGCCTTCACCGTCGCCTCGTGCCGAATCGGAACGCTGCACGAGTCGGCGATGAAGCAGAGCTCGTGAGCCGTGTCGTGCAACTGGGCGGCCAGCGCCGCGTTCTCCTCGCTTTCGATGACCACTTTCGGGTGCAGCGTGATCTGTTCGAACTTCCCGCCTCCCCTGGCCTCGACCTGCATCGTGCCGTGGGCTTCATCTTCGTAAGCCAGAACGGGGACGCCTTTCCGAGCGCACAGAGACAGGTAGAACAACATGTGGCAGCGGAGATGGCCGCCAGGAAGAAGTCCTCGGGATTGTGCTTGTCCGGCTCGCCGCGGAAGGCGGGGTCGGCGCTGCCCGTGAGGTCCGGCTTGCCGCCGGCGAGGATACGGTACTGCCGGCCGTAACTCGTATAGCCGGAGGTCCCAGACCTCTTCGCCTTCAAGACGTGAGGCAACGTGTCGCTCCGGAGGGAGCGTAAGCGTTCAGCTATTCTCTCGGGCGGATTACTACGTCAAACATCCGCCGGAGATTCTGCTCGCGAGGTCGCGCAAGCCGGGGATAGGGCGTTACTACGGCAGCAAGTACTCGCCGTCGACTTGGTACGTCATGCTCCCGTCCGCGTTGGCCGTGCCCTTGAAGGTGCCCTTGCCCTTGATGCCCTTCAGCTTCCCGGTGCCGCTCGTGAAGCTCCAGGTGCCCTCGCCGCTCACGGGCTGTCCGTCCTTCACCTTGCCCGAGCCCTGAAACTTGGAGACCGTCGTGTCGCCGTTGGTCATCGTGGCCACGTGATAGCCGTTGAACGAACTCGTGTCGCCCGTGATCTCATTCAGAGACGTGGAGGTGCCATCCTTATACTGCAGGCCCGCCACCGCAAAATTGGTCCAGGTGCACTGGGCCTTGCCGACCACGAAGGAGTGGTTGGGCTTGTCGGTGAGGGCAACCGGGGGCGGGGCAGCGGGATCCGATTTGCACGTGGCCGTACCGGAGGTCTTCGTCTGCGCGGATAAGCCGACGGCCACCAAGACGCCCAAGAGCAAGAGTGAGACGAATCGAGTCTTCATGGTTTCCTCCTCAATTTGGCGCCGATTCTATGCTCAGGATGACCCCGATGCGAGGAGGGGCCGTGTGGGTCGACCAAGGAACTGGAACTGGTAGCCCATACGGGAATCGAACCCGTGTCGCGCCCGGGGGGGCGCGCAGCTCAAAGTTGCCGCCTTGAGAGGGTCGCGTCCGTAGGACGCGGCGGTGGCTGACAGAGGCGAGGGTTGGTAGCCCATACGGGCATTCCGGCGAACCCCGACGAGCTCAAAAGTGCAGTAAGAGCACTTGCGAGACTGCTGATCTCGCATTGGCTTCGGTTGCGTCCGCCTCGCGAAGAATAATGGGCGGAATCGACACTTCGCGCCCTGTGAGGAACCTCCGTCCGATGGCGTTAACGACTGCCCGACAAGGGATTGGGGCGTAGAATTCGGGAAGAGAGCCCTCGAAGACTGATGGCGAAAAGTCGGCGTTCACGAGTGGCCCGAGAGCTAGGCGGCGGAATCTGCAGCCCAACTGACCCCCGGTGGCTTACTAGACTGCGGCCACAGCGGCGTTGCGTCGAAAACTTGGGCTGTCTAAGCACATGTTAGGCCTCGGGAGGACCAGCAACCCTCCATGACCTTTGACCCGATTCACGTCTCGCTCGGGCCTCCTTACAGGGCGATTCTGTGGCCGCTCGCTTGGATCTGCGTGGCTCTAGCCGTGATCGAGTTGGCATCTCTCTTTCGGAGATCTAGGGGTGGCTCGAGCCTGGGCCGGAATCGCCGCTTCGCTCCTTCTCACGTGATTCTGGGCAGCACTCTGCTTATCTGCGGGCTACTCACCCTGTGGTTTCACCTTAGCGTCAGCGAGCCTTTCGCCCAAAACTACCTCCGGGACCACCCGACTGCCACAATCGTCCGAGAAGCCGCAAACCGTGAATACAGGGGGGACACTTTCGCGTGGGGCATTGGGACGATGGCGCTGGCGGCGTCAGTATTCATTCGGGCGCGAAGGAAGGTTGCAAATGTGGCCGAGGCCTAACACGCGGGTGCAGCGGACTCGTTCCTCGCCTTCGGCTCGTCACTCGCCGCTGACCCGCCACCCGTTAGTTGGCTCGTTCAGGGCGATTACCGGTTCACTGGAGGTTTACCATGGCTGATATCAATGATGTGCTTGCGGACAATCGCGCCGCCGTCCTCGACCTTGTCTCGGCTGCGGAGAGATCAGCGGCGACTTGGACTACGCCGCGCGCGCCGGGGAAATGGTCGCCGAGCCAGGTCGTGGAGCATGTGGCGGGTGGCTTGGAAGAAGGGGCCAACATCGTTTCCGGTGCTCCGTCGATCCCGATGCCCCCCGCTTTCCTGCTCCTGCTCCTGCGCCCGCTGGCCAGACTGATCTTCAACCGGACCTTGAAGAAGGGCGTATTTCCGAAGGGGTTTAAGGCCCACAAGGCGCTTAACCCTACTAGCGGACCGGCCACGCCGGCTGAGGCGCGCGTCCGCCTGGAAGGGGCGTTCGCCAGGTTCGACCAGGAATGCCGTAGACGGGCCGCCAGTGGCCAACACGTCGTGGTGGGCGCTTTCGGTACCGTGTCGGTCGAAGACCTCGTGAGGTATACCGCGATTCACACTCGCCACCATTGCAAACAGATGCCCGGCGCAACCTAAAGACTGCCAAGCTCCAAGGCGAGCCAGCTAACAAGCGCGTGCAGCGGACTCGCTCGTCGCCTTAGGGTTCGATTCCCACATGGGGTAGAGGAAAGTCCTTCCTGCGAACCCTTGGTGCTGCAAGCACTTACGAGTGCGGAAGATCGTGGTAGCCCATACGGGAATCGAACCCGTATTTCGGCCTTGAGAGGGCCGCGTCCTAACCGTTAGACGAATGGGCCGAACGGGGCGGGAAAAGTAGCACAGGGAGTGAGGGCCGGCAACCCTCCTCCCAGGACACCGCGCCGGATTAGGACGCCCGCTTGACCTCCGGCTGCGGGGCCTTGCCGGGAGAGTAGCGGGCCCAGCGCAGGATCTCGGGAATCGTGGGCTTCTTGCCGTACATCAGGATGCCAACGCGATAAATGCGGCCGGCGAACCAGGCGAGGGCGACCGTCGTCGCGATCAGCAGCGCGATCGACAGGGCGATCTGCCAGAGAGGCGGCTCCGAGAGAGCCGTGCGGAAGAACATCACGAGCGAGGCGGTGAACGGAAAGATTGAGAAGAACACGGCCACACCGCCATTGGGGTTGTTCATGACGGCCGGGTAAAAGAGAAACCCGCTGAGGATGAGCATCATGGGGATCATGGCCAACTGCTGGGCTTCCTGATCGGTGTTGAAGGGCGCGGCGATCGTCGTGTAGATGCTGGCGTACAGGAAATAGCCGAGCAGAAAGAACAGCATGAAGTAGCCGAGCATCGAGAGGGGGATGCGCGGCACGCCCAGGTCGCCGCCGCCGGAAAGGAGAGTGGCGATGGCGGGCAGCGACAGGTTCATCGCGACGAGCGACCAGGCAAAATACTGTGTGAGGCCGACGAGGCCGATCCCGATGATCTTCCCGAGCATGAGCTCGGTCGGCCGCACGGACGCGATGATGATCTCGACGATGCGGCTGCTCTTCTCTTCGATGACTCCCCGCATGACCTGGTAGCCGTACATGAAGAAGGTCGAGTACATGAGGATGAGAAAGATGAGGGCCGCCAGGATGCCGGCGCCCTTCTCTTCGGACGTGCCCTTCTGGGTCACCTTGAAGGGCCGGAGGTTGATGCTCTTCTCGAGCTCCGCCGTCAGGTCGGCGGGCAGCCCCCGCGCGGCCATCTTCTGACGCATCCAGACGCGATTCACCGCCGACTGAAGCTGGTTGAGAGCGATGAAGTCCGAAACGGTCGTCGAGTAGTACTCGACCTCTTCCTTCTGGAGGAGCGCGGGATCGAGGACCAGATAGCCGTTGATCGTCTTTTCGAGGACCTGCTTGCGCAGAGCCTCCTTCGTCTCGGCGAGGCTGCCCGCGACGGGGTGCTGCTCGAGCTCCCAGTGCGGGCCGCGGGAGCCGGAGGCTTCCTTCTTCTCGCGAACTTCGGTCTCCGCGAGCTCCCGGGCCAGCGGCGCGTAGAGGGCGCCGGTCGGGTCCAGAACGACGAGCTTGCGCTCGCCTCCGGTCTTCCGCGAGATCGCGATCTGGATGGCGATGTACCCGAGGAAGAGCACCGGGATCAGGAGCGTCGCGATCCAAAAGGCCTTGGTGCGCACCCGCTCGAGGTACTCCCGGCGGATGATGGCGAAGATCTTTTTCCAGTTCACTCCGGCCTCATTCGATGGCGCGGGTCTCTTCCAGACCGGCGCCCTTGACTGCGTCGAGGTAGATCTCTTCCAGGTCCGGCTCTCTGTTGGAGAAGGCCTCGATCGGGAATCGGTCGAGCGCGCGCTTCAGGAACTCGCGCCGGTCCACACCCGGCGCCAGGCTGATCACGAAGCCGCCGTCGGCGGCCTTCGCGGTGGCCACGCCGGGAAGACCCCCGATTTCGGCCAGCGTGGCGTCGGCGGAAAGGCGGATCAGCCCCTCGGAGTCGCGCCGCTTCAGCTCTTTCAGCGAGCCCTCGAGGATCTTCTTCGACCGCGTGATCAGACAGATCTCATCGCATAGTTTCTCGGCCTGTTCCAGCACGTGCGTGCAGAAGATGATGGTCTTGCCGCGGGCGCGGAAGTCGAGAAAGTAGTCGCGCATCAGGGCAACGTTGATGGGATCGAGGCCCGAGAACGGTTCGTCGAGGATCAGGATTTCGGGATCGTGGACGATTGTCGCGATGAACTGGATCTTCTGCTGCATGCCCTTGGAGAGCTCGTCGACCTTCTTGTTGAGCCAGGGCCGCAGCTCCATCTTATCGAGCCACGCTGCGATGCGCTCTCTGGCGGTGTCACGCGAGACCTCCTTGATGGCAGCGAGGAAGTAGAGATGATCGATCACCTTCATCTTCCGGTAGAGGCCGCGTTCCTCGGGAAGGTAGCCGATGCGGTCCTGCATGGCGCGGTCCATCGGGCGGCCCAGGATCCGGATCTCGCCGCTGTCGGGCGCGGTGATGTTCATGATCATCCGGATCGTCGTGGTCTTGCCGGCGCCGTTTGGCCCGAGCAGCCCGAACATGGTTCCCCGGGGGACCTGGAGCGACAGGTCGTCCACGGCCTTGAAACGGCCGAAGGATTTCGAGACGTGCGTCAGTTCGATCGCGTTTTCCATGCGGAGCTCGCCATTATTACGGATTCGTCGAGCGGCGGTTTTCGGCTGCTGACTTCAGCGGGCGGAATCGGCCAGGATGAGCGCCGCCCAAGGGCGGCGCTGCCTGCTGACGAGGGGTTGCCTTCGGTGGTCGGCTCGCGAGTTCCACCCCTGCGGAGAGGTGCTGGAGTGGTCGATCAGGCCGGTCTCGAGCCGGCCATCAGAGGAAGACCCCCAGCAGTAGGCAGCGTCGGCCGAAGGCCGGCGCTTACTCGCCTGCGACTCAACACGGGAGCTCTCCGAAACTGACTTCACTCGGCGAATCGGCTAGGATGCGCCGTTCCACCACTGCGGAGAGGTGCTGGAGTGGTTGATCAGGCCGGTCTCGAAAACCGGTAGGCCCGAAAGGGTCTCGTGGGTTCAAATCCCACCCTCTCCGCCAACAGTCTGAGTCCGCCCCGAGTCGTGGGTTCACCCGACCGCCAGAGGTATCCCCCCGGCGGTAGGGCACGTCGTGCGGAGCACGGCGTCAAAGCCCACCCTCTCCGCCAATGCGTTTCGCCTGGAAGAACTGCCGGAGCAGCCCCGCGGACTCCTCGCCGAGCAGCCCGCCTTCGACGGCGCAGCGGTGGTTGAGGCGCGCGTCCTGCGGGATGTTGCCGAGCGTGCCGCAGTAGCCGGCCTTGGGATCCGTGCAGCCGTAGACGATGCGCGCGATGCGGGCGTTGACGGCGGCCCCCGCGCACATCGGACAGGGTTCCAGCGTGGCATAGAGCGTGGAGTCCTCGAGGCGCCAGGTCCCGGCCTCCCGGGCCGCCTCACGCAGCGCCTCGATCTCGGCGTGATGGGTGGGGTCGGAAAGGCGCTCGCGGCGGTTGCGGCCCCGTCCGATCATCCGGCCCCCTCGGACGACGACGGCGCCGATGGGCACTTCCTGCTCCGCATAGGCGATCCGCGCGAACGCCAGTGCCTCGCCCATGAAGTGCTCGTCGTCCGGGGAGAAGGGCATGGAGGGGAGGCTACCCCAGTCAGGAATCGAGAGCCGGGAGTCGGTGGTGCGCCCAGAGGGAGTCGAACCCCCAACCTCCTGATCCGTAGTCAGACGCTCTATCCAATTGAGCTATGGGCGCAGGGGGCGAGAGGCTAACGAAAACTCCCAGCCTTTTCAATGGTCTGGGGGGCCTGAACTTTCGCACCCCCCTTTCGTAGAACACCATACGCTGGAAAACCGCGTTCAGCCGGAGGTTGAGGGATGTCGAAGAGGACCAAAATCATTCTGGGGCTGGTGGGGGGTGTCGTCGTCGTTGGCGCCCTGACGGCGTTTATCCGCGGCAGGGACAAGAACGTCCCCCGGGTCACCACGGCCAAGGTCGAGAAGATGGACCTGGTCTCCAAGGTGACGGCCAACGGCAAGATCCAGGCTCGCCGCAAGGTGGACCTGTCGGCCCTCGTCATGGGCCAGATCGTGAACCTCGCGGTCAAGGAGGGCGATAAGGTCAAGAAGGGGCAGCTCCTGCTCCAGATCGACCGCGCCCAGCTCGCCGCCCAGGCCCAGGGGCGGGAAGCCAGCCTGGCGGCCATGCGCAGCGACCTCCAGGCGGCCCGCGCCACGGCCGAGCAGTCCAAGCGCGACTACGACCGCGCCAACGTGAATTTCAAGGGAAAAATCCTCTCGGAAGCCGAGCTCCAGAAGGCAAGGGCGTCCTACGACACGGCCCAGGCCAACCTCGCCGCCACCGATCAGCGCATGCGCTCGACGATGGCCGACCTGGCGGCGAGCCGTGACTCGCTGTCGAAGACCACGGTCACCTCGCCGCTCGAGGGCATCGTGACGTTTCTCCCGATCAAGGAGGGCGAGGTCACGGTCATCGGAACCATGAACAACGCCGGGACGCAGCTCATGACGGTCTCCGACATGGCCGAAGTCGAGGCCGTGATGATGGTCGACGAGACCTCCGTGCCGCAGGTGACGCCCGGGCAGAAGGCGACGCTCTCGATCGACGCGTATCCGAACCAGAAGTTCGAGGGCACGGTCACCGAGGTGGGCTCCTCGCCGATCGCCAAGAACGACCCCGACCTGCTGTCGCTGACGGCGAACTCCGAAGCGATCAATTTTAAGGTGAAGATCCGGCTCGACAATCCGCCGCCCACGATCCGCCCCGGCTTTTCCGTGACCGCCGACGTGGTCACCGGCCGGCGCCAGGGCGCGACGACGATTCCGATCCAGGCGCTCGTCGTGCGAGACGTGCCGGCCAAGGACAAGGCCCCGAAGGCCGCCTCCCGGCCCGAGACGGAAGAGGGCGTGTACACCGTCAAAGACGGCAAGCTCGTCTTCGAGAAGGTCGAGCCAGGCATCGCCGGCGAGCTCATGATCGAAGTGAAGAAGGGCCCCAAAGTCGGCCAGGACATCGTCACCGGCCCCTTCAAGGTCCTGCGGCAGATCAAGGAGGGCGACAAGGTCCTGATCGAAAAGGAAGGCGACAAGAAGGGCGGTTCGAAACCCGCGTGACGACCTCGGAGCTCTTCCGCGTCTCGGCGGCGGCGCTGACGCGCCACAAGCTGCGCGCCTTCCTGACGCTGCTCGGCGTCATCATCGGGGTCGCCACCGTCGTCGGGGTCGTATCGGTCATCTCGGGCCTCAACGCCTACGTCAAGGACAAGATCATCGGTCTGAACCCCGACATCGTCATCTTCACCAAGTACGGGATCATCACCAGCCGCGAAGAGTGGCTGATGGCGCGCAAACGCAAGGACCTGACGCTCACCGACATGGAGATCGTGCGCCGCGAGTGCCGGCTCTGCGCGAGCGTCGGGGCGCGGGGCGACCGCCGCCGCCCGGTCAAGTACGGCGAGCACAAGCTCCCCCAGGTGGAGATCCAGGGCCACACGCCGAACATGGTCGAGGCGATGAGCTTCGACATCGACAACGGGCGCTATTTCACCCAGACCGAGTACGAACACTCCGCGGCGGTTGCGGTGATCGGCTGGGACGTCCAGGACGAGCTCTTTCCGAACATCGACCCGATCGGCCGCACGATGAAGATCGACGGCTATCCGGTCAAGATCATCGGGACTCTCGCCAAGCAGGGCAGCGTGATGGGGCAGAGCCAGGACAACGTCATCTTCATTCCGCTCACCCTGTTCCACAAGCACATCGCCCCCACCGAGGACATCGGCATCTTCATCAAGCCCAAGGCGGGTGTCGAGGGCGTGACGGCCGCCACCGACGAGGTGCGGACCATTCTCCGCGCGCTGCGCAAGACCGGATTCGAGAACGACGACCCGTTCGGCCTTGTCACGGCCGAGCTCCTCCAGACCCTGTGGAGGGGCATTTCGGCGGGAGCCTTCCTGCTGATGATCCTCATCTCGGGGATCTCGCTGGTGGTCGGCGCAATCGTGATCGCGAACATCATGTTCGTCTCCGTCGTCGAGCGGACCAAGGAAATCGGCGTGCGGCGCGCGCTCGGCGCGCGGCGCAAGGACATCCGCCGCCAGTTCCTGCTCGAGGCGGCGATGCTGTCGTCGGTCGGCGGGATCATCGGCGTCATCCTCGGGGCCCTGATCGCCTTCGCCGTCAACCAGGTCTTCCCGGCGCAGGTGCGTCCCTCCTTCATTCTTCTCGGCATCGCCGTGGCGACGGTGACGGGCCTGCTCGCGGGCTGGATTCCGTCGAATCAGGCGAGCAAGCTGCCCCCGGTCGAAGCCCTTCGGTACGAGTGAGCCAACCGTGTCATCCCTGATCTCTCACCTGCGCCGCGGCTTCGGAGAGAACCTCCGTTTCGCGATGCTGGCCGTTCGCGCGCACAAGCTGCGGGCGGGCCTGACGGTGCTGGGCATCGTGGTCGGCGTGGCCACCGTGATCACCATGGTCTCGATCGTCACGGGGTTCAATAACGGCATGGTCCGCCAGTTTCAGAGCTTCGGGGCGACCCTGGTGCAGTTCCAGAAGTTTTCGATGCGCTTCGGTCCGGGCCACCGCTCCGACGACGAGCGGAACCGCAAGGACCTGACGCTGGACGATGCTCTGGCGCTGAAGGCTCAGATTCCCGAGATCCGCGCGGTCTCCCCGGAGCGCTACCTGTGGGATACGAACGTCAGCGTCAAATACCGGGGCAACGAGTCCACCGAGCCGACGGTCGCGGGCGTCTATCCCGACTACTCGCTCGCGAACAACCACTTCGTCGAGCACGGGCGGTTCTTCACCGAGGCGGACATCGAGCATTCGTCGACAGTCGCCGTCATCGGCCAGGACGTTCAGAAGGCGCTCTTCCCGAACGAGAGCCCGCTCAACAAGACCGTAGAGTTGAACGGCTGGAAGTACACGGTCGTGGGCATCCTGGAGTCGAAGGGCGACTTCGGCGGAGGCTCGAGCAACCACTGGTTCCTGATCCCCTTTTCGACCTTCGACCACCAGTTTCCGCAGATCAAGACGAGCCGGGGCGACACGATTCACATCGCGACCGTGCCGTACCACCCGGACCAGGTCCCGATCGTCGTCGAGAAGGGGCGCGCGCTTCTGCGCGCCCGCCGGCAGGTGCGCTTCGACGCCGAGGACGACTTCTACATCCTGACGCCGGACAAGATGATCGAGAGCTTCCAGGGCATCACGAACGGAATCGCGGGCGCGATGATCTTCATCGCGATGATCTCGCTCCTGATCGGCGGTGTCGGCGTCATGAACATCATGCTCGTTTCGGTCACCGAGCGGACGCGGGAGATCGGCGTGCGTAAGGCCGTGGGGGCGTTCAGGCGCGACATCGTCCTGCAGTTCCTGACCGAAGCGACGACACTGTCGCTCCTCGGCGGCGCCATCGGCGTCGTGGTCGGCGTCGTGTTCCCGGCGGCGATCAAGGCCGTGTTCCCCGCGCTTCCGGCTGAAACGCCCATCTGGGCGATCCTGGTCGGCCTCATCGTCTCGATGTCGGTCGGAATCTTCTTCGGCCTGTATCCGGCCGTGAAGGCCTCCCGCCTGGACCCGATCGAAGCGCTGCGTTACGAGTGACGGTTTGAGCGGCGCTCGACGCGCCGACGAGAGCGGAGAATTGTCCTCGGCTAGAGTCACCCTCTGAGCTCCCTCTTCCAGCATCTGCGCCGCGGATTCGGCGAGAACCTGCGGTTCGCGCTGCTCGCCGTGCGCGCCCACAAGCTGCGGGCCGGCCTGACCGTGCTCGGGATCGTCGTGGGCGTGGCGACCGTCATTGCCATGGTCTCGATCGTGACCGGGTTCAACAACGGGATGGTGAGAAGCTTTCAGAGCTTCGGCGCCACGCTCGTGATGTTCCAGAAGTACGACCCGCGTTTCGGGCAGGGCGGCCACCGGCCCGACGGGGAGCTGCGGCGCAGAGACCTGACTCTGGCAGACGCCGCCGCGATCCGGGCCGCCGTTCCCGAGGCGCGCGCCGTCTCGCCGCAGCGCTACCTCTGGGACAACTCCGACTACCACCTGAAGCACCGCGACAATGAGGTCCAGTCGCCCCGCGTCTTCGGCGTGATGGAGCCCTACGCGGTGGCGACGAGCCGCTTCGTCAGCCACGGACGGTTCCTGACCGCGACCGACGTCGAGCACGCGGCCGCCGTCCTGGTCATCGGCGACGACATCCGGGAGAAGCTCTTCCCCCGCGAGGATCCCCTCGACAAGAGGATCCGCCTCGGCCACGATCTCTACATCGTCGTCGGCGTGTTCGAGCGCAAGGGGAAGATGTTCGGCGAGTCGCAGGACAACTTCGTCGTCATGCCGCTGACGACCTTCGACCGGCGGTTCCCCTGGATTGCGGTGGGCGGCTCCGACGGCGACGCCCTCCGGATCGCCGCCGTTCCCCACCGGCCGGAACAAGTCGCGGTGCTGATCGACAAAGCCCGCCAGGTCCTTCGTATCCGCCGCCACGTGCGGTTCGATCAGCCGGACGACTTCGGCATCGTCACGCCCGACAAGATGATCGAGAGCTTTCAGGGAATCACGAGAGGCATCACGCTGGCCATGATCTTCATCGCGTTCGTCTCGCTCGTGATCGGCGGCGTGGGGGTCATGAACATCATGCTCGTCTCGGTCACCGAGCGCACGCGGGAGATCGGTGTGCGTAAGGCCGTGGGCGCCTTCCGGCGGGACATCGTCCTGCAGTTCCTGACCGAGGCGACGACGCTCTCCGTCATCGGAGGGATCATCGGCGTCGTCGTAGGCGTCGCCGTGCCGGCCGGCGTCAAGAAAGTCTTCGATGCCCTTCCCGCCGAGACCCCGCTCTGGTCGATCGTGCTCGGCCTCGTCGTGTCGCTGTCGGTCGGCATCTTCTTCGGCCTCTACCCGGCCGTGAAGGCCTCGCGCCTGGACCCGATCGAAGCCCTGCGATACGAGTAGAGCTGTCACCTCCGAAAATTGAGCCGGGCGCGTCCCGCTCGTGATTAGACTGTGCCCGTCCCGGCTCTACCGGGACGAGGAGGAATCATGTCCGTCGCGAGAGTCACCGAGATCATCGCTGCGTCGTCGAAGAGCTTCGAGGACGCCATCGACGCGGGGATCAAGCGGGCCGACAAGACCCTGCAAAACGTCCGGTCGGCATGGATCAAGTCGCAGAAGGTCGTCGTCGAGAAGGGGAAAGTCTCGGAGTATCGGGTGACTCTAAAAGTCACCTTCGTCCTAAAAAACTGATCCGAGTCGATGACTCCGCCGCGCGGTCCGCGTCCGTCGTAGAATTCCCGCGCCTCATGCCGCTTTCCGCAGGCTCGCGTCTGGGCCCCTACGAGATCCTCGCGCCGATCGGCGCGGGAGGGATGGGCGAAGTCTACCGGGCGCGGGACGAGCGGCTTCGGCGAGAGGTCGCGGTCAAGGTGCTGCCGGCGTCCTTCTCGCAGGACCCGGAGCGCCTGCACCGGTTCGAGCAGGAGGCGCAGACCGCAGGAGGCCTGAACCATCCCAACATCACCGCGGTCTACGACCTCGGGTCGCACGACGGCTCGCCGTACATCGTCACCGAGCTCCTGGAGGGAGAGACGCTGCGGGCGCGTCTTTCCGGCGGCGCCCTGCCCGTGCGCAAGGCGACGGATTACGGGATCCAGATCGCGCACGGGCTGGCCGCGGCGCACGAGAAGGGGATCGTGCACCGGGACCTGAAGCCCGAGAACCTGTTCGTCACCAAAGACGGACGCGTCAAGATCCTGGACTTCGGCCTCGCCAAATTGACCGAACTCGAGGGCCAGACCAGCCCGCAGACGAATCTCCCGACGGCCACGCCGGGGACCGAGCCCGGCGTGGTCCTCGGCACGCTGGGCTACATGGCTCCCGAGCAGGTCAAGGGAAAGCCGGCGGACCAGCGCTCGGACATCTTCGCGTTCGGGGCAGTCCTGTACGAGATGCTCTCCGGCTCGCGCGCCTTCCATCGGGACTCCGCGGCCGAGACGATGTCGGCGATCCTCCGGGAGGAGCCGCCGGACCTTTCGGCCACGAACAAGAACGTCGAACCCGGGCTCGAGCGGGTCGTGCGCCACTGCCTGGAGAAGAATCCGGAGGAGCGGTTCCACTCGGCGCACGACCTCGCGTTCGACCTCGAGGCGCTCTCCGGGGTCTCCACCCCAAGGGCGGCAGCGGAGACGCGTTCGCCCTTCAGGCGCCGCCGGGTGCCGCTGCTCGTCGGCGTCGCGGTCGCGCTGGCGGGAATGGCGGCGGCCTTTTGGGCCGGCAAGAGAGCGGGAGACGTCGCTCCGGCGTCGTTTCGGCAGCTCACGTTTCGCCGCGGCACGATTGGCTCGGCGCGGTTCGCGCCGGACGGCCAGACGATTCTCTACTCGGCGAGCTGGGACGGAAGGCCGATGGAGATCTTCGTTTCTCGTCTCGACAGCCCCGAGTCGCGCCCGTTTGGTCTGTCCGGAGCGGAGGTGCTGTCCGTATCCCCGTCCGGAGAGATGGCGGTTTCGCTGGGCCGCCGCGTTTCGATCCCCTTTACCAGAACCGGCACGCTCGCCCGTCTCGGAATGACCGGTGGAAGCGCCCCCAAGGAAATTCTCGAGGACATCCAGTGGGCCGAGTGGGCCCCGGACGGGCAGAGCCTGGCGATCGTCCGCGAGGTCGGCGGAAAGGTCCGGCTCGAGCTCCCGGTCGGCCGAGTCCTGTACGAGACGGCCGGGTGGATCGGGCACCCGCGTGTCTCGCCGCGCGGCGACGAAGTCGCGTTCCTGGACCATCCCGTCAGGGGAGACGACGGGGGTTTGGCCGCGATCGTCGACCGCAAGGGCAAGCGCCGGACGATCTCGGGATTCTTCGCGAGCGCCCAGGGGCTCTGCTGGTCGCCCGATGGATCCGAGGTGTGGTTCACGGGCGCATCCGTCGGGTTCAACCGGGCGCTTCACGCGGCGACGCGCGCCGGCCGCGTGCGGGTGCTGACCCAGGGGACCGGCGGTCTCACGATCCAGGACGTCTCGAAGGCCGGCCGCGTGCTGATCGTCCAGGACAAGGCCCGGCAGGGGATCTCCGCGCTCGTGCCCGGCGCGGAGAAGGAACACGACTTCTCGTGGCTCGACTGGTCTCTCATCCGAGATCTATCGCCCGACGGCCGGACCCTCCTCTTCGACGAGAGCGGAGAAGGGGGCGGGCCCGGCTACTCCGTCTACGTGCGCAAGGCCGACGGATCGCCCGCCGTGCGTCTGGGTCGGGGGACGACGTACGGTCTCTCTCCCGACGGGCGGCTGGCGCTCTCGATCGTGGGAGCGGTCCCGGACCAGCGGATCGTCCTGTATCCGATCGGCATCGGAGAGCCGAAGACGTTTCCGGCGAGCGGCCTTCGAATCGAGCAGGCCTCCTGGCTTCCCGACGGACGCAGGATGATCTTCTCCGGCAACGAGCCCGAACGCGGCGCCCGCCTATGGGTGCAGGGGATCGAAGATGCGAAGCCCCGGGCCATCTCGCCCGAGGGTTACCGGATGTTCGGGAGGGGCGTGTCACCGGACGGAAGGGTGGTCACCGTTGTTGGTCCCGATCAACGCTTCTACCTGTATCCGGTCGATGGAGGCGAGCCGACGCCGATCCCGGGCCTGGTGGCCGGCGACGTTGCGGACGTCTGGGCGGACGGTCGCTCTCTGTTCGTGCGCCGGCGAGGCGAGGTGCCCGCGAGGGTCTTGCTGCTCGACGTCCGCTCCGGGCGCAAGGAGCTCTGGAGGGAGCTCATGCCTCCGGATCCGGCCGGCATCGCGACGATCGGGCCGGTGTGGATCACGCCCGACCGAAAAGCGTATGCGTATTCCTACATCCGGAGCCTGGCGGATCTGTACGTCGTCGAGGGGCTCGAATAGATGGCGCTTTCCACCGGCACGCGCCTCGGTCCCTACGAGATCCTCGCGCCGATCGGCGCGGGAGGGATGGGGGAGGTCTACCGGGCGCGCGATCCGCGGCTCGGGCGCGAGGTGGCCATCAAGGTCCTCCCGGCGTCGTTCTCGCAGGACCCCGATCGCTTGAAGCGATTCGAGCAGGAGGCGCGGGCGGCGGGAGTGCTCAACCACCCGGGCATCACCGCGGTCTACGACTTCGGGATGCACGACGGGGCGCCGTACATCGTGACGGAGCTTCTCGAGGGCGAGACCCTGCGCGGCCGGCTCGGTGCGGGACCTGTCTCCGCGCGCAAGGCGATCGACTATGCCGTGCAGATCGCGAAGGGCCTGGCGGCTGCGCACGAGAAGGGGATCATCCACCGGGACCTGAAGCCCGAGAACCTGTTCCTGACGAAGGACGGGCGGGTCAAGATCCTGGACTTCGGCCTCGCGAAGCTGAAGGCGGAGAAAGAAGACGGCGGCCAGACGGATTTAAAGACGGTCTCGGGCGGCACGGAGCCGGGGGTCGTGCTCGGGACGATGGGTTACATGTCGCCGGAGCAGGTGCGCGGAAGGCCCGCCGACAAGCGCAGCGACCTCTTCGCCTTCGGGACGATCCTCTACGAGATGCTGTCCGGGCAGCGGGCGTTCCGGGGCGACACGGCGGCGGACACGATCACCGCGATCCTGTCCAAGGAGCCGCCGGACCTCTCGCAGACGAACAAGGAGATCCATCCGGGGCTCGACCGGCTCGTGCGGCACTGTCTGGAAAAGAACCCGGAGGAGCGGTTCGAGTCGGCGCGCGACGTCGCGTTCGACCTCGAAGCGCTGTCGGGTGTCTCGGCGCCCACGATGACCGGGGCCCGAGCGCTCCCGGCGGAGGGCAAACGGCGACGCTGGCCGGCCCTGGTGCTGGCTGCGCTCCTCGGGGCCGCGATCGTGAGCCCCTTCGTGTACTCCGCCGGCAAGAAAGCCGGCGTCGTGGATCCGCCCGAGTTTCACCAGATCACGTTCAGTCGCGGCGAGGTCGGAGGCGCGCTCTTCGCTCCGGACGGCCAGACCGTCGTCTATTCGGCTTCCTGGGAGGGCGCGCCCTTCGAGGTCTTCATCAACCGTCCCGAGAGCCCGGAATCCCGGCCCTTCGGGCTCGAGAAAGCCGAGGTGCTCTCGATCTCGAAGTCGGGAGAGATGGCGGTCTCCCTCAATCGCCGGGTGGCGCACTCCTTCGTGCGCACCGGGCGGCTGGCGCGCATCTCGATCGCGGGGGGAGCTCCCCGAGACATCCTCGACGACGTCCAGTGGGCCGACTGGAGCCCGGACGGCCAGAGCCTGGCCATCGTGCGGGACGTGGGCGTCAAGAACCGCCTCGAGTTCCCGATTGGCAAGGCGATCTACGACACGACCGGTTGGATCAGCCATCCCCGCGTGGCCCCGAAGGGAGACGTTGTGGCCTTCATCGATCACCCGTTCCAGAACGACGACGGCGGCCGGGTGGCTCTCGTCGATGGGGCTGGCAAGAAACAGACCCTCACTCCCCTCTACGCGACGGTGCAAGGACTGGCCTGGGGAGCAGGCGGCACCGAGATCTGGTACACGGCGGCCGAGGGAGGCTTCAACCGTGCCGTCCACGCCGTGACGCTGTCTGGAAACGTGCGCCTCGTGGGCCGCGTTCCCGGGATCAGCACCATCCGCGACATCTCGAAGGAAGGGCGTGTGCTCATGACGAATGAAAGCGCACGCCTCGGTGTCCTTGCACGCAGTCCCGGCGACGAAAAAGAGAGAGAGCTCTCCTGGCTCGACTATTCGCTCGTGACCGACATCTCTTCGGACGGGCGCATGGTGCTGATCACGGAGTCGGGCGAAGGGGGAGGGCCCGGCTACTCGGCGTATATCCGCAAGACCGACGGCTCGCCGGCGGTTCGTCTGGGCGCGGGTGCGACCGAAGCGTTCTCCCCGGACGGTGCGTGGGCGCTTTCGATTGTCCTGACGCCCGAGGCGCACATCGTCCTCCTGCCGACGAGCGTCGGCGAGCCGCGGGCGCTGTCGCGCGAGGGCACCGATCCCTTCAACGCGGATTTTCTCCCGGACGGAAAGAGCATCGTCTTCACCGCCAGCGAGGCCGGACGCGGCACCCGGCTCTATGTACGCGACCTCGCGGGAGGAAAATCCCGCGCGCTGACTCCCGAGGGGTACTCGATGTTCCGAGGAGCCATCACGCCCGACGGGAAAGCCGTCGCGGTCAGCGGGCCCGATCGCAGGCTCTATCTGTATCCGCTCGCGGGTGGAGAGCCCACGGCGCTCCCCGGTCTGACGATGGCGTATCGACCTATCCGCTTCACGGCGGACGGCCGGACCTTGTATTGCCAGGAGGAGGCCACGATACCCTCGAGGATTTTTCGGTACGACGTCGCTTCCGGCCGCCTGGATCCCTGGAAAGAGGTCGCGGCTTCGGACACGGCCGGGCTGAGCAGCATCAGCCGCGTCGTCGTTACGCCGGACGGTAAGACCTACGCGTACAGCTACCTTCGAATTCTCTCGTACCTCCAGCTCGTCGAAGGCCTGAAGTGACGCTCGCCGCCGGCACGAAGCTCGGGCCCTACGAGATCCTCGCGCCTCTGGGCGCGGGAGGGATGGGGGAGGTCTACCGGGCGAAGGACTCGCGCCTCGGGCGCGAGGTCGCGATCAAGGTCCTGCTGGGAGAGGTCGCCGGCGACCGGGACCGGCTGCGCCGCTTCGAGCTCGAGGCCCGCGCCGCCTCGGCCTTGAACCATCCCCACATCGTCTCCATCTACGACGTGGGCTCGTCGGACTCGACGTTCTACACGGCCATGGAGCTCGTCGAGGGCGTCACGTTGCGCGAGCTTTGCGGAGACGAGCCGTTGGCTCCGCGCCGGCTCCTGGACATCGCCGTGCAGATCGCCGACGGCCTCGCAAAGGCCCACGAGGCGGGGATCGTCCATCGGGACCTGAAGCCCGAGAACGTCATGGTGTCGCGCGACGGCTACGTGAAGATTCTGGACTTCGGCCTTGCGAAGCTGGTCGAGGCTCCCCTGCCGGACTCGACGGACGCCGCCACAGGAACACGGCCGGGGATGGTCATGGGAACCGTGGGCTACATGTCGCCCGAGCAGGCGAGCGGCCGCACCGTCGACTTCCGGTCCGACCAGTTCTCGCTGGGCTCGATCCTCTACGAGCTCGCGACGGGCCGCCGCGCGTTTCGCCGCGACACGTCCGCGGAGACCCTGACGGCGATCATCCGAGAGGAACCCCGGCCGATCGCGCAGGTCAACCCCCGAGTCCCGGCGCCGTTCCGCTGGATCGTGGAACGTTGCCTCTCCAAGGAGCCCGACGGGCGCTACGCGTCGACCCGCGACCTCGCGCGGGACCTCGCCATGGTGCGCGAACATCTCTCGGAGATCGGCTCGGGCGAAACCCTCGCGGTTGAGGCGCCTCGGGCGCACGCCGAACCGGCCCTGCCCACGTTCCAGCGCCTGAGCTTCCGCCGTGGGACGATCCTCTCCGCGCGGTTCCCTCCCGACGGCCGCACGGTCGTGTACGGGGCCTCTTGGGACGGGGAGCCGTTCCGCCTCTTCTCGACGCACCCCGAGAGCCCCGAGTCGAGCCCCCTCATGCTGCCCGACGCGGAGGTGCTCTCGATCTCCCGCTCCGGTCAGATGGCGGTCTCGCTCGAACGCCGCTGGGCGGGCCGTTTCATCTGGAGCGGCACGCTCGCGCAGGCGCCTCCGGGGGGCGGGGCGCCGCGGGAGCTCCTCGACGACGTGCAGTGGGCGGACTGGGCGCCGGACGGCTCGAGCCTGGCGGTGGTCGTGAGGGAGGCCGGGAAGACGCGCCTGGAGTACCCGATCGGAACTGTGCTCTACGAGACGGCCGGTTGGATCAGCCACCCGCGGGTGTCTCCCCGCGGGGATTTGGTCGCCTTCCTGGACCATCCGGTCCTGGGAGATGACTTCGGCTCGGTCGCGACCGTAGATCGCCAGCGCAAGCTCACGACGCTCTCGACGGATTGGATGACGGCGTATGGTCTTGCCTGGTCGGCGGACGGCGAGATCCTGTTCACGGGGACGCGCGTCGGCGTGGCGCGCGCGATCTGGGCGGTCTCGCTCTCGGGACAGGAGCGGCTGCTCGCGCGCACGCCCGGCGAGCTGACGATCCAGGACGCGGGGACGGGCTCCCGCATCCTCATGACGAGCGACAACGGCAAGGTCGGAATCGTCGGCCTGCCGTCCGGCCAGGAGAAGGAGCGGGACCTGTCACACCTCGACTGGTCGCTCGTGCGGGACCTGACGGCGGACGGCCGGCTCCTGCTCTTCGACGAGTCGGGGGAGGGCGCCGGATCGCGCCAGGGCGTTTACCTGCGCAAGACCGACGGCTCCCCCGCGGTCCGCCTCGGCGACGGAACCGCATGCGGGTTCTCGCCCGACGGGCGCTGGGCGCTCTCGCTGAGTCTCGATTCCTCGTCGGATTCCCTCGCGGCCTCCGATCCGTCCGCGGATGCGACGCCCAAGAGAGGCAAGCGGCTGGTTCTGCTGCCCGTGAAGGCGGGACAGCCCAGAACGCTCCCCTCGCACGGGCTCAACATCCACCGGGCGAGCTGGATGCCGGACGGCAAGCGCGTGTTGCTCGCCGCCAACGAGCCCGAGCGCGTGGTGCGTCTCTTCGTTCAAAGCCTCGACGGCGAAAAGCCGGCGCCGATCACACCCGAAGGAATCGCCATCGGATCGTTCCCGGTCTCGCCGGACGGCAAGCGCGTCGTGGCTCAGGGCGGGGACCAGCTGCACTACCTCTTTTCCCTCGAAGGCGGGCAGGCCGAGCCGGTTCCGGGCCTGGGCCCCGACGACCGTCCGATCCGCTTCTCCTCGGACGGCCGATCTCTCCTCGGCTTCCGACGCGGAGAGCTCCCGTCGCACATTTTCCGGCTCGACCTCGTCTCCGCGGAAAAGTCGCGTGTCCGGGAGCTGATGCCCGCGGATTCCGCGGGCGTGGTCGAGATCGTCTCGGTCGTCCTGACGGCTGACACCTCGAGCTACGCATACAGCTACCATCGCATCCTGTCGGACCTGTTCCTGGTGGAGGGAGTGAAGTGACGCTCGCGGCCGGTGCGCGCCTCGGTCCCTACGAGATCCTGGCGCCTCTCGGGGCCGGAGGAATGGGGGAGGTCTACCGGGCGCGGGATCCGCGGCTCGGCCGCGAGGTCGCGATCAAGGTGCTGCCGGCGTCTTTCTCGCAGGACCCGGACCGCCTGAAACGCTTCGAGCAGGAGGCGCGGGCGGCCGGGGTTCTCAATCACCCGAACATCACCGCGGTCCACGACTTCGGAACGCACGACGACGCGCCGTACATCGTGACGGAGCTGCTCGAGGGAGAGACCCTGCGGGCCCGGTTGCTCTCGGGCTCGCTTCCGGTGCGCAAGGCGATCGACTACGCGGTGCAGATCGCGAAGGGCCTGGCGGCGGCGCACGAGAAGGGGATCGTGCACCGGGACCTGAAGCCGGAGAACCTGTTCCTGACCAAAGACGGGCGGGTCAAGATCCTCGACTTCGGACTGGCGAAGCTGAAGACGGAGACGGGCGAGGACGGCAAGACCGACATGCAGACGGTCTCGGGCGGCACGCAGCCGGGGGTCGTGCTCGGGACGATGGGCTACATGTCGCCCGAGCAGGTGCGCGGGAAGCCGGCGGACAAGCGCAGCGACCTCTTCTCGTTCGGGACGATCCTCTACGAGATGCTGTCGGGGCAGCGGGCGTTCCGGGGGGATACGGCGGCGGACACGATCACGGCGATCCTGACGAAGGAGCCGCCGGACCTCTCGCAGACGAACAAGGAGATTCATCCGGGCGTCGATCGGATCGTCCGGCACTGTCTCGAGAAGAACCCGGAGGAGCGCTTCGAGTCGGCCAGAGACGTCGCGTTCGACCTGGAGTCGCTCTCGAACGTCTCCACGCCTACGGGCGCCGTCGCCGCGCCGTACGCGGCGGCAAAGAGACGCCGCATCTGGCCCTTCGTCACCGGCGCGGTCCTCGCGACTGCCCTGGTCGTCGGCGTATCGGCTTACCTGGCAGGTCGGAAGGCGGGTGACCGGCCGCCGCCCTCCTTCCGCCAGCTCACCTTCCGACGCGGCGAGATGCTGTCGGCGCACTTTGCCCCGGATGGAACGACCGTCGTGTACTCGGCAGCCTGGGACGGCAATCCGGTAGAGGTCTTCGTCGGCCGCCTGGAGAGCCCGGAATCGCGTCCCTTCGGTCTCCCGGGCGCCGAGGTGCTCGCGATCTCGAGACTCGGCGAGGCCGCCGTGTCGCTCAACCGCCACTCTGCCGGAGGCTTTCGGCGAAGCGGGACGCTCGCCCGGGTTTCCATTGCCGGAGGCGCCACCCGGGACGTCCTGGAGGATGTCGAGTGGGCGGACTGGGCGCCGGATAGCAAGGACCTCGCCGTCGTTCGGGCGGATCGTGGCGAAATTCGGCTCGAGTATCCCATAGGGAAGGTGTTGTGGAAGACGAGCGGATGGATCAGCAATCCGCGCGTCTCGCCCGCGGGAGACCGCGTGGCCTTCATCGACCATCCCTCCCTGACCGACGACGGCGGATCGATCACGGTCGTGGACCGGGCCGGGCGAAAGAAGACGCTTTCCAAGCCGTTTGCCTCGGCGCAGGGACTCGCCTGGAGACCGGACGGAACGGAGGTCTGGTTTACCGCCGCGGAGGTCTCGCTTCGTGCTCTCTATTCGGCGTCCCTTTCCGGCGACGTCCGGTTGCGCTCCCGGACCGCGGGGAACCTCACGCTGCGTGACATCTCGGCCGAAGGCCGTATGCTCGTCACGAGGGACACCTTTCGCGAGGAGATGCGGGGCCTTCCCCCGGGCGAGTCGAAGGAGCGGGATCTCACGTGGCTGGATTACTCCCTGCCGACCGCGATCTCCGCAGATGGCCGGACTGTGCTTTTCACGGAAGGAGGCGAAGGAGGGGGACCGGGCTACTCCGTCTACGTTCGGAAGACCGACGGCTCTCCGGCGGTGCGCCTCGGAGAAGGCTTCGGCCAGGCCCTGTCGCCGGACGGAAAATGGGCCATCGCGATCCAGCGTCCCGCCACGGACCCGCAGTTGGTGGCCTACCCGACCGGAGCCGGCGAAGCGAGGGTCTTCCCGAAGGAGGGCCTCTCCGCCTGGAACGCCTGCTGGTTCCCCGACGGCAAGAAGTTCCTCTTCACGGCCAACGAGACGGGAAGAGGGCCGAGACTCTATGAGCGAGACTTTCCGGGCGGAAAGCCGCGCGCCCTGACGCCGGAGGGGTACAGAGGGCTCAGGGTCGTGTCTCCGGATGGCGTCTGGACGGTAGTGACGGGGCCAGACCGCAAGACCTATCTCTACCCGCTTGCGGGAGGCGAGCCGACGGCCGTTCCGGGCGTTGACGTCAACGATTCCGTTGCGGGCTTCGCTTCGGATTCTCGTTCCGTCTACGTCTACCACCGGGGAGAAATTCCGACCAATGTCTATCGAGTCGACGTGACCACGGGCCAGCGGCAGCTCTGGCGGTCGTTGACGCCGGCCGACTCCGGGGGCGTCTCCGATGTGAGTCCTCTTCCGGCGCCGAGCGGCGACTCCTACATCTACGCCTACAACCGGACGCTCTCGGACCTCTATCTCGTCGAAGGACTCAAGTGACGCTCGCTGCCGGCTCGCGGCTCGGCCCCTACGAGATCCTCGCGCCTCTGGGCGCGGGCGGCATGGGAGAGGTCTACCGCGCGCGGGATCCGCGCTTGGGGCGCGAGGTCGCGATCAAGGTTCTGCCGGCGTCCTTCTCGCAGGATCCGGACCGCTTAAAGAGGTTCGAGCAGGAGGCGCGGGCGGCAGGCGTCTTGAACCATCCCGGCATCACCGCGGTCCACGACTTCGGGATGCACGAGGGCGCGCCGTACATCGTGACGGAGCTGCTCGAGGGCGAGACGCTGCGGAATCGGGTGTTGTCGGGACCGTTGCCGGTGAGGAAGGCGCTCGACTACGCGGTGCAGATCGCGAAGGGTCTGGCCGCGGCGCACGAGAAGGGGATCGTGCACCGGGACTTGAAGCCCGAGAACCTCTTTCTGACGAAGGACGGGCGGGTCAAGATCCTGGACTTCGGCTTGGCGAAGCTCAAGCCGGAGAGCGTCGAGAGCGGCCAGACCGATCTGAAGACGGTCTCGGGCGGGACGGAGCCCGGGGTAGTTCTCGGGACGATGGGGTACATGGCGCCCGAGCAGGTGCGCGGAAAGGCCGCCGACGCGCGCTCGGACCTCTTCGCCTTTGGCACGATCCTGTACGAGATGCTGTCCGGCCAGCGCGCGTTCCGCGGGGACTCGGCGGCGGACACGATCACGGCGATCCTGTCGAAGGAGCCGCCGGACCTGTCGCAGACCAACAAAGAGATCCACCCCGGGCTCGACCGGATCGTGCGCCACTGCCTCGAGAAGAACCCGGAGGAGCGATTTCAGTCGGCGCGCGACGTCGCCTTCGACCTCGAATCGCTCTCGGGCGTCTCGGCGCCGTCCGGCGTAGTCGGCCCGGCGGCCGCGCCGAAGAGGGCGCGATGGGTCGGGCCGGCCCTCATCGCCGCGACCGTCGCCCTTGCCGCGGGTCTGGCGGCCGGGTATCGCTACGGCAAGAAGGCCGGCTTCGTTCCGCCGCCGAACTACCAGCAATTGACCTTCCGCCGGGGCGAGCTCTACACGGCACGTTTCGCCCCGGACGGCCAGACGGTCATCTACGCCGCCGCCTGGGACGGGAAGCCCGTCGAGGTGTTCGCCACGCGCACGGACCGCCCCGAGTCGCGAGTCTTCGGGCTCGTGGGGGCGGATGTGGCTTCGATCTCGGCAAGCGGAGAGATGCTGGTGTTTCTGGACCGGCACATCGAGGAGGCGTTCATCCGGGCCGGAACGCTCGCCCAGGTCAGCGTATCCGGCGGTGTTGCACCGCGGGAAATCTCGACCGATGTGGAATGGGCGGACTGGGGCCCGGACGGAAAGAGCTTTACCCTCGTGCGCGACGTCAACTCGCGCAAGCAGCTCGAGTTTCCCGCCGGGAAGGTGCTGTACCAGACGGCGGGCTGGATCAGCCATCCCCGCGTCTCGCCCAAAGGCGATCTCGTCGCTTTTCTCGAGCATACGATCCGGCGTGACGACGGCGGCTCGGTCGTGATCGTGGATCGCGCCGGCAAGACGACGACCCTCGCGGGCGTCTTCGCATCGGTCCAGGGCATCGCCTGGTCGCGGGACGGCGAGGAGGTGTGGTTCACCGGAACGCGCGTCGGAGGCAACCGCGCCCTCCACTCCGTCACGCTGGCCGGCGTCGAGCGTCTTCTCGCGCGCGTGACGGAGAGCCTGACGCTTCAGGACATCGGTAAAGACGGTCGGGTCCTCGTCTCGCACGACGTGATCCGGATCGGCGTGCTCGGCCGGGGACCCGGAGACGCGAAGGAACGGGATCTCTCGTGGCTCGACTGGTCGGCCGCGTTCGACCTGACGCCGGACGGCAAGTCGTTCCTCTTTGCCGAGACCGGAGAGGGCTCGGGCCCCGCCTACTCCTGCTTCATCCGGGGGACGGACGGGTCCGCGCCGGTGCGACTGGGCGACGGTGTCGCGCTGTCGATCTCCCCGGACGGACGGTGGGTGACGGCCAACACGGCGCGTGCCGCGACGCCAGAGCTCTGGCTCTACCCGACGGGAGCGGGCGAGAAGAAGCTTCTGCCGACGGGGAAGCTCGTGGTCGAGTCGTCAGCCGACTGGTTGCGAGACGGCAGCGCCATCGTCTTCACGGCGAGCGAGCCCGGCCGCGGAAGCCGGATTTTCATCATCCCCGTCGCCGGCGGCGCTCCTCGCGCGCTCACCCCCGAAGGCTACAGGCTGGTGCCACGGACCGTTTCGCCCGACGGCAAGTCGGTCGTCGTGATCGGGCCAGACCGAAGGCGGTACTTCTACCTCCTCGCGGGGGGAGAGCCGCAGTCGATCCCGGGTCTCGCGCCGGACGAGACCGCGACCAGCTGGAGCAGCGACGGCCGGTTCCTCTACGTGTTTCGCCGCCGCGACGTCCCATCGCGAGTCTTCAAGCTCGACGTCAGGACCGGAAAGAGGGAGCTCTGGAGGGAGCTCATGCCCATGGACGGCGCGGGAATCCAGGACATCGCGCCGGTCATTCCCACGCCCGACGGGCAGGAATACGTCTACGGCTACTCGCGCACGCTTTCCGACATGTACGTCGTCGACGGCGTGAAGTGATCCCCGGATAGAATCTCCCGCCTTGACCCTTTCCGCCGGAAAGAAGCTCGGTCCCTATGAGATCGTCGCGCCGATTGGCGCGGGCGGGATGGGGGAGGTGTATCGGGCTCGGGACGAGCGGTTGAAGCGCGAAGTGGCGATCAAGGTGTTGCCGTCGGAGCTGGCGGCGGATCCGGAGCGGCGGGAGCGGTTCGAGCGTGAGGCGCGGGCGGCCTCGGCTTTGTCGCATCCGAATATCTTGACGATCTACGATATCGGGACGGCCGACTCGACGGTCTACATCGCGATGGAACTGATCGAGGGCGGCACGCTGAAGGATCTGGTGGCGTCGGGGCCCGTGCCGACGCGCAAGCTGCTGGAGCTGGCGACGCAGGTCGCGGACGGGCTGGCGGCGGCGCACGCCGCGGGAATCGTGCACAGGGACCTGAAGCCCGCCAACGTGATGGTCTCCAAGCACGGGTTTGCGAAGATCTTGGACTTCGGGTTGGCCAAGCTCATGACGCCGGAGTCGGACGAGGTGTCGAGTCTCCAGACGGCGGCTGGGGATCCGACGCGTCCCGGGATGGTGATGGGGACGGTCGGATACATGTCGCCGGAGCAGGCCGCGGGGCGGCCGACGGATTTCCGGTCGGATCAGTTTTCGTTCGGCTCGATGTTGTACGAGATGGCGACCGGCAAGCGTGCGTTCGAGCGTGGGACGACGGCGGAGACCCTGACGGCGATCATCCGCGAGGAGCCGGTGCCTGTCGTGCAGTTGAACGCGCACGTGCCGGCGCCCGTGCGCTGGATCGTGGAGCGATGTCTGACGAAGGACCCGGAGGACCGGTTCGGCACGACGAAGGACATGGCGCGGGACCTCGTCTCGATCCGGGACCACCTCTCCGAGGCTTCCGTCTCCGCCGAGGCAACTGGCCAACAGCCAGTCGGCGCCGCCCGGTTGGCGAAGCGCGTCTGGCCTTGGGTCGTGGGCGCGCTGGCGCTGGCCGCGGCCGTCGGCGTCGCCGCTTTCACGGCCGGCAAGAAAGCGGGAGTCACTCCGCCACCGTCGTTCCAGCAGCTCACGTTCCAGCGTGGCGAGATCTACTCGGCCCGCTTCGCTCCGGACGGTCAGACGATCGTCTACGCCGCGACGTGGGAAGGACGACCCGTCGAAATTTTCGTGTCCCGTCTCGACAGCCCTGAGGCGCGCCCCTTCGGCCTGAAGGCGGCCGATATCCTCGCCATCTCCCCCTCGGGAGAGATGGCGGTGTCTTTGAACCGGCGTTTCGCAGGCCCCTTCCAGCGCAGCGGCACGCTGGCCCGCATCGGGGTCACGGGCGGAGGCACGCCGCGCGAGGTCCTGGAAGACGTTCAGTGGGCGGATTGGAGCCCGGACGGGCAATCGCTGGCCGTGGTCAGGTTCGCGGGGCCGCGGTGCCGCGTCGAATACCCCATCGGCAAGGTCCTCTTCGAAACGGAAGGGTGGATCACGAATCCGCGCGTCTCGCCCGACGGAGATCGGGTCGCATTCCAGAATCATCCGACGCTGGGGGATGACGGAGGAACCGTCGACGTCGTGGACCGCGCGGGCAAACATCGCCAGCTCGCGGGCCCCTTCTCGACGGAGGGCGGGCTGGCCTGGTCGCCCGGCGGTAAGGAGGTCTGGTTCTCGGCGGCCGAAACCGGGGGCAATCGCGGGGTCTACGCCGTTTCGCTGTCCGGTTCGCGCCGGATCCTGACTCGCGTGACGGGCAATCTCACGCTTCACGACGTGTCGCGCGACGGAAAAGCACTCGTCGCCCACGACGCCCTGCGGTCCGGGATCCTGGCCTTCGTGCCGGGCGACGTGAAGGAGAGAGATCTCTCGTGGCTCGACTGGTCCTCGGTGAGAGACATCGCGCCCGATGGCTCCGTCTTTGTCTTCAGCGAGACGGGAGAGGGAGGGGGACCGGGGTATTCGGCCTATTCCCGCCGCATGGACGGGGAGCCTCCCGTCAGACTGGGGGACGGGAATCCGATGTCGATCTCGCCCGACGGCCGCTGGGCCCTGTCCATCCTTTCCGCTCCGACGCCGGGGCTTCAACTCCTTCCCACGGGAGCGGGCGAGTCACGGCCGATTGCCACCGGAGGACTGAGGCTGGAAAACGCGACCTGGTTTCCGGACGGCAAGCGGATTCTCCTGACGGCCAGCGAAGCCGGCCGGGGTGTGCGCCTTTGGGTGCTCGACAGCATCGACGCCAAGCCGCGGGCTTTGAGCCCGCCGGGATACCGCGCCCCGCCGCGCTGCATCTCTCCGGACAGCCGGTTCGCGGCGGTCGTCGGGCCCGACCAGAGGCGCTACCTGTATCCGCTGTCCGGAGGAGAACCCACGCCGATCCCCGGGGTGGAGACCGACGAGACGGCGATGGGATGGACCCCCGACGGGAAGTCCATCTACGTGTACAAGCGGGGCACGTACCCGGCCAGGATCTTTCGATTGGAGGTGGCCACGGGCAAGCGAGAGCTCTGGAAGGAGCTCACCCCGCCGGACCCCGCCGGGATCTCCAACGTGGCCCCTCCCGCGATCGCCGACGACGGCAAGACGTACGCATACTCCTATAACCGGATCCTGTCGGATCTCTTCGTCGCGGTAGGGCTGAAGTGACCGCGGTCCCTCGCGACATCCTGCTGGTCGGCAACGAGCTCGCGGTCGTCTGGGGCGACGGGAGCGAAAGCTACTTCCCGCTCGAGAAGCTCCGCCGCGAGTGCCCGTGCGCGATGTGCCGCGGCGAGAAGGATCTGCTCGGCAACCTCTACAAGGGCCCCGAGCGGCCCCTGACGCCGCGCGCCTTCCAGGCCGTCGCCCATCGACTCGTCGGCTCGTACGCGCTCCAGATCGACTGGGCGGACGGCCACAACGACGGGATCTACAGCTTCGAGACACTGCGGCGCATGGCGGCGGCCCCGGAGTCGCCCTGATCTTGGAGCCGCAATCGGTGGAGCGCCGCGAAACGAGCCCCGGGCAAGCGCCGGATTTCGGCCCGCGCGCGTGGGCCCGAGACCTTCTGGAGAGTGACCGGCGGTACTTCGAGGCGGACGCCGAGCTGTTTCCCGTGCCGGGCGCAGTGATCGCCGCGCTTCGCGGCGCTGAACCTCTCGCAGCGGGGTGCGTTGTGCAACGGATCGACGCTGGGCAGGCCGCGTCGGACGCCGACGCGTGGCTCGGGGACGTCGAAGGGCGGCTGCGGGCGCTCCGGAGCCCGCGTGCCCGCCTCTATCTCGACGCGCCGCACGCGCCGCTGGAGCGGGCCCTCGAGCGGCGCGGATACAGGCCGCGCGTCGAGTTCGGCTTCGTGCGGGCGGCCGGCGTCAGCGCCGGCGGAATCGAGATCGAGCTTGTGCCGGCGGAGGACGAGAGGAGCTGGTCGGCGCGGCGCCTGCTCATGCATCGCGCGGGGCTCGGCCCGGACGGGCACTCCATAAACCCGGAGCTCTGGGTCGCAATGGAGCGCCGCAAGCACTTCGCCGGCTACATGCGGCCATACCTGATCCGAATGGGCGGCGAAATCGTCGGCGCGGTCTGCACCGCGCCGTGCGGAAGCCTGTTGCGGATGAAGAACCTCGTCGTCGATCCCGCTCACCGGCGCCGCGGGGTCGCGACGGCGACAGCGGTGCGCTTTGCGGGGCTCGCCGCCGAGGAAGGTTTCGCGGCCACCGGTTGCTTCGCCCTCGACGGTGAGCCGGGTCTCGTCGTGTACCCCCGAGCCGGGTACCGCCTGTTGGTACGCCAGACCGAGTGGGTCCTCGACTTCGAAGAGGCGGCGACGCCATGACGAGGCGGGGGCACGTGCTCGCGCCCGGGGAAGTCGAGGCCTATTGGCGCGACGGGTACGTCATCGTGAAGGGCCTCTTCGATCTCCAGGAATCGCGCGTGTGGACAGACGAATCCGACCGCCTCTGGGCGAGCGTGCCCGCCGATCGCGGGAACGCGCGCGTGCTGTGGCGCGGTCGCGTCGACGGCGGCGAGATCGCGGATCGAATCGATCCGGTCCTCGACATCTCGCCCGTCTTCGAGGCTCTGGCTCTGGATACGCGGCTCATCGCCGCCGCGTCTCGACTGCTCGACGGCACGGCGATACCGTTCAGGTCCAAGCTCATCGCGAAGCGGCCGGGGACCCTCGGCTACGGGTTGCACCAGGACTATCCGTACTGGGAGTCGCTCGGCCTCCCCGCCGACGAGTACGTCAACGCCCTGGTCGCGCTCGACCCGTTCGACCGCGCCAGCGGCACCCTCGAAGTGTTCCCCGCGCTTCACCGCGAACGGGCGCCGGGGCCCCCGGACGCGCCCCTCGACACGGACGAGTCGGTCGTGGATGGGCGTCGCGGCCTGCTGCTCGTGTTGGAGCCGGGCGACGTCGCCCTGTCCCACAGCCTGACGCCGCACCGCAGCGGCCCCAATCGCGGCGCGCATTCGCGCCGGGGGCTCTTTCTGACGTACGTTCCGTCGCGCTACCCGGAGTTGCAGGAGCGTTACGAGCGGGAGCGAGTCGATCGCGCGCGATAAACCCGCACCGGCGGATCCGGGCGAGGGTCGCGGGTGCCGAGCGGCAATGAGAAAAGTGCGGTCTGACCTCGGTTCCCTCCTCGAAATGTCCGGCGCGTCACTTGCGGTGCCTCTTCCGAAAGGCCCGCACCTTCATCAGGTTGCCGCAGGTCCCCATGGCGCACCACTGGCGGCGGTGGTTGCGCGTCGCGTCGTAGAAGTAGAGGAGGCAGTCGGGATTCCCGCACCGGCGGATCATGCGCAGGTCGCGGGCGCTCAGAAGATCCGCGGCGGCTTCGGCGACGGTGCCGAGCAGCGCGATCGGCTGCGTGGGACGCGAGGCAAAGCGCGTCCGGAAGCCGTTTGCGTGCTTTTCGAGACGCAGAGTGCCTTCGTTTTCGGCGAGGATCGAGCTGATGGCGGCGATCCCCTCTGTCGCAACACCGCGGCCCCGTACGATCCCGTCGACCATTTGCCGGAGCGTCTCGCGGAAGCTGCGGGCCCGCTCGGCCACGCGCGTCCCGTCAGGCCCCTCGCCCCACCGTTTGAGTGCGTCGGCGGCGGCGCGGGGCTCGAGGCGGCCGGATCGGGTCAGCCAGCGCACGAAGTCCTCGAACGCACCGAGAAGCTCCACGACGTGCCCCTTGACCATCGGCCGGGTGTTCAGAAAGTCGAGGCAGGGATGGCCCGCCAGGAACGGGAAGTCGGTTTTCTCAGCCTTTGACTTTTCGATCATCCGGCACCGGCCTCAGTGTAACGCCGATTGAAGGGTTACAGGATGGAAGGGGTTGGAAGCGTGGCGGAGAGGGGGGGATTCGAACCCCCGGTACGTTTTGCGCACACACGCTTTCCAAGCGTGCTCCTTAAGCCACTCGGACACCTCTCCGGGGCGGGGAATCCTACAACAGGCTAGGAGAGCGCGGCGGGGCGCCGAGCTGCGCTCGGCGCTGCCTACTGCCGGGGGTTTGCCTCTGGTGGTCGGCTCCAAGCGTGCTCCTTGAGCCACTCGAATACCTCTCCCGGGGCGGGGAATCCTACAACAGGCTAGGAGAGCGCGGCGACAGGGATATGCGAGTCAGCGCGTCGAGCAGCCGGTCAGGGCGTGGCCTGTAGAATGCCCGGGCGAACCTCGGAAGGCGCGACGAACGTAATCCCAATGGCCGAAGATCAGAACACCGTCGACCTCGACCTCGTCCGGCGAGTCAAAAGCGGCGAGGAGGAGGCTTTTCGAGAGATGGTCGAGCGTTACCACAGGAGGGTCTACTCCCTCGCCTACGGCGTGCTCCGGAACGCCGAGGACGCGGAGGAGGCGACCCAGGACGCGTTCCTGACGCTGTACCGGAAGATCGGCACCTTCGACGAGTCGAAGAAGTTCTTCTCCTGGTTCTACCGCGTTGCGTTGAACGCCGCCTACAGCCGCGCTCGCCGGCGCAAGCCCGCGAAGACCGTCTCGCTCGAAGACTACCTGCCGCGCTTCCAGGGCGACGGCCATCAAGCCTCGCCGGAGTTCGCCGCGTGGGTGGAGGGGATCGAGGACGAAACGATCGCGAAGGAGCTCGCCGAGCGCGCGGAAGCTTTCATCGGTGAGCTGCCGCCAGCCTATCGGGATGTGATCTGGATGGTGGACGTCGAGGAGATGAAGCCGGCCGACGTGGCGGAGACGCTCGAGATCTCGATGCCGGCGCTGAAGTCGCGCCTCCACCGCGCGAGGCTCTTCGTGCGCGAGCGCCTGGATGAGATCGCGAGCGTGCCCCGGGACGGGGAACGGAGGGCCGCCCCTTGACGCACGACGCGCTCACCTGCAAGCGCATCATCCTGGAGTACCTCGTCGATTACGAAGACGGCTCGATGCCGGAGACCGAGCGCCGGGACCTCGAGTTGCATCTTTCGCATTGCCCGCCGTGCGTCCAGTTCCTCGCCAGCTACCGGGCCACGGGGCGCTGCCTGAAGATGCTCAAACCGCGCGACATTCCGAGAAACCTCGCGGAGGCGGTCCTGAAGTTCGTGCGCAAGCGGTGCGACGAGAAGAAGTGACGCGGCCGGCGCGGCTGGCCGTCGCCGGAGCGATCTGGCTGACGCTCTTCGCGACGCTCTTCACGATCGGGTCGACCCTCGACCTCTGGCCGCCTCCGCCCGCGGGCGGCTTCCGGAGAGTGGATCTCGCCGTCGGCCTCCTCTTCGGCGTCGTCCTGCTCTGGATCCTTCTCCGAAAGCCCCGCTCCCGACTCCGGACTCGTGTGCGATAGAATGCTCTTCCGGCGGCCGAGGATGAGTTCGGGCCCTGTGCGACGGAAGCCTCCGAACCTCGTCAGGTCCGGAAGGAAGCAGCGATCAGGAGGCGCCACCGTGCGCCGCAGGTCAACCTGAGCTCATCTTCGGCCGCCGGATTCCTCGCTTTCTGCAGCCGTTCGACGCGGCCTTAGAATGCCGTCGATGCACCTTTCCCTCCCCCGCAAGTGGCGCCCTCGGATGTTTGAGGACCTGGTCGGCCAGGAGGCTGTCGCGCGGACTCTGTCCAACGCCATCGCCGAGGGCCGCGTCGCCTCGGCCTACCTGCTGACCGGTCCGCGCGGCGTGGGGAAGACCTCGACGGCGCGGATGCTCGCGCGGGCCCTGAATTGCGACAAGGGTCCGACCGTGCGGCCGTGCGGGGAATGCCCCTCATGCCGCGAGATCCTGGAGAGGGGGGAGTCCCTCGACGTCCACGAGATGGACGGCGCCTCCAACCGCAAGATCGAGAACGCGCGCGAGTTGATCGAGACCGTCCGTTACGCGCCGCAGCGCGACCGGTTTCGGATCGCCATCATCGACGAAGTCCACATGCTGACCAACGAGGCTTTCAACGCGCTGTTGAAGACGCTCGAGGAGCCCCCGGCGCACACCCGATTCATCCTCGCCTCGACGGAGCTTCACAAGATCCCGCTGACGATCGTCTCGCGCTGTCAGCGGTTCGCGTTCCGCGCGCTGACGGTCAAGGAGATCGCCGGCCAGCTCGAGAAGGTTGCGAAGGCCGAGAAGATCAAGGCCACGCCGGGAGCGTTGCGCGTTTTAGCCGGCGCGGCCGAGGGAAGCCTGCGCGACGCGCTCTCGCTCCTCGACCAGGCCTCGACGCTCGCCGGCGGCACGGTCGACGAGGCGCACTGCGCCGAGATCCTCGCCCTGGTCGATCGGGAGCTGCTCGAGGGGCTCTATTCGGCCGTGGCGCAGGGCGATCGCGCCGCCGCGATCTCCCACCTGACGCGCCTGACGGAAGGCGGCGCCGATCCGCGGCACGTCCTCAAGGAGTTCGTCGCCTTCCTGCGCCGGCTGCTGCTGACCGCCGCCGGAGCCGCGGCCGAGGCCCCGGAGGACGAGCGCGAGCGGCTCTCGGCGATGTCGCGGGCGATGCCCTACGAGAACCTCCTGCGTGCCGTGTCCCTGACCCTCCAGGCGGAAGAGCAGGTCCGGCGCGTGGACGATCCGGGCCTGGTCGTCCAGATGCTCATGCTGAAGCTCGCGGAGCTGCCCCGGCTGCGTGAGATCGAGGGAGCGATCGCGGGGGCCAACGCCGCCGCCGCGAGGCCCGCGCCGGCCGCCGTGCCGCCCCCTCGGCCGAGCGACGCGGGGCCGCGTATCGTGTCGCTCGTGGCCGTCGAACCCGAGCCCGAGGAGCCCTCGCCGGGGAGGGCCGCAGCGGCCGGAGGCGATTCGATCGAGCGCTTTCACGACCTTCTCGACCTGCGGCGGCGAGTGACGGCGGCGCAGGCCAGCCTGGCCGAGTCGATCTTCGTCGACCGGGACGACCTGGTGCTGCGGTTCGGGATCGACCGCGCGGCGGCCAAGGAAGCCCTCGAGGACCACGCGGCGAAGAAGCTCCTCGGGGAGGTCGCGCGGGAGGCCTTCGGCCGGCCGATGCGCATCGTCCTGAAGACCGGGCCGCCCGCCGACGGCGATCTGGGCAAGGTCGCGCGCGACGTGCCGCGTTCCACGATCGCTCGGGAGCGGGCGAGCTCGCGCGCCGAGACGGACCCGATGGTCCGCTCGGCGATGGAGCTGTTCCACGGAGAGCTGACGGAGATCAAGGAGGAAGAGTAGGGGAGGGGCACGCCCCCCGCGGGCGGCGCAAGAGCCGCCTCAACCTCGAGGAACGCATGAACATCCAGAAGATGATGCAGCAGGCCCAGGCGATGCAGTCGAAGATGGAGCAGGAGCTTGCGGCGATGAAGGTCGAGGCCACCGCCGGGGGTGGGATGGTGAAGATCGAGATGTCGGGCAAGAAGGAGATTCTGGCTGTCCACATTGAGAAGGCCGCCGTCGACCCCGAGGACGTCGAGACGCTGCAGGACTTGATCCTCGCCGCCTCGCGCGAGGCCTCCCGCCGGGTCGACGAAGCCGTGCAGAAGAAGACGTCCTCGCTCCTCGGCGGAATGCTGCCGGGAATGCGCTAGCGCCCGGATGCCGGGAACACCCAAATCGCTCGAGCGGCTCGCCGCGGAGTTCCAGCGGCTCCCGGGCATCGGAGCCAAGAGCGCCGCGCGGCTGGCGTATTACCTGCTCCGCTCGCCCGACGACGACGCAGAGCGGCTGGCGCGCGCAATCGTGGATTCGCGGGCGGCCGTGAGCCGGTGCTCGATCTGCAACACGCTGACCGAAGAGGACCCCTGCGACATCTGCTCCGACCCCGAGCGCGATCCCGGTCTGTTGTGCGTCGTGGAGGAGCCGGGAAACCTCGCGGCGATCGAGAGGACTCGAGAGTTCCGGGGCCGGTACCACGTGCTCTGGGGCGCGCTGTCGCCTCTGCGCGGCATCGGTCCGGACCAGATCGACGTGGCGGGCCTGGTGTCCCGCGTCACTCCGGAGGTCCGCGAGGTGGTCATCGCGACCAACCCGAACGTGGAGGGGGAAGCGACCGCGCTCTATCTCGCCCGCAGGCTCAAGCCCTCCGGAGTGCGCGTCAGCCGGATCGCCTTCGGTCTGCCCGTGGGCGGGGACATCGAGTACGCGGACGAGGTCACCATGGCGCGATCTCTGGAGAACCGGCGGGATCTGTGACGCGAATACTGTTAGAATAAGTCCTCACAGGAGAATCAGTTATCGATGGCGCTGCCTGACCTCGTCCTCTACGACGAGGAATTCCGAAGTATCAAGGAATCCCTCAACCGGCTCGCGTCCGACGCGAATGCGAACGTCGTTTTCCTCGTCGACAAGAACGGCCAGCAAATCGCGGCCGTCGGCGACCTGGAGACGCTCGACACGACTTCGCTCGCCTCGCTGACGGCCGGCAACGTGGCCGCCACCGACGGCCTCGCGCGCCTGATCGGAGAGCGGGAGTTCTCCATTCTCTTCCACGAAGGCGAGAAGGACAACATCCACATCTCGATCGTCGCCCAGCGGGTCATCCTCGTGGTGATCTTCGACGAGCGCACTTCGCTCGGACTCGTGAGGCTCCGAGTGCGGCGGGCGATGGCGGAGCTGGAGAAGATCTTCGAGGAGATCGCCCAGAAGGCCGAGAAGGAGAAGCTGGTGCTCCAGGCCGATTTCGATTCGCCTTTCGCCGAGATCACGGACGAAGACATCGATCGTCTGTTCTCGGAGTAGCGCTCTGGCAGCGGCTTCCGATCTTTCCGTGACGGCCCGATGACTTTCATCAACTACGCGGCCCGCGAGATCAACTGCAAGATCGTTTATTACGGGCCGGGGCTCTGCGGCAAGACGACGAACCTCCAGTACATCTACGACCGCACGAACCCCGCGGCCAAGGGCAAGCTGATCTCGCTCGCGACGGAGACGGACCGAACGCTCTTCTTCGACTTCCTCCCCCTCGACCTCGGCACGGTCAAGGGATTCAAGACACGCTTCCACCTCTACACGGTGCCAGGTCAGGTCTTCTACGACGCCTCGCGCAAACTCATCCTGAAGGGCGTGGACGGCGTGGTCTTCGTGGCGGACTCGCAGGAGGCCCGTCTAGAAGCCAACATCGAGTCGATCCGGAACCTGGACAAGAACCTCAAGGACCAGGGGTACGAGATCGCGACGATCCCCTACGTCCTACAGTTCAACAAGCGAGACCTGCCGACGGCGATGCCCACCGACGAGCTCTACCGCAGGCTCAACATCAAGCGAGAGCCGACCTTCGAAGCCGTGGCCACAACGGGAGGCGGCGTCTTCGACACCCTCAAGGCCGTGGCGCGCCAGGTGCTGATGGACCTGAAAAAAAGATAGCGGGGTCAGGTCTTCATGGGGTCAGGTCTTCATGGGGTCAGGTCTTCATTGTTCGGGATTTCAGCCTCGCTTCGACAATCAGTCTCTCGGTCTCTTTAAATCCTAAAAATTAAGACCTGACCCCCTACGAGTCGTTCCCCCGCGCCACCGTCGCCTCGAAACAGATCCGCTCGTCCGTGCACTCCTCCGGAATCGCGAGGTCGCCGTCCGGCCCGCTCGGCCGCATCGTCCTCAGGCACCAGTACTGCGCCGTCGAGGGCGAGCGGGTCGGGTCGCCCTCTCCGAAAGTGTCCGGCGAGAGCCAGGTTTTCGTGCGCAGGTGGCGGCAGAGGAACGGGTCGGCCTCGCGCGTCGCGTCGGTGGACGGCCGGGCGAAACGCCGCATGGGGGCCAGGGGATCGTCGCTCAAGCGAAGGCCTCCCTCAGCGCCCGCTCGAGCTCCACGCGCGCGAGCCGGACCTTGAAGGCGTTCTGGCCGAGAGGTTTGGCCCCCTGGACCGCCGCTTCCGCCGCCCTGCGGAGGAGCTCCTCCGAGGGACGGGCGCCGGCGAGGATCTTCTCCGCCTCCGGCGCCCGACGGGGCGTGGGAGCGACCGAGCCCAGCACGACGCGCGGATTTCCGATGACACCTCCCGAAAGCGTCAGGGACACGCAGGTCTCGACGATCGGCCAGTCGAAGGACTCCTTCTCTTTGAGCTTCCGGTAGACCGAGCGCGCGCCGGCCGCGGGAACGGGGAGCGTCACAGAGGCGATGATCTCGCCCCCCGCCAGGGTGTTTTCCCGGGTCGCGTCGTCGGTGGGCCGGTAGAAGAAGTCCTCGATCGCAAGCCGGCGCTTCCCTTTCGGGGAGACCGTCTCGAGCTCGGCGCCGTAGGCGAGCAGCGCCGTCCCCGTGGCGGAGGGGTGCACACAGCAGCAGAGCAAGTCCGTGTCGAAGATGGCGTGGAAACGGTTCTCGCCCTCCAGCGCGAAGCAGTCCTCGCCGCCTTTCTTGCGGCAGTCGAACTCCTCGAGCCGGTAGTACCAGCAGCGGGGGCGCTGGGCGAGGTTGCCGCCGAGGGTCGCCATGTTGCGGATCTGAGGGGTGGCCGCGCCGGCGGCCGCCTGCGCCAGTGCCGGATAGATCTTCCGCAGGCCGGGATGCTCCGCGATCTTCGCCAGCGTCGCGAGCGCCCCGATCCGTCCCGGGGGC
Source organism: Thermoanaerobaculia bacterium (assembly GCA_046716885.1). Lineage (GTDB taxonomy): Bacteria > Acidobacteriota > Thermoanaerobaculia > UBA5066 > Gp7-AA6 > DAHUXD01. Next base: position 11,578 of record JBKJWL010000238.1, on the reverse strand, counting down.
CCGGTTTCGATCCCGTCGTGGCCCGCGATGCCCGCGATCGACACGACCGTCTTCGGGCTGTCGAGGCCTTCCTTCATGCGGTCGAGAAGGTCGACGCCTCCGGCCTTCAACGCCGTGTCCGGCCGCGCCGACTCGCGGGCCGCCTCCTCGAGGGTGCGCGCGTGGACCAGGGCGAACGGTCTCATGTCCGGCCTCCCTTCCCGCGGGCCTCATCTACGGCGGCGAGCACCACCTCGGGCGTGATGGGAAGCTGGCGGATCCGGGCACCCACGGCGTGCGACACCGCGTTGGCGATGGCGGCGGCGGTCGCCACCACCGCGGGCTCGCCGATCCCCACCGAATGCGTGTTGTTGACGCCGTCCCAGACGGGGACGAGGATGGCCTCGATCTCCGGGACGTCGAGCGAACCCGCCATCTTGTATTGCTCCGTGTTGGGGTTGACCATCCGGCCCGTCTGCCGGTCCAGGATCCGATCCTCGAAGAGGGCGTACGAGAGGCCCTGGATCACGCCGCCCTGGATCTGGCTCTCCGTGGCCAGGGCGTTGAGCACGATGCCGCAATCGTGGACGGCGACGACCCGCTCCACGCGGACCTTCCCGGTCTCGGTATCGACCTCGACCTCGGCGAACTGGGCTCCGCCGGTGAAGCGTTGCCAGGCGTCCTCGTGGTTCTCGGCGCGGTCGGCCGTGGCCGCGACGCCCTCGTGGGGAAGAAGCCGGCACGCCTCCGGCCAGGAGATCTTGCGGGCCGGGTCGCCGGGGGCCGAGACGGTGCCGCCGGCGATGACGACCGACTCCGCCGGAACTTTCCACTGCCGGGCCACGGCCTCGGCCAGCTTGCGCTTGGCCTGCCACGCGGCGCGCCGGATCGTGGGCGCGCTCGACGGCGTCGTGGTCGAGCCGCCGGAGGCGGGACCGAACGGCATGCGCGTGTCGCCGATGTGAACCGAGACGTTCTCGAGCGGGAGCCCCAGCTCTTCGGCCGCGACGATCGCGACCATCGTGCGCGAGCCGGTCCCCAGATCCTGGAGGCCATGCTCGACCCCGGCGGACCCGTCGCGGTGAATCGTGACCGTGGCGCGCGGGCCCGTCTTCCCGGTGTTGTACCAGACCGCGGCGCCGACGCCGACCCCGCGGCGCACGGCCGGGTCCTTCGTCTCCCGCCGGCTGTCACGGGATTGCCAGCCGATCTTCTCCGCCCCGATCCGGAACTCCTCGCGCCGAACCTCCGACGGATCGTTCTTCATCCGCAGCTCGAGGGGATCCATGCCGAGCTCGCGCGCGAGCTCGTCCATCGTGGCCTCCAGGGCGAAGGAGCCCTGGGGATGTCCGGGCGCGCGCATGGCGGCGGAGGGGCCGGCGTTGGTGAAGACGTCGAACTCCTCCACCTGCAGGTTGTCGCAGGCGTAGATGTTCTTGATCGGCCCCGAAGTTCCCGTGCCGCCGTTGGTGCCTCCGGTCCCGCGCACGATCAGATGCAGGGCCGTGAGCTTCCCGTCCTTCGTGGCGCCGGCCTTGATCCACTGGACCGAGGACGGGCGGTTCCCGGCCGCGAGCTGCTCCTCCTTGCGGTCGAGGAACAGCTTGACGGGGGCGCCGGCTTCCCGGGCGAGCCGGGCCGCCGTGACGCCCTCGATCCTCGCGCCGAACTTTGCGCCGAAGCCGCCTCCCATGTACTCCGTGATCACCTTCACTTTGGACGCCGGGATCTTCATCGCCTCGGCCAGCTCGTCGCGGACCGAGAAGATGCCCTGGGTCGAGGCCCAGACGGTCAGCTCGTCGCCATCCCAGCGCGCGACGAGGCCGTGCGTCTCCAGTGCGTTGTGCGTCTGGACCTGCGTGACGTAGGTCCCTTCAACGACGGCGTCGGCCTTGCGGAAGCCTTCCCCGACGTTGCCCTTGCTGGTGAGCCGCGGCCCGAGAACGTTGCCCTCGCGGGGTAGCGCCTTGCGGCCGGACGGCATGTCACCGGCGGAGCTCTTGGTCGTGGCCTGGCCTTCGAAGACCAGGGGCGCCCCGGGGCGGCTGGCGTCCTCGATGGTCACCACGAAGGGCAGCGGGTCGTAGGCCACGCGGATCGCCGCGAGCGCGTCTTCGGCTCGCTCGGGCGTCTCCGCGGCGACGGCGGCGACTTCCTGGCCGGCGAAACGGATCTTCTCGCCGGGCTCGGCCAGCGCCAGGGCGGCGCGCACGCCCGCGAGCGCCTTCGCCGCCGACAGATCGATCGACTTCACCGTGGCGGCCGCCAGGGGGCTGCGGAGGATTCTTCCGTAGAGGAGGCCCGGCAGGCGCACGTCGATCGCGTATCGGGCCGCCCCGGTCGTCTTGGCCGGACCGTCCAGGCGCGGCACTCGAGAGCCGACGACCGAGAACTTCGTCGAGGGGTCCCACGGCGCCGGATCGCCGAGCGCAATGGCGACGTCCTTGACCTGGTACTCGCCGTTGAAACCGAGTCTTAGCTTGTCGGCCATCTCAAACCTCCTCCGCGTCCATGGCCTCGCGGGTGGCCATCGCGACGCGGGGATCGTCGGTGAGTCGGGAGTCAGGAGCCGGGAATCGGGACGCGAACAGATCAGCGTGAGTGCCGGCGTCGGCCTTCTTCCCCCTGGCGGCGCGCTCGACGGCCTCGAAGACGTGGTTGTACGTGCCGCAGCGACAGAGATTGCCGGACACGGCTTCGCGGATCTGCCCCCGCGTCGGTTTCGGGTTGCGCGCGAGCAGCCGCTGACAGGAGAGAACCATCCCGGGCGTGCAGAAACCGCACTGGAGCGCATCGGCCGCGATGAACGCCTCCTGGAGAGGAGTCAGCCGTCCGCCCGCAGCGAGCCCTTCGATCGTCGTGATGGGCCTGCCGGCCGCCTCGTGCGCCAGCAGGAGGCAGGAGCAGATCGTCTCGCCATCCAGGAGGACGGTGCAGGCGCCGCAGGCTCCTCTCCCGCAGACGACCTTCGTCCCCGTCAGCCCGATCCTCTCGCGGAGGGCGTCGGCCAGCGTGACCCGCGGCTCGACCGAGAGTCGGTGAACAGCGCCGTTGACGGTCAGCTCGAGCGGCGCGGGACCGGGGCCGATTCGGGAAGCGCCGGCCTCGGGAGCCTTGACGCCGATCGCGGCCCCGACGGCGCCGACCAGACTCCCGCGGACGAGATCGCGACGCGTGAAGCCGCCCTTCGAGCCGTGTTTCATGAGGTCTCCCCTCGTCCGGACAAGGAGATCATACGGCCGTCGGGGCGTCGGGTTCGAGGCTTTCGGCCGCAGGCGTGCGGTGAGCGCTGGCCACCGGCCAGCGCTGCCTACTGCGGTGGGTCTTCCGTTGTGGTCGGCTCGCGAACGGCGGCCGAGAGTCTTTGCTACGAGGGCCCATGAGAACGACGGTTGGCATTAGGCGTGGCAGCCTCTTCGCTCACGTGGGCGCGTCGAGCGCCCCTCCAAACGTCGCGTCATCGCTCCTCGACCTGCTAGCGTTTTTTTCTCGCCTCGCGTCGAGGCCCCGTCTCGGAGGATGGAGCCGCGGCGCCGCCCGCGCGGAGGAAGCGGCGCACGGCCTCGCGCTTCTCGATCGCCGCCCGGCGGGCGAGGCTCCGGAATCCGCTGGCGGGCGGCAGTGCCCGCAGGCGCGCGAGCTCGGTCGAGAGCGCCGCGTCGGCGGCGAGGAGGGCCTTGCGCCGCTCCGGGATCGGGAGGGCGTCCAAGAGGGCGAGGCGGGCGAGCCCCTCGTCGTTGTGGCGGGGCGCCGGAGGGATCTCCCCGAGCCAGCGGCGCAGCTCCCGGCCCCCGGCGGCGGTCAACCGGTACAGGTGGCGCCGGGGTCCGCGCCGGGGCCCGAGGACCCGGAACGCGACCCAGCCCCGGCGGCGCAGCCCCGCCAGGGCGGGGTAGATCTGGGAGAAGCCGGCGCTCCAGGCGGGGTCGAGCTCCTCGCGCATCGCCCGCGCGAGATCGTATCCGCTGCGGGAGATCTCGTGGAGGAGGCCGAGGAGGACGTGCGGGAGGGACATGGGGAGACTATATCAATGCAGATATAGCAAGGCCCGCGTCGGGGACGCGGCCTGTCCTCAGGACCGCAAAGTCAAGGCAAAAAAAAGGGGGCCCGCAGGCCCCCGAGAAACCCTGTCCGAAGCTGTAAGTCGTTGACTTACTTCTTCTTCTTGGTCGCTTTCTTCGCTTTCTTCGCAGCCTTCTTCTTCGTAGCCATTACGTCACCTCCCTCCCGACAGCCGATTGACAGCCCTCGGGCGAGATGCTAGTTTTTCCGCCCCCGTGAAAGGGCGTATCGCCTTCAGTCTGTCGCTGCCGAACGATTGATGGGTCATACGGTCTGTAAAATCGCCGGGTGGGCTGCAACCCATCCGGCGATTTCATTTTAGAAGTATCTCTCGGTTGGATTCAAGAAGATTTCCTTGCAAGCTCTCTTGACTTCATTCTCCCGATCCGCGGGGCGCAAGTCAAGTCGAACACGCCTCACGGCTCCCGCGACGGTCGTAGAATCCGCCCGTGACTTCTTCCGACACCATCACCGTCGCGCACAGCCCCGACTCCGACGACGCGTTCATGTTCTACGCGCTCGCCGAGGGACATGTCGACACCGAAGGGCTCGCGTATGTCCACGAGCTCTCCGACATCGAGTCCCTGAACCGCCGCGCGATGGCGGGCGAGCTCGCCGTGACGGCCGTCTCCTTCCACGCTTACGCGCACCTGGCGGATCGCTACCTGCTGCTCCCGCACGGCGCCTCCTTCGGCGACGGCTACGGGCCGGTCGTCGTAGCGCGGGAGCCGGTCTCGCGCGAGGAAATCGCGGCGGGCCGGATCCCGATCGGCTCCCCCGGCCGTTGGACGACGGCTGCGCTCACGCTGCGGCTGTGGGCGCCGGGTGTCGAGACGCGGCCGCTTCCGTTCGACCGGATCCAGGAGGCGGTGCAGTCGGGCGAGCTCGAAGCCGGCCTTCTCATCCACGAAGGCCAGCTCACCTTTCGCGACGAGGGGCTGACGGAAGTCGTGGACCTCGGGCGGTGGTGGAAGGAGGAGACGGGCCTTCCCCTGCCGCTCGGGGGCAACGTCGTCCGACGCGACCTCGGACCGGAGCGGATCGGCCGCATCTCGCGCGCCCTCTCGCGCTCCATCGAGTACGGCCTGGCGCACCGGGGAGCCGCCCTGGACCACGCGATGCGGTATGCCCGCGGCCTTTCGCGCGAGAATGCGGACCGGTTCGTCGGGATGTACGTCAACTCCTGGACGCGGGAGTACGGCGAGGCGGGGCGGCAGGCCGTTCAGACGCTGCTCGACCGGGCGCACGCGGCCGGACTGGTTCCCCGCGTCACGGCGGAGTACGCGCCGGAGCCCTGAGTCCCCGGAGATGAAGCTCGACTCCCGCCTCCAGGCCTTCCTTCTCAGCCTTCACCTGGGCGCGCTGGCTCTGGCTTTGGCGCCCCCCATCTTCTTCGGCGCCGTCGTGGCGCCGGCGGTCTTCCGAGTCCTGCCCACTCGGGACATGGCCGGCGAGCTCCTGAGCCAGATCCTGTCGCGGCTGTGCCTCATGGCCGAGGCGAGCTTCGGCGTCCTCTTCGTGACCTCCTGGCTGCTGACGCGAGAGGACGCGGCGAAGCTGACCCGGTCCTTGCTGACGCGGCTCCCGGTGCTCGGCTTCTTCGCCGCCCTCGTGATCCGCCAGCTTCTGATCCCGCCGATCGACCGGATTCGCGAGGAAGCCCCCGGCCTGATCGACACTCTACCGGCGGCCGACCCGTCTCGAGCGCTTCTCGACCGCTATCACCGTCTCTCGACGGGTCTCTTCTCCGTCGAGATCGCCGCCGCCCTGATCATCCTGCTGATGACCGCGCGGCTCCTGACGCAGCGCCGCGCCGCCCCGCCGCCTCCCGCGGCGGCGCGGCCGCCGGTGCCGAAAGTTCTGAAACTCGGGTAGCCGTCGCCTCCGCTCGCTCGGGATCTGCGGCCTTCGGCCACACCGGCGATCGGCTCGCGCGGATGCGCGCTCGATCGCTCGCCTGATCCCTCCCTCGCTACGGCTCCCGCGGCGCGAGGCTCCTCCCTTCGGAGACTCCTCGCGCCGCGAACGGGGGTGACCCTCTTGGCGACCAGTTCGATTTGGTTACTTGGACAGGCTCCTATGGGCTGCGGCGCGCCCTGACGGCCTGGACCACCAGGATCGCGCCGGTCACGAGCAACGCCCAGGGCCAGAGGCGCCAGGTGGCATCGTAGAGGGTCTCCGGGATCGAGAGGTTCCGCGAGAGAGCCGCGACGAGCGCGATGGCGACGAGAATCGTCCCGGGCACCACCGGGGTCGGCCGCCTCTGGCGGGCGGCGAACCGGTCGATGCCCGCGGCCAGGAGCAGACCCGTGCCCAGGAAGAAGAGCAGCGTCGCCCAGGAAGGCATCCAGGGCGCGAGCGGATCGCGCAGGAGAAACCCCGCTCCGAGGCCGATCAGGACTCCCGCCGGCACGATCGGCCCGCGGAACCCGCGCATCGCCGAGATCGCCAGCAGAACCGTTCCGATCAGCAGGAGGATCGGGCCGGGGCCCCGGAAGTGGAGCTGGCGTCCGAGGAGAAAGTAGAGACCGATCGCCAGGAGGACGATGCCGACGTTCAGGCCCCGCCGATCGGTCACGTTCATCGCTTTCGCGCCAGCGCCGCGGCGCGCTCTCCCTCGCCGGAGGCCTTGTCACCGTCCCAGCGATAGAAGCCTTCGCCGGACTTTCGGCCGGTGCGGCCTTCGGCGACGAGCGTCCGGAGGATCTCGGGCGGGGCAAATCGGTCCGACGGCAATTCGGCCGCCAGCGTCTCGGCGATCGCCAGGCGCACGTCGAGGCCGACGAGGTCGGTCGTCTTCAGCGGCCCCATCCGGTGCCCGTAGCCGAGCTCCATCGCCCGGTCGATGTCGGCGGCGCCGGCCACGCCCTCCTCGATCATCCGCATCGCCTCGAGCCCCAGCACCACGCCCAGGCGCGAGGTCGCAAAGCCCGGCGAGTCGGACACCCGGACGGCCTCCTTTCCGAGGCTGCGTACCAGCTCGAGCGCCCGCCCCTCGGTTTCCGGCGAGGTGTCCTTGCCGCGGACGATCTCCACCAGAGGCATCGCAGCTACGGGATTGAAGAAGTGGAGGCCGATGACGCGGTCGCGGCGGCCCGTCGCATGCGCAATCCGGGTGATCGACAGCGAGGAGGTGTTCGAGGCGAGGATCGTGCGGGAAGGACAGAGGTCGTCGAGCTCCGAGAACACCATCTGTTTCAGGTCGATGGACTCCGGCACGGCCTCGATGGCGAAGTCGGCGTCGGCGGCGTCCTTTAGCCGTGCGGCGATGCGCAGCCGGTGGCGCGCCTGCTCGGCCGCGTCGGTCGAGAGCTTGCCCTTGTCGATCGCGCGTCCCCAGGACGCCTCGACGTGTCCGCGCACGGCGCGCTGCGCGTCGGGGTCGGCGTCGAAGACCCAGGTCTCGTGGCCCGACATCGCGCAGAGGCCGGCGATGCCCCGGCCCATCGTTCCGGCGCCGATGACGAGGATGCGGGCCATGGGGCGATTATATGGACGAGCCCTACGCGATCAGGCCCGCCGCGTTGTCCCACAGAATCCGGTTCTTTGCACCGTCGGAGAGCGGCAAGGCGAGGAAGTCCTCCACGTTCTTCCGCATCGAGGCCACGCCCGGGCTCGGGTAGTCCGTGCCCCAGAGGCAGCGCGGGGCAAGCTCCTCGAGGCGCGGCAGATACTCGAGCAGCTTCTTCGGCGGGATGCCCGAGAGGTCCAGGTGAACGTTCGGGTGCCTCCGGACGAGGAAGACGGCCGTCTCCATGTAGAGCGGCCGGCCGGCGTGCGCGAGGATGATCCTCAGATCCGGGAAATCGACGGCGACGTCGTCGACCGCCATAGGATCGGCGAAACAGTTGCGCGCTCCCGGAAAGATCGACGTGCCGGTGTGGATCATGACGGGCCGGCCGAGCTCCTGCGCCGCCGCGTAGACCTCGCGCAGGCCGTCCTCGCCCGAGAGATACGCGTTGGCGGCGAAGAGCTGATGCGGCGGGTGGATCTTCAGCATGCGGATCCCGAGCTCCTCGAAGAGCCGCCGGGTCTCGCCGCCCGCATCGCGCGTGTGCCGGGGGTGCACCGAGCCGACGGCCGCCAGCCGGTCCTCGTGCCCGCGCACGTAGCGCGCGACCCAGTCGTTGGCCGAGGGATCGAAGCCCATGACCTCGGGCGCGACGTAGTTGATCAGCGCGGCCCGCTCGACCCCCTCACGGTCCATCAGGCGAAGAAGCTCCGCCGGGTCGGACAGCGCCTTCTGGACCTCGGGCAGGTCGCCTCGGCCGGCGGTCATGCGCGCGCGGACGTCCGGCTTCATCTGATCCCAGGGTTGGACGTGAACGTGGCAGTCGAAAACGCGCATCGCTTCTTAGCCTAATGCAGCACGGCGCCCGAGGCCCCGTCTCCCAAAGTCTGGTAGATTCCTCGGACAGTTCGATGACCCCGCGCATGCGAGCACGATCTCTTCTCGGCGCCGCCGCCCTGGCGGCCCTGGCGCTCCTCGGCGCCGCGCCGAGGAAGCCGACGAGAGCGCCCACGCCCATCCCCACGCCGGTGCCGCCGGAGAGGGTCCCGTCGTCCCTGAACAAGGGGGCCGTGCGCGAACGGCGCGTGGGGAGATTCGAGAACCGCCACGTCAGCTTCTCGAAGCTGACGCGTGTCGAGGAGGTGGATCTCGACAACGACGGCGTCTTCGAAGCTCTCGTCGAGGGGATCGGCACGGTCCGGAGCCTGCCACCCGACATCCCGGTGGTCGGCTTTGTTTCTCGAACGCGCCTGCCCTTCGTCAACCCGATCGTTGCGGTCTTCAAGCGCGGACGGGGAGCCGAGTGGAACCTCCTGCTCGTGGGGCACCTGCCGCTGCGCTGCAGGCAGAGCGACGACCCGGCCCGATGCGATGAGCTGGAGGCGTTCCGGAGCGTCCGCTTTCGATTCGACGACCGTCCGCAGGTCGCCCTGCAGATCGTGCACGCCGGCGAGCCGCGCCTGTCCGAGACCTCCACCTACCGGCTCGACCGCGGCCGCCTGGACACGACGTTCTCGACCGCCGTGCCGCGCTCGGGAGTGGAGGTCGCCCTCGGGCCGGATGGTGTCACGCGGACGATCGCGGTCGACACGTTCATCAACAAGGATCTCCCCCCGCGGTACCGGAGTTTCACGCTGACGTCGAATTTCGTCTTCGGCGAGCGCAGGTTTCGTATCCTGTCCGAGAGTGTCGACCCCGAGTGGAACCCCCGGGCCGATCTCGAGCTCTCCTACTGGGGCCTCGTGCACCAGTCCACGTTCGAAAGTGACCTCGCCCGGCTGCAGGGAAAGCAGAGGAGGACGCCCGCCGAAGCGACGTGGACCCTCGATCCGACCGAGCTCGTCAAGCGGCGTTTTCCCGACGCGCGCGACGTCCGGGTGGGCTTCAAGCAGGCCGGCCTCGCCATCGCCTATTTCGAACGGATCGGGTGCCAGGCGCACGTCGTTCTGTATCAGCCGTTGCGCGAGTGGGAAGGCGAGAGGAGCCTCTGGGATTTCGCGGTCATCCGCTCGCCCGAGGAGCCCGCGTACGAGTGCCTGGCCGAGGCGCCCGTGCGCGCGCAGTAGGCGCCCCGGTCACTCCGCGTCGGCCGGGATGGGCCGCAGGATCCGCAGGACGAGCAGCGTCATCGTGATGCACGCGGCGCCGACGAGGAGCGCCGCCGGCGCCCCGAAGCGCTCCGCCACGATTCCCGCCTGCAGGTTGCCCAGGGGCACGAACCCCAGCCATGCCAGCGCGTAGAGCGAGATGATGCGGCCGCGCAGGCGGGCGGGCGCGCTCTTCTGGAGGAGGGTGTTGACGAGCGAGGCCATCGAGGTCATCGAGCCTCCGAGCAGGGCCAGGCACGCGAGCGACAGGGCGTAACTGCGCGACAACCCGAAGCCGAAGAGCGAGAGCGCGAAACCCGAGCACGCGATCAGGACGGACGCTCCCTTGCGGCGGAAGTCGCCCGCCGAGGCCATCAACAGGGCCATCGCCACCGCGCCGATCCCGACAGCGGACAGCATGCCCCCGAGGCCCTCGGGCCCGACGCCGAGGATCCGGCGCGCGAAGAGCGGCGCCATCGTGACGGCGGGCGTGCCGAAGACTGCGACGACCGCGGTGAGCGCGAGAAGCTGCGGAATCATCGGGTGGCGGCGCGCGAACCTCAGGCCGCTGCGCAGATCGATCCAGGCGCTGCGAGCCCGCCGGCGCGCCGCCGGCATCGGCGGCAACGTCGCCAGCGCCGCCAGGATCGCGGCGAAGGAGACCCCGTTCAACGCGAAGCACGCCGTCTCGCCGAAGGCGGCGATCGTGAGACCCGCCAGCGCCGGTCCGACGATGCGCGACAGGTTGAACTGCATCGAGTTCAGCGCGATGGCATTGGTGAGATCCTCCCGGCCGACGAGGTCGAGGAACAGCGACTGGTGCGACGGCACCGTCAGCGCGTTGGCCACGCCGTTGACGACGGCGACGGCCGCCACCAGCGGCACCGAGACGAACCCGCCGAAGGTCGCGGCGGCGAGCGCGAAGGCGCAGGCCATCTGCGTCGACTGCGTGGCGAGGAGGAGTTTGCGCCGGTCGAGCCGGTCCGCGGCCACACCGGCCAGCGGCGCGAGAGCGAGGGTCGGGATCGACCCGGCGAAGCCGACCAGGCCGAGGAGCAGGGCGGAGTTGGACAGACGCAGCACCAGCCAGCCCTGCGCCACCGATTGCATCCAGGTGCCGATGTTGGACAGGAATAGCCCGGTCCAGTACCGCCGGTACGCGGGGTGGGCGAGCGAGGCGAACATGCCGCGGCGCGGCGCCTCGGATCCGCGCGGCGGCGCCATCCCGAGGTTGGGGCCGGCGGGCTTGAGAAAGTCCGGGTGCGTATCGGCCGGGGGCCTGCCGCCGCTCAAGCGGCCGCCGGTCCCCGGCGCAGACGCGCGGCGGCGGCGGAGAGGGCGAGAATCGCGGCGTTGGCCGCGGTGCCCACGAGCACCGGGTCGCGGCCGCCGCACAGTCCAGGCGCGAAACGCCCAGCCGCCGCGATCGCGCCGCCGGCGACCATCGCCGCGATCGCTCCGGCCTTCGGGACCCCGAGCCTTCCGGGAAGCAACGCGGCGAGGACCGGGAGGATCAGGCCGGCGGCGAAAATCGAATACCCGAGCTTCAAGGTCTCGAGCACGTCGCGGCGGAGCCCGAGCGCGGTCAAAAGGCCGAGGGCCCCATAGACGGGCACGAGCAGGCGCGAGGCCGAAAGCTTCAAGGGGCGGTGAAGGAAAGCCGGCGCCAGGTCGCGCGCGGTCGCGGCGGCCGCCGACAGGAGGACGACGTCGGCAGAGGTCTGCATCGTCGCCACGAGGGCGACCAGAACGAGCGCGGACAGCGCCGGCGGCGTAAAGGCCAGAACGGCCGCCGGCAGCACCTCGACGGGAGGCATGGGCGGCAGCGCCTTGCGCGCGGCCAGCGCGATCGCCGCCACCGACAGGCCGAACAGCACCTTGGATCCCGCCGCGAGAAGCGCGGCGCGCCGGGCCGTGTCCTCGTCTCGGCAGGAGTTGA
>JBKJWL010000237.1:0-3804 GCA_046716885.1 Thermoanaerobaculia bacterium | reverse complement strand
TCGTCGTCATTGCGCCGACCGTCAACTACCACTTCTACCCGGCCTTCGTGGAGTACCCCGGCTCGACCAGCCTGCGCCTGGAGACGGCGCGCGACGTGATCGTCGACATCTGCCGCGGCCTCGCGCGATTCGGTCCGCGCCGCTTTTACGTGCTGAACACGGGAGTCTCAACGGTGCGCGCGCTCGCGCCCGCGGCTGACCTGCTCGCCGGCGACGGCATCCTGCTGCGCTACACCGATCTGCTCGAGACCCTTTCCCCGATCGAGAAAGAGATCGCGCGTCAGGAGGGCGGCACCCACGCCGACGAGATCGAGACCTCGATGATCCTCTACATGAGCCCCGGGGACGTGGACATGACCAAGGCCGTCAAGGATTACCACCCCGGCAAAGGCGGTCTGACGCGGGACCCGAAGAGGGAGGGGATGACGTACTCGCCCTCGGGAGTCTTCGGCGACGCCACCCTGGCCACGCGGGAGAAGGGGAGGAGAGTCACCGAAGCGCTCGTCGACGCCATCCACCGGGAGATCGACGAGCTCCGAAAGTCGGATCTCCCCGCGCCCGCCTGCCACTGAGCCGGTTGTCCCGGGGCCGTGCGTTGGTTAAGATCCCGGCCGATGCGGGCATAGTTCAGCGGTAGAACGCCAGCTTCCCAAGCTGGATGTCGCCGGTTCGATCCCGGTTGCCCGCTCCAATCCTTCCGCCCGCGTCCAGACGGGTTTTCGCGATGTCGGGGGTGGTGTCACACGTGCTGGCGGAAAGTGCCCGACTGTTCGCGCAGCGCGAACCAGTGTCCGGGCGCGCGTTGTAGTCTTTCTGCAGCCTATGCCTCTCTCCGCCGGGACACGCCTCGGTTCCTACGAGATCCTCGCGCCGATCGGCGCTGGGGGGATGGGGGAGGTATACCGGGCGCGGGACAAGAAGCTGGACCGGGATGTTGCCATCAAGGTCCTGCCCCAGTCCGTCGCGGCGGACCCTGACACGCTCGCCCGGTTCGAGCGCGAAGCGAAGGCGGTCGCGGCGCTCTCTCATCAGAACATTCTTGCGATTCACGACTTCGGCAACCAGGACGGCGTCGCCTACGCCGTCATGGAGTTTTTGGAGGGCGAGACACTGCGCGGGAAGCTCGACCATGGTCCGATCACCCAGAAGCAGGCCGTGGACTATGCGCTCCAGGTCGCCAGGGGCCTCTCCGCCGCCCACGAGAAGGGCATCGTCCACCGGGATCTGAAGCCCGAGAACCTCTTCGTTTCGAGAGACGGCCATCTCAAGATCCTCGACTTCGGCCTGGCGAAGCGAGTCGAGGCCGTCGCGCCGGACGAGGAGACCAGCGCGCCAACGGGCTCGGGCCACACGGAGCCCGGGATGGTCATGGGGACGATGGGCTACATGTCGCCCGAGCAGGTGAAGGGGTTTCCGGTCGATCACCGTTCGGACATCTTCTCGTTCGGGACGATCCTCTACGAGCTGCTCTCGGGCAGGAAGGCGTTCAAGCGAGACACGAACGCCGAGACGATGGCGGCGATCCTTATGAGGGAGCCACCGGAGTTCTCGGAGTCGGGGCGAAACATCTCCCCGGTTCTCGAGCGGATCGTCAAGCACTGCCTCGAGAAGGACCGGGATCATCGCTTCCAGACGGCCAGGGACATCGCATTCAGTCTTTCGGAGCAGTTCTCGCCGACGGCGACGAGCGGGCCGCGGGAATCGGTCCCGCCGGCTGGTTCTGCGGGCTTCTGGGTCGCGGTGCTGCCGTTCAAGTGCGGCACCTCCGACGCCGACGTCTTGGCTCTGGCCGACGGTCTCTCCGAGGAGATCGTGACCGGCCTTTCGCGGTTCCGATATCTGTCGGTCGTTTCGAGCGCCTCGGCGGCTCGTCTGAAGGGAGAGGGCGGAGACGAGCGCGATTTAGGGGCCAAGCTCGGCGCGCGTTACGTGTTGGAAGGGAGCATCCGCAGGGGAGGCTCCGACCTTCGCGTGAGCGCCCAGCTCGTCGATGCCCAGACGGGGGCCCAGCTCTGGTCCGAGACGTATCGTCGGGACCTCCAGGGGTCGAGCCTGTTTGCGGTGCAGGACGACGTCGGCGGACGCATCGTCGCGACCGTGGCCGATAGCTACGGGGTGCTCGTGCATTCGATCAGGGCCGCGACGCGCCAAAAGGACGACTCCGATCTGACGCCGGTGGAGTGGCAGTTCCAGTATTTCGCCTACCGGGAGCAGATCACGCCGTCCTCCTACGCAGAGCTCAAGAGTCGGCTGGAGCGCGTGGCGGAGCGGAACGATCGGCAGTCGGACGTGTGGGCCTGCCTTGCGCAGATCTACGTCGACGAATACGCGTTCGGGTTCGGGGGCGACGCGACGTCTCTCGATCGCGCCCTGGCTGCCGCCCGCCGCGCGGTCGAGCTCGATCGGGCGAACCAGTTTGCCCTCGTCGCGCTGGCGCAGACGCACTTCTTCCGCCAGGACCTCGCGGCGTTTTCGCCCGCGGCTGAGCGCGCGATGGCTCTCAATCCACTCAACACCGACGCCGTCGGGATCCTGGGGCTGCAGATCGTGCACACGGGCGAGTTCGAGCGAGGCACGGCGATCGTGCGCCGGGCAATGGAGCTCAACGCCAACCACGCGGGTTGGATGCATTTCGCTCCCCTCTGGGAGCACTTCCACAAGGGGGAGTACGAACAAGCGCTGGAGCGCGCGAACCGAGTGGACGTGCCCGGCCTTTTCTGGCCCTTTCTCGTGGTGGCGTCGGCCTGCGGTCACCTCGGCCGGCGCGCCGAGGCCGAGGCCGCGGTCCGGGATCTCCTGGCGCTCGATCCGGAATTCGCGGCGCACGCGCGCTCGAACGTCGGGACCTGGCACTTCGCGAGCGGGCTCATGGACCCCATACTCGACGGGCTGCGCAAGGCGGGGTTATCGATTCCCGTGACGGATGGGTCGTCCGAAGCTCTCGGGCCGATCGGGACGATCACGCCAAGAGCCGAACAGGCGGGGGCGGCCACGGCCTCGGGACCGCTCCGAGCCGACGGGGGCTTCTGGGTCGCGGTGCTGCCGTTCAAGTACGGCGGCGCCGACACGTCCCTCAAGACCCTGGCCGAGGGACTGACCGAGGAGATCGTGACGGGCTTGTCCCGCTTCTCCTACCTTCGGGTGATCTCGCGCGGCTCGGCTCCCGACGCACAGTCCGCGGGCAAGGAACTCCGCGCGCGCTACATCATGGAAGGCAGCTTGCGGCAGGCGGGGACCAAGCTGCGCCTCGCGGTGCAACTGGTGGACGCGGTCTCCGGCGCTCATCTCTGGGCCGAGAACTATGAGCGCATCTTCAGCTCGGAGGCGGTTTTCGAGCTTCAGGACGAGTTGGTTCCGCGGATCGTCTCGACCGTTGCCGACATGCACGGTGTTTTGCCGCGCAGTATGAGCGACGTCGTGCGGCTGAAGTCTGCGGATCAAATGAGCCCATACGAAGCGCTGCTGCGCAGCTTCGGGTACAACGAGCGGTTCACCCCGGAAGACCTTGCCGAAGTGCGGACCTGCCTGGAAGGGGCCGTTCAACAGTCCCCCGGAAACGCCGAGTGTTGGGCCATGTTGTCGTTGATGTACGCAAACGAGTACGGGCACTGGGACAACGCGGCACCGGATTCGCTCGACCGGTCACTCCGAGCCGCACGGAAGGCGGTCGAAGCGGCGCCGTTACATTCCCTGCCTTATTACGCGCTGGCCCAGGCTCTCTTCTTCAAGCGCGAGATTCCGGCCTTCCGAGTCGCCGCGGAACGGGCCGTTTCGCTCAACCCAATGGACGGAGCCACCGCCGCG
>JBKJWL010000236.1:0-59999 GCA_046716885.1 Thermoanaerobaculia bacterium | reverse complement strand
AGTCCTGGGCGTGGGCCGCGACGCAGAGGCCGAGCCCGAGAAGGGATGCGAGGACGCGAGACAGAGTCATGGTGCCTCCTGTGAGGAAAAGCGGAATCCGCGCCGATCGCGGACCGCGGCTGCTCGTGATTCCCGTAGAACGATCAAGGGAGCCCCTCATCCCCCCGTGCGCTCCCGGACGAGAAACCCCTTGCGCGCCCGCGCAGCGTCGAGGGTCCGCCACAGGTACTCGCCGAGGATGCCGAGCGACAGAAGCTGGACCCCGGAGAAGAACGCCAGAGCGACCATCAGCGAGGTCCAGCCCTGGATTGGCTGCCCCTGCACCACCTTGTAGGTGATCAGGAAAACGGCGTACGCGAAGGCGAGGAGCGCCAGAACGGCGCCGGTGACCGACATCCACCGGAGGGGCGCGTACGAGAACGAGATGACGGAGTCGATGAAGTACTTGAGCTTCTTGCCGAAGGTCCAGCGCGACTTTCCCTCCTCGCGCGC
This sequence comes from Thermoanaerobaculia bacterium, assembly GCA_046716885.1. Taxonomy (GTDB): domain Bacteria; phylum Acidobacteriota; class Thermoanaerobaculia; order UBA5066; family Gp7-AA6; genus DAHUXD01. Next base: position 59,507 of record JBKJWL010000236.1, on the reverse strand, counting down.
CACGCGGTCGTAGGGGACGAGGGCCGTCGGAAACCCGCCCCAGAGCAGAAGGCCGGGCAGCGAGGTGTGGATCTCCCGGTTCTCCACCAGGAAATCGATCGCCGGCCGGCCGATCAGGAAGCAGTCGAAGCCGCCCGACGGCATTTCCGAAAACGCCAGCCTCCGGAGCATCGCGTAGTACATCCCGGCTGCGGCGCGCGTCGGGAGACCCTCCGGCCGGCTGCGGCGCGCGGCCAGGACGGCGGTCGCCCCCTTGCGCCAGGCCGCGACGAGCTCCGGCAGCAGCTCCGGGGGCTCCTGGAGATCCGCCGAGAGGACGGCGGCGGCCTGCCCCTTCGCGTCGGCGAGGCCGGCGAGAATCGCCATCTGCGATCCGAAGTTGCGCGTCAGACGCACGCCTCGCGCTGCCGGCCAGTCGCGGGTGATCTCCCGGATTCGCTCCCAGGACTCGTCGCCGGAGCCGTCGTCCACGAAGACCACCTCGAGGTCGTGGTCGGCGGAGGCTTCGACCGCCTTCAAACGCTCGGCCATGCGGGGCAGGCTCGCGGAATTGAAGTAGACCGGAACGACGACGGAAATGAGCTCGCGGCTCACGCCCTCCTCCCGAAAAACTCTTCGACGGCCGAGATCACGGCCTCGACCTGGGGATCGGCGAGCCAGGGATAGATCGGAAGCGACAGCTCCGTCGCGCACGCCGCCTCCGAGACGGGGAAGTCGCCCGGGCGGTAGCCGAGGAAGGCGTAGGCCGGCTGCAGGTGCAGCGGGAGTGGATAGTGGATGGCGGTCTCGACGCCGCTGGAGGCGAGATGTTCGCGCAGCGCATCGCGCCGGTCCGAAAAGACGGGGTAGAGATGGCGCGCCGGGACCGAGCCCGCCCGGGAAGCGAGGAGCCGCAGGGGCAGATCCCGGAACGCCGCGTCGTAACGCTGGGCGATCTCGCGCCGCCGCGCGTTCTCGCCCGCGAGGAAAGGGAGCTTGGCCGAGAGGATCGCGGCTTGCAGCTCATCCAGACGCGAGTTGCGCCCCTCTCGCTCGGCGTGATCGCGCCGGCTCCAGCCGTACTGGCGCAGCTGCCGCAGCCGCCCCGCGAGCTCCGCGTCGTCCGTCGCCACGGCCCCGCCGTCGCCGTAGGCGCCCAGGTTCTTGGAGGGGTAGAACGAAAACGCGGCCGCCCGGCCGACGCTACCGGTCAGGCGCCCGCCGAGGCTGGCCCCGTGGCTCTGCGCGCAGTCTTCCACGAGCACGAGGTTTTCGCGCACCGCCAGCGCCTCGAGACCGTCGAGGTCGGCCACACCCCCGTAGAGATGGACCGGGAGCAGGAATCGCGTGGCGGGCGTCCGGGCGCGCGCCGCGTTTTCCGCGTCGAGCGTCAGGGTCGCCGGATCGACGTCCGCGAGAAGCGGCCGCGCCCCGGCGAGTCGGACGGCCGCGAGCGTGGGGACGCAGGTGTTGGCGGGAAGAAGGACCTCGTCTTCGGCGCGAGCCCCGGCCGCCTGGAGCGCCAGGGCGATGGCTTCGGTCCCGTTGGCGCAGCCGACGGCGTGGCCGACACCGAGGAACGCCGCGAAGTTCTCCTCGAAGCCCGCGACTTCTTCGCCGAGGATGAACCAGCCCCGTTCGAGCACGCGCGCGATGGCGGCGTCGATCGCCGTCCGTTTCTCGCGGTAGTCCTCGGCGAGCGCGCCGAATGCGACGCGCGGGGCGACACCCGTCGAGCCAGGGCTCATGCCGCCTCGCCGACCTCGCCGCCCGAGTCCCGCGCGTACCTCCGGCCGCACGCGCATGCCGCGCCGCCCTCCTCGAAGCGCAGGGTCCCGCCGCAGCGGCACACGTGGCCGTGAACCCGCGCGGGGCTCCCGTAGGCCAGCGCGAAGTCGGGGACGTCGCGCGTCACGAGCGCCCCGGCGCCGACCATCGCGAAGCGCCCGACCGTCACTCCCGGCAGCAGGATCGCGCGAGCGCCGAGGCTCGCGCCCTGGCGCACGAGAGTCCGCGGGTATGCGTCGAGGCGTTGCCCGCTCCGGGGACGCGGGTCATTGGAAAACGTGACATCGGGGCCGACGAAGACGTCGTCCTCGAGGGTCAGCCCGTCGTAGAGCGAGACGCCGCACTTGACCGTGACGCGATCCCCGATCACGACGTCGTTTTCGATAAAGCAGCGGTCGCAGATGTTACAGCCGGCGCCGATCCTCGCCCCGGCGAGGATGTTGACGAACGCCCAGATCCGGGTCCCATCGCCGATCTGTCGCGAGGCGACGAGCGCGGAGGGGTGGATCGAGATCATGAACTGCCGCTAGCTTAACGGATCGGGGCGGGGCCTTCGGCTCCTAGAAGTAGTCGGAACTCCGTTCCTGGTAGAACGCCACGGTCCGCGCCAGACCCTCGCGCAAACCCGTCTTCGGCTCCCACCCGAGGAGCCCGCGGATCTTGGTGATGTCGGAGAGGAAGTCGCCGGGCTCCTGGGCCTTGCGCTCGGGGGTGAAGTCGGTGAACTCGATGCGTGTCTCGGGGAGTATCTCGCGGAGGATCTCGGCGACCTCGAGAAACGTCGAAGGCCGGTCGTGGCCGACGTTGAGGATCTCGCCTACGGCTTTCGGCTCGAGCGTGGCGGCCAGAAGCGCCTCGACGCAGTCGTCCACGTAGAGAAAGTCCCGCAGGATCTTTCCCGAGCCGAAGATCGGGATGGGGCGGTTCTCGAGCGCGAGGCGCACGAACCAGTTCACGACGCCGAATTGCGAGTGCTTCATCTGGCTGCGGGGTCCGTACACGTTGGTCAGGCGGAGCGGCACCGTGCGGATGCCGTGGATGCGCGTGTAGGTGCGGCAGATCATCTCGGCCGACAGCTGCGAGATCTCGTAAATACCGCGCGGATCCGAAGGCGTCTCCTCAGAGACCGGGAGGTGGACCGCCGGCCCGTACTGGCCGCGAGTGCCCGAGCGCACGATGAGCGTCGCCGGATTGACCTTCCGGCAGGCCTCGAGCAGGACCGCCGTGCCTTTGATGTTGATGTCGATGTCGGGGTAGGGGTTCGACAGGGACATGACGTGGGACACCTGGGCCGCGAGGTGGAAAACGACGTCCTGCCCCGCGACCAGGCGCTCCATGGCCGCGGCGTCGCGGATGTCCGAGGTCTCGACGACGACCCGCGACCGGATCTCCGCGATGTTGGCGGGGTTGCCGCCGTAGCCCTCGATCAGGGCGTCGCAGAGCGTCACCCGGGCGCCCTCGTCCACCAGCCTTCGCGCGAGGTTCGAGCCGATGAACCCGAGGCCCCCGGTGACGAGGATGCGCTTGCCGTCGAGGCTGGTCATCGCGGAACGCGGGACGATAACACGGTGGCCGTGTTCCCCTTCCCTCCCGTCCCTCACCGGAGTGAGACCGTCTCAAAGAGTGAATACGGAAGCGCGACGGTGGCAATAACTTCATATAAGTCATGCGTTTAAATCGCGTTTGCAGCAGCTGCTAGCACTCGTCGTCGATGAGTGCTAGCATCGGGCTCTGCCAGGACGGATAGCTGGCCCGTCAGCACACGAAACAGTTCATAGGAGGATGTCTCATGAAGATTCGGCCACTTTACGATCGGATACTGGTCAAGCGGATCGAGCCGGGCGGCGAGATCAAAAAGGGCGGCATCATCATCCCGGATACCGCCAAGGAGAAGCCGATGGAGGCGCAGGTCGTCGCCGTCGGTAAGGGCAAGGTCAACGAGGACGGCAAGCAGTTTCCCCTCGACGTCAAGAAGGGCGACCGCATCCTCATCGGCAAGTACGCCGGCCAAGAAATCAAGATCGACGACGTCGAGCACCTGATCCTCCGCGAGGAAGAAGTGCTCGCGGTCATCGAGAAGTAAGGAGCACAGAACATGGCAGCCAAAACGATCATTTACGGTGAGGAAGCGCGGCAACGCGTCCTGCACGGCGTCAACAAGCTCGCCGATGCGGTGAAGGTGACGCTCGGGCCCAAGGGCCGCAACGTCGTCATCGAGAAGAAGTTCGGCTCCCCGACGGTCACCAAGGACGGCGTGACGGTCGCCAAGGAGATCGAGCTCCAGGATTCCCTGGAGAACATGGGCGCCCAGATGGTCCGCGAGGTCGCTTCGAAGACCTCCGATGTCGCCGGCGACGGCACGACCACGGCGACGGTGCTCGCTCAGGCGATTTACCGTGAAGGCATCAAGAACGTCACGGCCGGCGCCAACCCGATGGAGTTGAAGCGCGGCATCGACTCCGCGGTCAAGGCTGCCGTCGAGGCGCTCGACCGGCTCTCCAAGCCCGTCGAGGGCAAGGACATTGCCCACGTGGGCACGATCTCGGCCAACAACGACTCGGAGATCGGCAAGATCATCGCAGAGGCGATGGACAAGGTCGGCAAGGACGGCGTGATCACGGTCGAAGAGGCCAAGGGCCTGGAGACGACCCTCGAGGTCGTCGAAGGCATGCAGTTCGACCGCGGCTACCTCTCGCCGTACTTCATCACCGACGCGGAGCGGATGGAGTGCGTCCTGGAGAGCGCCAAGGTCCTTCTCTACGAGAAGAAGATCTCCAACATGAAGGACCTGCTCCCGATCCTCGAGCAGATCGCCAAGCAGGGCAAGCCCTTGCTGATCATCGCCGAGGAGGTCGAGGGCGAGGCGCTCGCGACGGTCGTCGTCAACAAGCTGCGCGGCACGCTGCAGGTCTGCGCCGTCAAGGCGCCGGGCTTCGGCGACCGCCGCAAGGCCATGCTCGAGGACATCGCGATCCTGACGGGCGGCAAGCTCATCTCCGAAGACCTCGGGATCAAGCTCGAGAGCGTCAAGTGGGAAGACCTGGGCGACGCCAAGAAGGCCACCGTGGACAAGGACAACACGACGGTCGTCGTCGATGACCGCTCCAAGAAGAAGCAGGAAACCATCTCGGGCCGCGTCAAGCAGATCCGGGCGCAGATCGAGGAGACGACCTCCGACTACGACCGCGAGAAGCTGCAGGAGCGGCTGGCCAAGCTCGTGGGCGGTGTCGCCGTCATCAAGGTCGGCGCCGCGACCGAGACCGAGATGAAGGAGAAGAAGGCGCGCGTCGAGGATGCGATGCACGCGACTAAGGCGGCCGTCGAGGAGGGCATCGTCCCGGGCGGCGGCGTGGCTCTGCTGCGCGCGATCGACGCGGTCGAGAAGCGTTCCAAGGAGCTCTCGGGCGACGAGCGCATCGGCGCCCGGATCGTGATCCGCGCGCTCGAGGAGCCGACTCGCCAGATCGTGGCCAACGCCGGCGCCGAGGGCTCGGTGGTCATCAACGAGCTCAAGGCCAAGGGCGGCAACTTCGGCTACAACGCCAACACCGAGAAGATCGAGGACATGCTCAAGTCGGGCATCATCGATCCCACCAAGGTCACCAAGAACGCGCTGCAGAACGCGGCGTCCGTGGCCGGCCTGATGCTCACGACCGAGGCGCTCGTCTCCGAGATCAAGGAGAAGGAGAAGGCGTCGGGCGGCGGCGGCATGCCGGGTGGCATGGGCGGCATGTACTGATCCGGCTCTGAATCGTTTCTTCCGGGCCCCGGCGTCGAGCCGGGGCCTTTTTTTTGGCCCGCGAGCGAGAAGAGCCCTGGAAGGTGTCGCAGACGCCGGGATCGCTCGACAAGAGGCGCCGACGCGTACGTCGCCTCACACCGCCCCGAGAAAGGGCGTCCGTATACTCGCTCCGGTGAGGACGGCGTCAGCAGGCGGTCCGGAGGGGCGTGTGTCGGCCGTCATCGTCCATTTCCGCACCCCCGAGGAGACGCTGCGAGCGGCACGAGCGGTCGCGGAGACCGCTCCCGACGCGGAGATCCTGGTGGTCGACAACGCCTCGGAGGACGCGATCGAAACGCAGCTGGCGGCCGAAGTGCCCTCGGCACGGGTGCTCCGCGAGAGCGTCAACCGCGGGTTCGGAGCGGCTTGCAATCGGGGGGGTCGGGAAACGCATTTACCGTACATCCTCTTCTTGAACTCGGACGCTTACGTGCGTCCTGGAGCGGTCAAGGCGCTGGCGGCGGCGCTCGACGCCGACCCGCGGGCGGCCGCCGTGGGACCGCGCCTGAGTCACCCGGACGGCTCGCCCCAGAGATCGATCCGCCGCCTTCCGACTCCGTGGCGGATCTTCTGCGAGAGCTCGGGGCTGGCGTTTTTCTCGGGGGGCCGCGAGCCGTTTTCCGGCCATGCGGCCACGCGGCAGGATCACGCGCGGCCGGCCGCGGTCGAAGCTCTGATGGGCGCGGCGCTCCTGGTCCGCCGGACCGCCTTCGAGGAGGCCGGGGGGTTCGACGAGGATTTCTTCCTGTACGCCGAGGAAACGGACCTGATGGCCCGCTGGCGCGGCCGCGGCTGGCGGATCCGGTACGAGCCGGGCGCCCACGTCGTTCACGAAGGAGGCCGCTCCGGTGGAGACCGTCTCTTCGGGCAGCTCCACGCCTCGCTGCTGCGATACACCGCGAAGCACCATGGACGCCGCGCGGCGCGCTTCACCCGAGCCGTGCTCGCCTTTGGCGCCGCGCTGCGCTATGGCGCCGCTCTCCTGACGCCCGGAGAGACCGGCCGGAGGCGGCGCGAGCGCTATCGGGCGGCTCTCCAGGGGCCGAGACGATGAAGCCGCTCCTCGTCAGCGTGCTGCCGCGGCCGCCGCACCCGTCCCGGGACGGGCTCGCGATACGCAACTACCATCTTTTGGCCGCCCTCTCCGAGCAGTTCCGCGTTCGGGCCCTCGCGCTGCTCGATTCCGAGCGCGCGTACGGCGGGGGCGAGCTCCCACGGGGCGTCGAGGTCGAGTGGGTTTCCCAGACACGCCGCGGCATCCGACGCCTCGCGTCGGCGGCGGCGAGCCTTCTGGCGGGCGGGTCGTACTCCGAGAGGCTCTATCGCTCGGCGCCGCTCGAGCGCCGCGTCGCCGCGGCGGCCGCCGCGGCGAAACCGGTTTGGATCGTGGCCCACTCCTACCATGTCGGGCCCGCGGCGCTCGCTGCCGGCGGCCGGGTCTGGATCGACTTTCACAACCTCGACTCCGAGATCTGGCGGCGCACCGGAGAGCACGCCTCGTCGGCGGCCGTGCGGTGGTTCGCGGGAAGCCAGGCGCCCCGCGTGCGCCGGCTCGAGCGCACGCTCGCCGAACGCGCGGCGGGGCTCTCCTGCGTGTCGAGCCGCGACGCCGAAGGGCTCCGGGCGCTCGGCGCGGCCGTCGAGCCCCTCGTCGTTCCCAACGGCGTCGACCTGACCCGCTACGCGATGCGCCGCGACGCCGCGGCGGAGGAGGTCGTCTTCTTCGTCGGCGATCTCTCCTGGGCGCCCAACGCGGATGCGGTCCGATGGTTCCGCAGCCGAGTCTGGCCGGACGTCCGGCGGTTGCGTCCCCGGGCGCGCGTCGAGATCCTCGGGCGCGGCGCGCCGGCGGATCTCGCGGGCGCTGCGGATACGAACTTCCGCCTGCTCGGAGAGGGGGCGGACACGCGCCCGCACTGGGCCCGCGCGGCCGTATCGGTGGTGCCGCTCCAGGCCGGCGGCGGGACGCGGCTGAAGATCCTCGAGTCGGCCGCCTCGGGCGTGCCCGTCGTGTCGACGCCCGTCGGCGCGGAGGGACTCGAGTTCGTGCCGGAGCGCGAGATCCGCCTGCGCGAGGACCCCGAGTCTTTCGCGCACGCGGTCGCCGAATTGCTCGGGGACCGGGCCGCCGCGCGGGCGCAGGCCGGGGCGGCACGCGCCCGGGTCGAGGCGCTCTACGACTGGGAGCGCATCGGACGGGAGTTCGCGCGCGAGCTCGCGCGGCGGGCGGCGGAGCGTCCATGACGGCGGTGGCGGCGGCTCTGGCTTTCTCCTCGCTCGCCCTCTTTCTGTGGTCGTACCTCGCGTACCCGGCGCTCATCGGCCGGCTCGCGGCCAGGCGCGCTACGGCCGGGGTTCCTTCCGGCACACCTCCCTCCAGGGCTCCCGTTTCGGTCGAGGTCATCGTCGCGGCGGCGAACGAGGAGACGGTCATCGCCGGGCGCGTCGCCAACCTCCTCGCGCAGGAGGCCCCGGCGGACTATCGGATCGCCATCGGATGCGACGGCTGCTCCGACCGCACGGCCGAGCGCGCGCGGGCGGCCCTGGCCGCGGCCCCGGCGCCCCGGGGGCGCGTGATCGAGTACCCGGCGCGGCGGGGGAAGGCCGCCGTGGTGAACGACCTCGTGCGCGGGTCCTCGGCGGACGTGCTCGTCTTCACGGACGCGAACACGCGCTTCGAGCCGGGCGCCGTGCGGGCGCTCCTCGCCGCGTTCGACGATTCCGACGTCGGCGCGGCGTCGGGCCGGCTGGTGTTTGAGCGCGGGGAGAAGGCTCGCGAGACGCCCGAGCGGGTCTTCTGGGAGCGGGAGACGCTTCTGAAAGAGGCGGAGGGAGCGCTCGGCGTCTGTCTGGGCGCCAACGGGGCGATCTACGCCGCGCGCCGCGTCCTCGTCGAGCCGCTGCGGGAGGACACGACGTCGATGGACGACTTCCTGATCCCGGTCCACGTGGCGCGGGCCGGCCGGAAGGTCGTCTTCGCCGGGCAGGCCGTGGCCCGCGAGGACGCCGCGCGCGACGTCGGCGCCGAGGTCTCCCGGCGATTTCGCATCGGGGTCGGCGGCGGTCAGGTTCTGCGGCGCGAACCGTGGCTCTATGCCGCGTGGCGCCGGCCGCTCCTGGTCTTTGCCTTTCTCTCGCGGAAGGCCGCGCGGTGGCTGGCGCCGCTGTCGGCGCTCGCCGCGGCGGCCGCGGCGATCTTCGTCCCGACCTTCCGTTCCTGGGGCATCGGGGCGCTCGCCCTGGCGCTTCTGCTGCTCGCCGCAGCGCGGTTTGCGCCGCGCCTCTCGGGGCTTCCGGGGAGGCTCTATTATTTCGGCGTGTTGAACGTTGCCCTCGCCCTCGGAGTGGCGGCCGGCCTGGCCGGTTACAGCCGGCCCGCCTGGACGCGGACCGCCCGGACCTGATGGCGCCGCGCGCGCCGTCGTCTTTTCGCAGCGTCGCCCTCGCGGGCGATGTCGCGATCGCCGTCGGCGCGCTCTACGCGGCCTTCTTCCTGAGGACTCGCGTATCGATCCCGGGCACGCTCGCGCTGTTGCCGGCGGGCAGCGTCCGCTTCAACTTCTGGAACATCGTGATCGTGGCCGCGGTCCAGGCCTTCTCGCTCGCCTTCTTTGGCCTCTACCGGGACCACGAGCGCTTCCGCGAGCCGCTGGCGCGGCTGCTGCTCCCGGCTCTCTTCATAGAGCTCGCGACGCTTGCCTCGATCTATTTCCTGGCCCAGCCGTACTCCTTTCCGCGGTCGGTCCTCGTCCTGTATCTGGTCGTCAACGGCCTGCTGCTGACCCTCTGGCGCACCGCCCTCGACCGACTCTTTCCCCGGCCCCGTCGCCGCGCCGTGATCGTCGGCAACGGACCGGCGGCGGCCCTGATCGCCGACACTATCCGGCGGCACCCCTGGACGGGGGTCGAGCTCGAGGGCGTCGTGGGCGAGGGCGACGGGGGACCTTCCGACCTTCCGGTGATCGGCCGGGTGGAAGACCTGCTGGCGATCGTCGAGGCGCGCGAGATCGACGAAGTCATCCTGACGCCCGAAGCCGCCTGGTGGCGCGACGAGATCCCGGAGCGCATTCCCGCCGGCTGGCGGGCGGACCTTCTGGTCTGGCCGTCGCCGTTCGAGACGATGATCGGCCGGCTGCGCTTTCGCATCGTCGGCGACCTGCCGCTGCTGGAAGCCCGCGTGCGGCCGCTGGCCGGAGTCGCGGCCTTCGCCAAACGCGCCTTCGACACCCTGACCTCGGCCTTGATGCTGCTCGTCGCCTCGCCGCTGCTCGGCGTGGCGGCGGTCCTGGTCACGGCCACGTCGCCTGGGGGAGCCTTCTACCGGCAAACTCGGGTCGGCCGGGACGGGCGCCTCTTCGAGCTCTGGAAGCTGCGCACCATGCGCCGGGGCGCCGAGATCGAGACGGGCGCTGTCCTCGCCGCGCCCGACGATCCGCGGATCACCGCCATCGGCCGCGCCCTGCGCTCGGCGCGGGTCGACGAAATCCCGCAGCTCTGGAACGTGCTCAAGGGAGAGATGAGCCTGGTCGGACCTCGCCCTGAGCGGCCCGAGTTCTCCGAGCGTTTCGCGCGGACGGTATCCGGCTACTCGCTGCGCAACTCGGCGCGGCCCGGATTAACCGGCCTGGCGCAGGTGTCCGGGGAGTACTCCACCGAGCCCGAGATCAAGCTGCGGTACGATCTGGCGTACCTGAACAACTGGTCCTTCGCACTCGATCTCGTGATCCTCCTGCGCACCCTCCCGGTGATCCTGACGCGGCGCGGCATCTGACCGAAGGAAGGGAACGATGAGCCTCGAGAGGGGAGCGCGGCCCCGGGTCGCCGTGGTGATGCCCGCGTACAACGCCGAGAAGACCCTCGAGCGGACGTACGCGGACGTGCCCAGAGGGCACGTCGACGACATCATCCTCGTCGACGACGGCTCGCGGGACCGGACCGTCGAGATCGCGCGCCGGCTCGGAATCCACGTGGTCGAGCACGCGAAGAACCGTGGCTACGGCGGCAACCAGAAGACCTGCTACCGGACCGCGATCGAGCGCGGCGCGGACATCGTGATCATGGTGCATCCCGACCATCAGTACGATCCGACCGTCATTCCCCACCTCCTGGAGGCTCTCCGGAACGGCAGCTACGACGCCGCGTTCGGGAGCCGCATGCTCGGAGGACGGCCGATCCAGGGCGGGATGCCCAAGTGGAAGTACCTCGGCAACATCCTGCTGACGGCAATCGAGAACGCGACTTTCCTGATCTACCTGACGGAGTACCACAGCGGGTTCCGCGCCTACACGCGCCGGTATCTCGAATCCGTCGATCTCGAGTCCAATTCCGACGGGTTCGTCTTCGACACCGAGATCATCGCGCAGGGGATGGCCAGGGGACTGCGCATCTGCGAGATCCCGATCGAGACGCGCTACTTCGACGAGGCCTCCCAGATCGCCTTCGGCCCTTCGGTGCGCTACGGCTTCGCCATCCTGAAGACGATGCTCCTGTACAAGCTTCACGTGTGGGGGATCTGGTCGGGCCGGATCTTCCGAGGCAAGTCGACTCCCGACTGATTTCGCCTACCTGCGTTCCTGTTCCGGAAGCTGAGGAGGCGCCGAGAGACGGCCGGCCCGCAGCTCTTCGGTGAGGCGGGCGATCTCGGCGAGCAGGGGCTTCTCGACCGCCTCCGCCAGGCCCGAGAGGATCTCCGGGCTGATCCAGCCCGCGCGGAGGAAAGCCGCCTCGGCGCTTTCCCGGCGGCGGGCCAGCGCGTAGGCCCGACCAAGATTCAGGTCGATCTCGGCGCGCTCGCCGGTCGCGAGCGCCTCGCGGTAATTCTCGAGGGCGCGCTCCGGCTGGCGGGTCAGGAGGTACGCCGAGCCGCCCAGGATCCAGGGCCTCGGGTCTCCGGGCAGACGGCCGGCGACGGCGAGGGCCGACTGGCCAATCGCGACGAGCTCGTTGGCCGTCTCCGGGGCGCCGGCACGGTCGAGCAGGGTGCGGAACCCGGCCGTGGCCAACCCGATGCGGCGCTCCGCCACGTAGCGCGGGAGCTCCGGCGCCAGAAGGGCCGCGAGGGCGGCGGCGACGGCGAGCGGGCGCAGGAGCTTCACGGCCCGTCTCCGGACGGCTTGGGCTCGCCGCAGATCTTCCACGCGCGCCCGGCCGCCAGGAGGAGGGGCACGGCCGTGACGGGCCGCTGGAGCGGGAACCAGGTCAACGCCGCGGCCGCACCGGTCGACAGAAGCGCGGCGAGCACGATCGCCTCCGGCCCGCGGCGCCGCCACGCGGCCGCGCCGATCGCCGCCCCGAGGCACCCCGCCGCAGAAAGCGCCAGGATCCCTGCCGGCACCCCGGCGTCGCAGAACACCTGCAGGTAGTCGCTGTGCGCCTCGGCGTAGGAGCTCGTGATGAGAGGGCTGACGAAACGGCGCCGCGCCCGGATCTCTGCCGAGAGACGGTGCGGGACGTACTCGGCGGCGAAGGTTCCCGGACCAAAGCCCGAGAGAGGGCGCTCGCGGATCATCTCGACGGCCGCCGCCCAGGGGCCACCGCGAAACGACACCAGCGCGTCCCAGTTTCGGGTGCGGACGGCGGCCGCGAGCTCGGAAGCCCGATTCGAGAGGGGCGGATAGGCCGCCACCGCGATGAGGACCGCGGCCACCGCCGCCGCCACGGGCAGTACGGCGCGAGCGCGCAAGCGGAGCACGAGCAGGACCGCGGCGCCGGCGAGGAGCGCCGTGAGTGCCGTCAGGTTCTGGTTTACCACCAGCGCGAGGGAGTAGAGCGGCAGGGCTGCGCCCGCCAGGAACCGGACGAGCGGCCGGCGCGCCTGCAGGACGACGCCGAGCGCGAGCACACTCGCCAGCGCCAGGGTGATGGCGAGGTAGCCCACGTTGCCGGCGTAGGCCCCGGTGTCCTGGCGACCGCCGAAGGTCTCCAGCGTGAAGGGCCGGAAGAGGCCGCGGCTCTCCAGCACGGCGACAAGCGCATTGATCGCGGACGCGGCCAGGAAAACGCCGGCGAGCCACTCGCGGCCCCTTGCCGCGACCCGCGACGCGCCGAGCGGCAGCAGGAAGGCGAGCAGGGCGATCGTCCGCATCGCGTCGAGCGAGATCGCGCGGCGCGGCGACGCCAGCGCCGACACCAGCGCCGCAAAAAGGGCGGCGGCGCCGAGCACGAAGGCCGCGCGTCGCAGCGTCGGCCCCTCCCGCCAGGGCCGAACCGGAGCGGCGCCGCGCGGCCGCCAGGCGTACGCCGAAATGGCCGCGAGCGCCGTTCCCACCAAAGCGATCAGCCGCTTCGGCGCGTCGAAGGCCGCGCCGGCCAGCGTGTCGACGGCGAGCGCGGTTCCGGCGAGCACCAGGAGCAGAGCGGCCGTCGCCACGATCGCTCCGCCATCGGACGGCGCGGCCCGCACCGCGGCGGTCGGCCGTTTTTTCTTCGCCACGCGGCCGGCATGTTATGACGTTATGCTCGCCCCCGCGTGTCTGAGAACGAAGGCTCTTCCCGCGCGCGCCTCCTCCCGCTGTCCCTCTGGGTCTACCGCCACCGCCTCCCGATTCTCGCCGGTCTCGGCGCGTTGCTCTTCTCGGGCGTCATGGTCCTCTCGCATTTCACCTCGCGCGTCGTGTCGCGCTTCGATGGGCGGCGCTGGAACCTGCCCTCGCGCATCTACTCGGACCTCTATGTTCTGCGCGCGGGAGAGGGCGGCTCCGCGGCCGGCCTGGCAGCCAAGCTCGAGCGGCTCTTCTATCGCGAAGTGCCGGATGCGCCGGAGCGCCCGGGCCATTTCCGGCGGGAGAACGATGCTCTCGAGATCCACACGCGGGGCTTCCGTTACCCGGGGCGTGCGTTTCCCGCACAGCGCGCGCGGCTGACGTTCTCCGGCACGCGGGTCAAGACGATCCAGGACGCGGCGGGGCAGAGCGTGCCGGCCCTGGTCCTCGAACCGGAGCTCCTGGGCTCGGTCTTCTCGGCGGAGCTCGAGGACCGGACGGTGATTCGGCTTTCCGACGCGCCGCGTTCACTGGTGGACGCCGTCCTGGTCACCGAGGACCGCGACTTCTACCTCCACAGCGGCGTTTCCGTGCGCCGCCTGTTCGGCGCCCTGTTCGCGACGCTGCGGGGCGGGATGCGTCAGGGCGGCTCGACGCTGACCCAACAGCTCGTCAAGAACCTCTACCTGTCGCCCGAGCGCACCGTGCGTCGCAAGGCGGTCGAGGCCGTGATGGCCACGGTCTTAGACGCCCGCTACTCAAAGGACGAGATCCTCGAGGCGTACCTGAACGAGATCTACCTTGGCCGGCGCGGTTCGATCGCGATTACCGGCGTGGGCGAGGCGGCGCGCTCTTACTTCGGCAAGGAGGTGTCCGATCTCGATCTCGCCGAGGCGGCGACGCTGGCGGGAATGATCCGGGCGCCCAACGCCTACTCCCCTTTTCGGAACCCCGAGCGCACACGACAGCGGCGCGACCTGGTGCTGCGCCTGATGAAGGAAGAAGGCCGCATCGACGAAGCCGCGATGCGCCAGGCGATGGCGGAGCCTCTGGTTCCGCGCAGCCGGATGGAAGAGCGCACCCGCGCCCCCCACTTCGTCGACTTCGTCAAGTCGGAGCTCGAGGAGCGCTACGGAAAGCAGATGCAGACCGAAGGGTTGCTGATCTACACGACCCTCGACGTGGACCTGCAGCAGGCGGCGCAGCGCGCGGTCACGCAGGGCCTGGAGGCCCTCGAGAAGACGTACCGGCGCCTGGCCTCGGCGGCTAGGCAGGTCCCGCTGCAGGGGGCGCTCATCGTGCTCGAGCCGCAGTCCGCCAGCGTGCGGGCGCTCGTGGGCGGGCGCGACTACCGCCTCTCCCAGTTCAACCGGGTTACCCAGGCCCACCGCCAGCCGGGCAGCCTCTTCAAGCCCTTCGTCTACCTGGCGGCCTTCGCGCGCCGGGACCTCGATCCGCCGATCACGCCCGCGTCGATGTTCCCGGACGCTCCGATTACGGTCGCGTGGGGACAGCTCACCGAGAAAGAGACCTGGACGCCGCGCAACTACGACGGCCAGTACCGCGGGTCGATGACGGCCCGCCAGGCGCTCGAGCAGTCGCTCAACATTCCGACCGTGCGCGTGTCGCTGAGGGCGGGGCTGCCCTACGTTCTCGCAGCGGCGCGGAGCGCAGGAATCGCCTCGCGCCTGCGGGGATTTCCGTCTGTCGCGCTGGGCGCTTTTGAGAGCTCTCCCATGGAGATCGCGGGCGCCTACGCGGTCTTCGCCAACAGCGGCATCCGTGTCGATCCCAACGCGATCGTGGGCGTCATGACGGGCGACGGCACGGTGCTCGAGAGCAAGGCGACCGCCCTCTCGCCGGTCCTGCCGGCGGACGCCGTGTTCCTGGTCAACTCGATCCTCCAGGGCGCCGCCAGCCGCGGCACCGGCGCGGGAGCCCGCGCGCGCGGTCTGGCCGGCGTACTCGCGGGCAAGACCGGCACCACCAACGACGGCCGGGACGCCTGGTTCATCGGTTACTCGCCGCGTTTCCTGGCGGCCGTCTGGGTGGGCTACGACGACAACCGGGGCCTCAATCTCTCCGGATCGCAGGCGGCGGTCCCCATCTTCGCCGACTTCGCCCGGTCGGTCCCCGCGCAGCACTTCTCCGAAAAGTTTCCGGTGCCCTCCGACATCGTGACCGCCGAGATCGACCCCGACACGGGATACCTCGCGGCGCCGGGCTGCCCCCGCAGGATGACCGAGGTCTTCATCGCGGGCACGGCTCCGGCGGAAATGTGTCCGTGGCACGGAGACGGGTGAGGGCGGCGCCGCGGGTCTTCTCCTGATAGATTCGGGGATTCGGGACTCCATGAAGAAACGCCATCCCCTCCGGCCCCCCCCGATACGCATCCGCGGCGCCAGGACCCACAACCTTAAGGACATTTCGGTCGCGATTCCGATCGGGCGGCTGACCGTGGTGACCGGGGTATCCGGATCCGGGAAGTCCTCGCTCGCCTTCGACACGCTGTACGCCGAGGGCCAGCGCCGCTACGCGGAATCGCTCTCGACCTACGCGCGGCAGTTCCTGGAACGGCTCGACCGGCCGGACGTGGACTCGATCGAGCCCGTACCGCCCGCGATCGCGCTCGAGCAGAAGAACGGGGTGCGCAACGCCCGCTCGACAGTCGGCACCCAGACGGAGATCCACGACTCGCTGCGGCTCCTCTTCGCCCATGGCGGCACGACCTTCTGTCCGGACTGCGGACTTGCGGCCGTGCCGGGCGGCGTGGATCGGGCCGTCGAGGAGCTGTGCGCGGCCGAGGGCGGCGTCCGCGCGACCCTCGTGGCGCCGGTCCGCTGGAGCGAGCCGCCGCCGGCCGGCAACTTCCGGCGCCGGCGCCCCCGCCAGGACGCGGCGCGTCTGGCGGAGCTCAAGCGCGCCGGCTTCTTCCGGGCCGTCACGCCTGAGGGCGAGACGGTCGAGATCGCCGAGGACGTGGCCCCGCTTCTCGACGCCGGCGGGCTGCTCCGGATCGTGGTGGGGCGCTTCGTCATCGGCGAGCCCTCGCGGCCCGAGATCGCCTCCGCCGCCGAGACGGCCTTCGCGCTGGCGGGCACCCTGGAGGCGCGGCTCGAGGAGCGTGTGCGCACCTTCCGGCGCGGCCTCCACTGTTCCGGCTGCGCGCGCGAGTTTCGCGATCCGACCCCGCCGCTCTTCGCCTTCAACTCGCCGCTCGGCGCGTGCCAGGCCTGCCAGGGCTTTGGCCGCGTGATCGGCGTCGACCTCGAGAAGGTTATTCCGGACCGCAGCCTCACGCTCTCGGAAAGGCCGGTCGCGCCCTGGAACACGCCGGCGTACGAGTCCGCCTACGCCGACCTCTTCCGCGCGGCCCGGCGCTACTCGGTCCGCACCGACGTGCCGGTCGCGCGCCTCTCCGCCCACGAGAGAGAAGTGCTGATGCAGGGTCGGGGCGACTTCTACGGCGTCCGGGGATTCTTCGACTGGCTCGAGACGAAGCGGTACAAGATCCACGTCCGCGTCCTCTTGGCCCGGTACCGGGCGTACACACCCTGCGACGCGTGCCGCGGGGCGCGCCTTTGCCCGGCGGCCCTCTGGGTGCGCTTTCGGAGCCGGACGATCGCCGAGCTCGCGGACCTGTCGCTCTCCGATCTGCAGCGCTTTTTTCAGGAGCTGCAGCTCTCGCCCGCGGAGCAGGCGCGCCTGGGGTCGGTCGTCGCGGAGCTCGCGTCCCGCGTCCGGTACATGAACGACGTGGGCCTCGACTACCTGACGCTGTCCCGCCCCGCGCGCACACTCTCGGGAGGCGAGGCCCAGCGCATCGGGCTCGCCTCGGCGCTCGGCGGGGCGCTGACGGGCACCCTGTACGTGCTCGACGAGCCCACGATCGGCTTGCACGCCGCGGACACGCGGCGCCTGCTCGGTATCCTCCGGCGCCTCGCGGACCGCGGCAACACGGTCGTGGTCGTGGAGCACGATCCCGAGGCCATCGAGTCGGCCGATCACGTCATCGACCTCGGGCCGGGCGCGGGAAGCCTCGGCGGCCGGGTCCTCTTCGAGGGCACACCGTCCGCCCTCGCCCGCGTGAAGGGATCCGCCACCGGGGAGCTGCTCCGCCGGCGTTTGAGGACTCCCGGCTCCGGAGTCCGGACTCCCGACTTCGCGCCTGGCGATGAGCGCGCCTCCCGCCGCGTCGTCCCCTTTCGCCGCGCGGAGGGCGCGATCACGATCGTGGGCGCCCGCCAGCATAATCTGAAGAACCTGACGGCGCGGTTCCCGCTGGGCCGGCTGGTGGCGGTCGCCGGAGTGTCGGGCTCCGGAAAATCCACGCTCGTGCGCGACATCCTCCACAACGCATACGCGCGGCGGGTCAAGGGGGCCGCGCAGTTCGACATCGGCGAGCACGATCGCATCGACGGCCTCGACGGGATCGCGGACCTCCTGCTGGTCGACCAGAGCCCGCTTGGCCGGTCGGCCCGGTCCAACCCCGTCACGTACACGAAGGCCTGGGACGAGATCCGCCAGCTCTTCGCCAGGTCGGCCCGCGCAGTCTCGGGCGCAATCACGGCGCGCGATTTCTCCTTCAACTCGCCGGGCGGGCGCTGCGAGGCCTGTAAGGGAACTGGCTGGCAGACGATAGACATGCAGTTCCTCGCGGACGTCACGGTGCGGTGCGACTCCTGCGACGGGCGGCGGTTCCAGGCCCGGATCCTCTCCGTGCGCCTGCGGGGCCGGAACATCGACGAGGTGCTCGAGATGACCGTCGAGGACGCGGCGGCGTTCTTCGCCGAGGAGGACAAGATCGTGCGCCGCCTCGAGCCTCTGCGGGAGGCGGGCCTCGGCTACATGCGCCTGGGTCAGCCCACCGCGACGCTCTCGGGGGGCGAGGCGCAGCGGCTGCGCCTCGCGGCGTTTCTCGGCATCCGGCCGGCGGCCTCCCGCGGCGCGCTCTTCCTGTTCGACGAGCCGACGACTGGACTGCACGCCCAGGACGTGGATCGGCTGCTCGAGACCCTGCGCCGGCTGATCTCGCGCGGCCATTCGGTCCTGGCCGTCGAGCATCACCTCGGTTTCCTCGATGCGTCGGACTGGATCGTAGAGCTCGGCCCCGGCGGGGGAGAGCGCGGCGGCCGCATCGTCGCGGAGGGAACACCGGACGATCTCAAGGCGAACCCGCGCAGTCTGACCGGCCGTTACCTGGCGGATCCCCGAGCCGCGGGAGGGCAGATCACGAGACGGGAAACCGCCCAGCCCCTATAATTGGCCCAGCTTCAGCAGCGAAAACATCGCCGTGCGAAAACGCCGTAGCCGAGACGCTTCGAGCGGTTCCGGGGTGGCCCTTCGCAGAGGGCTGTTCGCGGCCGCTTTCCTGGCCGCGCTGTCGATGCCGGCCCGGGGCGAGCCGTCTCCCGCCGCCGACGCGTTTCTCGGCCGATTCACCTTCCGGACCTACGCCGAGGAACAGGGGTTGACCGACGTTTCCGTCGAGTGCGTGCTCCAGGACCGCGCCGGCTTCCTGTGGGCGGGCACCGACGACGGCCTCTTCCGCTTTGATGGGCACCGCTTTCTCAAGTTCAGCCGCGAGCAAGGACTGCCGCGGACGCGTATCTTCCAGCTCCACGAGACGGCCAACGGCCGGCTCTACGTCGCGACCGGGGCGGGTCTGGCGCGCCTGGGCGGCAGGAACTTCGAGGTCATGGGCGAGAAAGCGGGACTCGGGCCGGTCGCCCTCGGCCACCAGGGCGTGGCCTCCGATGCCGCCGGCACGCTCTACGTCGGAACCGAGCGCGGTCTCTACGTCGGCCGCGACGACTCCTTCACGCTCGACAAGGAAGCCAACTCGGCCGGGGAGGGTGCGGTCGGGGCGGTCCACGTGGACGCGTCGGGAGCCCTCTACTTCGCGCGCGGGGGGCGTCTCTATCGGAAGGAGTCCGGACGGGTCGTCGAGTACGGCAGCCCGCGGGGACTGCCGACCGAGGAAACCATCGACGAGGTGCAGTCCGATCGCGCCGGACGGCTTTGGGTCCGGACCGTCAAGCGTCTATTCGTGCTGCCCCGCGGGGCCGAGCGCTTCACGCGAGACGACCAGGGGCTTCCCGAGTCGAGCGAATACGGCCGCCTCGCCTTCGATGATCGCGGCGAGCTCCTGGTTCCGACCGTCCAGGGCCTCGCCTTTCGCGACGCGGGCCGGTGGCGGCTGATCGGGCGGCGCGAGGGGCTCCCGTCCGACACGGCGCTCTCGGCGGTCGTCGATCGCGAGGGCTCTCTGTGGATCGGGACCCTCGGCGGAGGGCTCGCCCAGCGCCTGGGCCACGGCGAGTTCACCAACTGGGGCGCGAGCGACGGGCTGTCTCACGAGGTCGTGTGGGCGATCGCGCGTCAGCGGACCCGTTCGGGACCGGGGGCGCTGTGGGTCGGCACCGAACAGGGGCTCAACCGCATCGACCCGGAGACCGGCGCGGTCCGCGTGTTCCTCGAGTCCGACGGCCTGGCCGGCAATACCGTCAACGCGCTCGCGGCCGGCGACGACGGCAGTATCTGGGCCGGTTCCTGGCCGGGCGGAGTCACGCGATTCCTTCCGGACGGCCGGACGCGCCGCTACAGCGCCGAGGATGCGCCGCCGGACCAGTTTCGCGTCGCGGCGATCCGAGTTCGACCGGACGGCGAGGTCTGGGTCGGCGCGGTCAACGGTCTGTACCGGCTTCCCGCCGGCGCAGCGGGCGGGGAGCTCCAGCGGGTCTCGCTCGGCCGGGAGAAACCCGACGGGGTGCGCGGCTTTGCGGAAGATCCGTCCGGGATTCTGTACGCCGCCAGCAAGCAGGGCATCCTGCGGCTCACCGGACCCGCTCCGCGCAAGTTCACCCGGAAGGACGGCCTGCACGAAGACTTCGTGTCGTCGATCGTCTTCGCCTCCGACGGCAGCATCGTCGTCGCCTACCGCGAGTCGATCGGCGCCGCCAAAGTGATCCTGCAGGGGGACAAGCTCACGGTCCGCCCGATCGACACGTCGACGGGTCTGGTGTCGAACAAGGTCGTGCTGGTCGGCCGCGACGCTTCGGGCATGCTGTGGATCGGCACGGGCTCGGGGGCCGACCTGTTCGGTATCGACTGGGCGTTGGCCGCCCGGTACGGCAAGGCCGAAGGGATGATCAGCGAGGACCTGGACCAGAACGCCTTCTTCTCCGAGCCCGACGGAACCGTGTGGCTGGGCTCGAGCCGAGGCCTGACGCGCGTCCAGGGCGGGATCCTGCCGGCGCCGGAGCCCGCGCCCGCGGTCGTGATCAACGACGTGCGCGCGAGCGATCGCCCGCTGGACCCCGCACGGCCCGCCGTCCTCGGCTCGGGGGAGCGCAACTTCAGCGTCTCCTGGTCTGGCCTGACCTTTATCGAGCCGAGCAAGGTGCGCTTTCGCCATCGCATGCTCGGCCTCGTCGACCAGTACACGGAGACCGAGCTGACCGAGGCGCGCTTTCCTGCGCTGCCGACAGGCGCGTATCGCTTCGAGGTGCTCTGCGTTTCGGCGGCCGGCAAGGTCTCGCGGGAGCCCGCTGTGTTCGCTCTCGAGGTCCGGCCGGCGTGGTGGCAGACGGTCTGGTCGCGGATCCTCTGGGTACTTCTCGCGGCCGGGGCGGTCGTCGCGGTCGTGCGCTGGCGCACCCGGTATCTCGAGGCGGAGCGGCGGCGGCTGGAGGAGGCGGTCGCGGCCCGCAGCGCGGAGCTCGCCGCGGCCAACCGGGAGCTGCGCGAGGCGTCCTTCACGGATTCGTTGACCGGAGCGCGCAACCGGCGCTTCTTCTCGACCGTGATCGAGGACGACATCAACCGGACGCTGCGCGTGCACTCGACTCCGCCGGCCAACCGTCCCCGCAATTGCGACCTGATTTTCTACATCGTGGACATCGACCACTTCAAGGAAGTCAACGACGAGTACGGCCACGACCGCGGCGACGGCGTGCTCGCCGAGGTGGCCCGCCGCCTGACTCAGGTGGTGCGCGATTCGGACCGGCTCATCCGCTGGGGCGGCGAGGAGTTCCTGCTCATCTCGCGCGACGCGGATCGCTCGCGCGGCGACGTGCTCGCGGGCCGCGTCATGCAGTCGGTGGGCTCGGAGCCCTTCGACCTGGGAGGGGGCCAGAAGGTCCGCCGCACGTGCTCGGTCGGCTGGGCGCCGTTCCCCTGGTACCCGGACTCTACTCGGACGTTCGCCTTCACCGAGGTTCTCAAGATGGCCGACCGGGCGATGTACGTCGCCAAGCAGTCGGGACGGAACCGCTCGGTCGGGGCCCTCCCGGCGGGTCTCTACTCCGAGGTCGGCAGCGGCAACGGCGAGTGGTGGGAGAAGCCCCTGACCGATTCCGAAGGGACGGCGGTCACCCTCGTCCGCAGCGGCGGCCCGGTTCGCGTTCTGGAGGATTGACGTCTTCCGCGTCGAGAGGCGGAGGGTTCAGACCGCTACTTCTTCCCGAATTCTTCCAGAAACGCCTCGAGCGCTTCGCGTCCCCGATAGCCCTCCATCTTTCCGAGGAGAGTGCCGTCCGCGGCGGTGGCGACGAGCGTCGGGAAGCCGGTGATCTGGTACTGGCGCTCGAGCTCGGCGACATCGGGCGGATTTCGCCCGTCCTCCCGCTGGCGGTCCACGACGCGCGCCGGAACGAAGGCGGCGTTGACGCGCCCGGCGATATCCGAATCGGCCCAGTCCCGATCCAGCACCTTGCACGGCCCGCACCATGCGGCGGTGAAATCGTAGAGGACGGGCTTTCCGCTGGCGAGGGACAGCGAGGCCGCCTTGTCCCTCGGCTGCCACCCGACGAGCCCTCCGCCGGTCTCTTTGCCGCTGCGGTCCATGACCGCCGTCACGATGCGCAGCAGCACGGCCGCCGCGAGCGCCCAGAAAAGGACCGGCGACAGCCGCGACTGCGGCCGGGCGCAGTCGGCCTTGGCTTCAGTCCTGTCCATAGGCGAACTCCCTTCGGCTGAAGACGGCGGCGGCGGCGACGAGGAAGACCGCGACGGCCAGCGCCCAGCGGCCCGTCGCCGCTCCCAGCACGTTTTCACCTCCGAAGATCTGCTCCCAGCGCACCTCCGGGAGCACGTTCTCTTTTGCCAGCGCGGAGACCCGCTCGAGCCATGGCTTGCGCAGCGCCTGGCCCACCAGACCCGGCACCGGCAAAGCCATCATCAACAGGAAGTACGCGAGCACGTCCGCGTAGCCCGGCAGGAAGGTCGAGAAGAACAGGAGGACGGCCGCCGGCAGCACGGCACCGAGCATCCCCGCGCCGAAACCGCGCAGGAGCGCGGGCGCCGAGACGGGGGTCCTCTCGAGACCGAACAGGGGGAGGAAGACCGTGGCGAGCGCAAAGGCGATGAGCGCGCAGGCGGCGAGAAAGGAGGCATACGCCGCGAGAATTCCGAGGTAGCGGCCGAAGAGGTAGTCCGTGCGCGTCAGCGGGCGGGCGAGGATCATCTGGAGGGCGCCGCCCGAGGCGTCCTTCGAGACCGACGCCGCCGCCAGCAGCAGGAGCGACACGAAACCCGTCTCCAGGCCGCGCTCCCCGCCGGAGACCGCGAGGGTGAACGCCGTCACCAGCGCGATCACGCCGAGAGCGACGAGGATCCCGAGGCTCGCGAGCTTCTGCCGGAGGTACCGGCGGATCATCTCGGTCACGGGGCGCTGCCTCCCCGGAAGAGCTCCTCGAGCTCTGCCGAGGCGCGTACCTCGAGGACCGGGATGTCAGCCAGGGCGAGAACCCGGACCGCCTTCGCGACCTCCGCCTCCCCGGCGTCGGCCAGGCGCAGCTGCCCGCTTTGGCCGTGTTCCGCGGCGATCGAGGCGGTCGTGAGGGCGGCCAGCGCGCTTTCCCCTCGGTCCGCAGCCACGCGAATCATCGCGCGGCGCCGCGAAGCCTCGGCGCCGGTGAGCGTCTCGGAACGGGTCAGCCGGCCGTGGTCGATGAAGACGACGCGGTCGCAGACGCGCTCGACCTCCGGAAGCTGGTGGGAGTTGAGCACGATCGTCGCGCCGCGCGCTTTCGCCGCGAGGATCAGATCGCGGACGATCGCGACGCCCAGGGGATCGGTTCCGGAGGCGGGCTCGTCGAGAAAAAGGAGGTCGGGATCGCCGAGGGTGGCCTGGGCGACGCCGATGCGCTGCAGCATCCCGCGCGAATAGGTCTTGAGCCTCCTGCCGAGGGCGCCGCGGTCGAGGCCGACACGGTCGGCGGCCGCGCCGACCTCCGCGGCCGTCTTCCCCGGATCTGCCCCCGACAGGCGCCAGTGGAAGGCGAGGAAGTCCGCGCCGGTCAGGTCGCGGTCGAACCCCAGGCGCTCCGGCATGTATCCCGTGCGCGCGCGGACCCCGAGGTCGTCCACGGGGCAACCGTCGATCGCGATGGCGCCGGAATCGGGCCGCAGGAAGCCGAGGAGACACGACAGCAGGGTCGTCTTGCCGGCGCCGTTGCCGCCGATTAAGCCGAGCGTCTCGCCGCGCCGGACCGTGAGCGACACTCCGTCGAGCGCGCGCGTGCGCCGGCCGAGGCGGCCGTAGGTCTTGGAGACGGCTTCGACGACGATCATGCCGGGAAGCATCTTAACCGCCGCCGCGCGGCGCCCGAGCTTCGGAATCCCCGGGAATAGATGCTAGACTTCGGCGCTTTTTTGACGCGGCATGGCGCAATGATCGAAGTCCAGAATCTGACGAAACGCTATCCCACCCGCCTCGCGGTGGACGACGTCACCTTTTCGGTCAGGGAAGGCGAGATTGTCGGCTTCCTCGGCCCCAATGGCGCGGGAAAAACGACCACGATGCGGGTGGTGACCGGTTTTCTCCCGCCGACCTCCGGCGCGGCACGCGTGGCCGGCCACGACGTGGTGAAAGAGCCGAACGCCGCCCGGGCCTCCCTCGGGTATCTGCCCGAATCGGCGGCGACCTACCCCGAGATGCGCGTGCGCGAGTACGTCGCGTTCCGCGCGCGCCTCGAGGGCGTGCCCCGCGGCCAGGTAGGCGGGCGCGTGGCCGAAGCGATCGACCGTTGCCTGCTGGCGGAGGTGGCCGGCCGGAAAATCGAGAACCTGTCCAAGGGCTTCCGACAACGCGTGGCCCTGGCCGGGGCGCTCGTCCACCAGCCTCCGGTCCTGATCCTCGACGAGCCGACCATCGGCCTCGACCCGGTCCAGATCATCAAGATCCGCGAGACGATCCGGGAGCTCGGCCGCGATCGGGCGGTGCTCCTCTCGACGCACATCCTGCCCGAGGTCGAGGCTATCTGTGACCGCGTCCTCATCATCGATCGCGGCCGCATCGTGGCCGAGGGGACGCCGGCGGACTTGCGCGCGAAGCTGGCGGGCGCGCCGGTCGTCCATGTGACGATCCGCGGCGCCGCGCCGGTACGCGAGGCGCTCCTGGGGCTGCCCGGCGTAGCCTCGGTGGAGGTGGACGAGACACCCGAGGAGACCCGCGTCCGGATCCTCTGCCTGCAGGGCAGCGATCCCCGCGAGGAGATCTTCCGGGCCGCCGTCGCGGGAGGCTGGGTCCTACGCGAGCTTTCGCGCGAGGCGATGACGCTCGAGGATGTCTTCGTCCGACTGACGCGCCAGGAAGCGACGCCAGCCGCCCCCGCCGAATCGCCCGAGGGCCCTGCGGCGCCGGAGGCGTCGGCGTGAAGAAGCTTTTCGCGATCGTCGGGCGGGAGTGGCGGGCGTATTTCTTCTCGCCGCTTGCGTACGTGATTCTGACCGCCTACATGTTCCTCAACGGGCTGATCTTCTACCGCATCGTGGCGTTCCTCAGCACACCCGGGGCTCCGCGGGAGCGGTTCCTTCCGCTGATGTTCACGAACACGTATTTCTGGATCTTCACCCTGTTCATCGTTCCGATCCTGACGATGCGCCTGCTCGCCGAAGAGCGTCGGTCCGGCACCCTCGAAGTCTTGCTGACCTCGCCCGTCTCCGAGGCCGCCGTCGTCCTCGGAAAGTTCCTGGGAGCGCTCGGCTTTTTCCTCGTCCTCTGGTCGCCGAGCCTGATCTTCATCCTGTACCTGCGCTCGCAGACGGCGGTGGACCTCGGCGCGGTGGCCTCCGGTTACCTCGGGATCACGCTGATCGGCGCGTATTTCCTGTCGATCGGCACCTTCGCCTCGACACTCACCAAGAATCAGATTCTGGCGGCGATCCTCGCCTTCGCGATGCTGATCCCGATCTTCTCGGTCGGGCTGTTCGAGTCGGGCGCCGACCCGGGCCGGCAGAGCCTGATCGGCTACCTCAACGTCTGGGACCACATGGACGAGTTCGCGCGGGGTGTCGTCGACACGCGGCGGCTCGTTTACTACCTGTCGGCGATGGCGTTCTTCCTCCTGCTCGCGGCTGTGACCCTGGCCTCGAAGAAGGAGACGCCGTGAGCCGGCGGGCGTCGCGGCTCGGAGCGTCGGCCGCCGGGATCGTCCTGGCGGCGGCGCTGCTCCTGGGTGTCAATTACCTGTCCCTGCGCCACTGGAAGCGTCTCGACTGGACCCGGACCCGGATGTACTCCCTCTCCGAGACGACGAAGAAGATCCTCGACGGGTTGCGGAAGCCGGTCCGCGTCACTGTCTTCATGACGCCGCAGCGCTCGCGCCTGCTTCCGGAAGTC
Source organism: Thermoanaerobaculia bacterium (assembly GCA_046716885.1). Classification (GTDB taxonomy): domain Bacteria; phylum Acidobacteriota; class Thermoanaerobaculia; order UBA5066; family Gp7-AA6; genus DAHUXD01. The sequence goes on along the minus strand of JBKJWL010000236.1, from coordinate 33,853 downwards.
AAGGAATTGCTGGCGCGCTACCAGGCGCGGGCGCCGAAGATCGAAGTCGAATACCTCGATCCCGAGCGCAACCCGGCGCGCGCGGAACCGTTCGTCAAAGAATTCGGCGTGGGCGTTAACAGCGTCGTCTTTCGCTCCGGGGATCGCAAGAAGTTCGTCGAGGAAGAGAAGCTCGCCGACGTCGACTTCGCCGGAATGGGCATGGGCGGGGCGCCCGCGATCAAGGCGTTCAAAGGCGAGGAGGCCTTCACGTCCGCGATCCTCTCTGTCACTGAGGAGCGGCAGCCGCGGGTCGTCTTCTCGACGGGCCATGGCGAAGCGCCCCTCGACTCGGGCGAGCGGGGCCGCGGCTACGCCGAGGCCAAGCAGCTCCTCGAGCGCGACAACATGACCGTCGCGACCTGGGAGTCGCTCGGGAAAGAGGGACTGCCGGCGGACGCCGACGTCGTCGTGATCGCCGGACCGCGAACCGCGTTCCTCGCTCCGGAAGCGGGGGCGCTCGAGAGATACCTCGCGGCCGGGGGGCACGCCCTCCTTCTGCTCGACCCGGTGCTGCCGGGAGCGGGCGCCCCGCCGGCGGATCTGGGCTTGCGCGGCCTCCTCGACCGGTACGGCGTGAAGCTCGGCGACGACATCGTGATCGATCCGGGCAACGCCCTGGCGCAGATGGGCGCCGAGGTCCTGCTGGCCGACCGATACGGGAGCCACCCCATCGTGCGCTCGCTTTCGGCGGAGAAGCTGGGGGTCATCTTCCAGCTCGCGCGCTCGGTCACCAAGGCCGAAAAGCTGCCCGACGGGATGACGGCGACGATGCTCATCGAGACCTCGCCCGAGGGCTGGGGCGAGACCAATTTCCAGGAGCTCGAGACCGAGATCCAGAAGGGCCCCGCGGACACGCCCGCACCCGTGTCGCTGGCCGTCGCGGTCAACGCGGCGGAGGAGCGGAAGGCCGGGAGCAAGGCGCCCCGCCTCATCGTCGTCGGCAACTCCCGGTTCGCCGCCAACGGCATGCTCGCCAACGGCGCCAACGCGGCGCTCTTCGCCAACGCCCTCCACTGGCTCGCGGGCAGCGAGAAGCAGATCGGCATTCCACCGAAGACGCCCGAGCAGTCGTCCCTGACGCTGTCGCAAGCCCAGGTCCGCCGGATCGGCATCGGCAGCGTCGTCGGCTTGCCGGCTCTTGCGGTTCTGCTCGGCGTCTGGGTCTGGTACCGGCGGAGAGACTGAGGGCGCGTGTCGGTCCGGAAGCTGATCCTGCTGACCGCGGTGGTCGCCGTCCTCTTCGGCTTCATCTTCCTCTTCGAACGCAAGAGTCCCACGACGGCCGACCGCCAGCTCAAGGGCGACCTCTACTGGGACCTTCCCGAGGAGCGGATCGAGCGCCTCGCGCTGACGCGGGGGACCGAGGAGCTCGAGTTCCTGAAGACGGAGACCACGCCCTGGCGCATGGTCAAGCCCGCCCCGTATCCGGCCGACGCATTCGCGGTGGATGCCGTGGCGGCCGAGCTCGCCGATCTGAAGCGTTCCGGCGGCGACTCGGGAGACGCCAGGCCGGCCGACTACGGCCTCGAGAAGCCCGTGGCGAAGGCGACGATCGCCTGGACCGACGCCGACGCGCCGGGCGAGAAGAAGACCCGCACGATCGAATTCGGCATCGGGATTCCCGGCACCGACATCGTGGCGGCGCGCCTCGAGGGCTCTTCCAAGGTGCTGTTCGCTCCGTCGTCGGCGCTCGCGGCGGTCCGCAGAAACGTCGACGACTTCCGGAGCCGCGAGGTCGTCGGCGGTTCGCCGGCGGACATCAAGCGCCTCGAGATCCTGCGCGGGCGCGGGCGCCTGGTCCTCGAGCGCCGGAACGGCGGCTGGTGGCTCGTCGAGCCCACCGCGGATCTCGCGGACGCCGCCGAGGCCGAGCGGCTCGCCGCGCAGCTGACGTCGGCGCGGGTGGGCGATTTCGTGCACGGTAACGACGACCTGGCGGCGCTGGGGCTCGATCCCCCCCTGTATCGGGTCACCGCCGTGGGAGCCGGGGGCAAGAGCGCCTCGGTGGATTTTGGGGCCACGCGATCGGATGGCAACAGCATTTACGCGCGCCGCGACGGACAGGTCTTCACGGTCGATCGCGAGGTCGCGGACGATTTGTCCCAGGAGGCCGAGCCGTTCCGGAGCGCGGCGCTCGCGAGCTTCAGTCGCAGCGACGTGACGGCCGTGGAAGGCGCCTTCGGAACGAAGCGCTTCGCCCTCGCGCAGAAGGAGGGGGGTTGGACGGCGCAGGACCGCCCGGTCCTCGCTTCGGCGGCCGACGACGTGCTGACCGCGATCCTGGACCTCAAGGCCCGGTCGTTCGTGGATGAGGCCCGAATCGGGGAGCTCGCGGCCCCGGAGGCAATCGTGACGGTGCGCAGGAAGACGGGGCCGCCGTCAATCCTGACGTTCCAGACCCGGGGGCCGGGAACCGTCGCCCGCGTGTCGTCGCGGCCCGGCGGTTTCGTCGTGGACCGGGACTCGGTCGGAAGGCTCGAGGCCGGATTCGAGAAGGCCCTGTCGCCGAAGCCGACGCCGAAGAAAAAACGCTAGGACGCTCGCGGGCGCCCGGTCGGCTGCGGGTGCTGCCCCTCGCGTCCCTTACCGTCTCCCGGTCACGTGCGGGGGTCGCTTCGAAGCCTCCGCCTCCAGGTCCGCGATGCGCTTCTGGCGCTTGGCTTCCTTGTCGTCTGCCGCCTTCGTCTTCTTCTCCTTCGCCTTGGAGAAGGTCGTCGAGAGCGAGAAGAGTATTCCCTTGCCCCGGGGAGGCTTGGCGCGGCGCGCGGTCGCACCCCAGAACTTCGTCTTCTTGAAGGCGGCTTCGGTGAAGTCCGAGTTGGCCAGGTCGGAGCCGGAGATGTCGGCTCCGGTGAAGTTCGCCCCGATGGCTCGGGCGAAACGGAAGTCGGCGTCCTTCAGGGCGGCTCCCTGGAAGTTTGCGCCGATCAGGAGCGAGCCGGAGAGGTCGGTGTCGAAGCCGCGGCAGGAAGAGAAGTCGGCACGCTTCAGGTTGGCCAGACGGAAGCTGCCCAGGGAGAGATCCGCGCGCGAGAAGTTGACACCCTCGGCCTGCGCCTCGGAGAGATCTGCGCCTGAAAAGGACGCGCCGACGAAGCTGTAGGGCTTCAGGTTCGTCCGGCGGAGCACGACCTTGGAGAGGTCTGCGCCGCCGAAGTTGGCCTTTTCGAAGCGTGCGGAGCGCAGGTCGACCTCGGTCAGCTTGGCCTCCCCGAAGCTGACGTCGTTGCCTCCGGCGTCGAGGAAGACCGCCCGCCGCAGGTCCGCCTTGCGGAGGCGGGCTCGGTCGAATCCGGCCCCCGTGAAGTTGGCTTCCACGGCCGAGACCAGCTCCATGTCCGCGTCCTTGAACTCGGCGCGCTCGCAGTCGGCGGCGTTCATCGCCGCCTGCCGCAGGATCGCGCCGCTGAAGTTGGCCTTGCGCAGGTCCGCGCCCGACAGGTCCGCGGCCTTCAGGTTCGCGCCCGAGAAATTGGCCCCGGGAAAGGACCCCCGCACGGCGGAGAGCCCCTCGAAAACCGCGCGCGTAAGGTCGGCGCCGTCGAACTGCGCGTTGGCGATCTTGACTCCGCGGAAGTTGACGTCCCGGAGAGTCGCGCCCGCGAGGTTCGCTCCTGACAGATCCGCGCCTTCCATGTGGGTGAACGACAGGTCGGCGCCCGAAAAATCCGTGCCCGTGAGCGTGCAACCCTGGAGGGAGGCGGAACGAAAGCGGGCGCCGGCCAGAAACACCTTGGCGAAATCGAGGAAGTCGAGATCGCAATGCTCGAAGATCGCTCCCGGCGCCGAGGCCCCCTCGAACTTCGCGTTGCGAAGGGTGGAGCGCGTGAAGTCCGTTCCGGCGAGCGTTGCGCGTGACAGGTCCGCACGGGTCAGGTCGGCGCGTTTCAGATCTCTGCCCGAGAGATCCCGGCCTGCGAGATCCGCGCCCGTCAGGTCGGGGGTGACGTTGGCGTTCTTCACGCGCCAGTCGTTCCACTCCGGGGTGAGAAGCAGCCGCGCGTGCTCCGGGTTCGCCATGTGCGGCCATTGTAACCGCCCGGCGTTGCGAGGCGCGTTACAATCGGCCCGATGAGCACCGCCACGACCGCGTCTCTCGCCGTTCCCTCCAAGGCGATGGAACGGATTCGGAAGGCCCTTCTCAGCGGTCATCCGCTCCTTTACGTCCTGACCTGGGAAGAGACGCGCGTCGAGCGTCTGGCGCAACACCTGGCGAAAACGTTTTACGGTTCGCCGTCGCCGTACGGCGTCTGGTCGGTGGTCGACGGCCTCGTCATCGACGGCACTCCGGTAGAGGGCACGCGGGATCCGGCGCGGGCTCTCGAGGCGATCCTCGGCGCATCCGGCAAGGGCTTCTACCTTCTGAAGGACTTTCCCGTCTCCGGCGAGGGCCAGCCCGAAATCGTGCGGCGGATGCGCGATCTCTACCGCGCCCTGAAGGACCGGGGCCGCCACTTGCTCTTCGTCGCTCCGCGGCTGGCGATTCCCGAGCAGCTCAAGAAGGAGATCTACGTCGTCGAGTACGACCTGCCCGACGACGGCGAGATCGCGAGAATTCTCGACGGCCACCTGCGCCGGCGCCTCGGCCTCGAGATCGAGGAAGGGGCGATGCGGCGGTTGGCGCTGGCGATGCGGGGGCTGACGGCCGACGAGATCGGCCACGTCGTCTCCAAGGTCTTCGCCGCGCGCAAGAGTTTCGACGAGGCGGGGTTTCTCGAGGTCCTCGCCGAGAAGGAGCAGATGTCGAAGAAGGAGGGCGTCCTGGAGTTCGTCCCGCCCCGATTCTCGCTCGACGACGTCGGCGGCTACGCGGTCCTAAAGGGTTGGTTGCAGAAGCGGCAGTCGCTCTTCTCGAAGGAAGCGCTGGACGCGGGCATTCCGATCCCCAAGGGGATCCTGCTCATGGGGATTTCGGGCTGCGGCAAGAGCCTGTGCGTCAAGACGATCTCGACCCTCTGGAACCTCCCGCTGTTCCGGCTCGACATGAACTCGGTCTTCGGCACGGATAATCCGGAGATGACGTTCATCCGGGCGCTGCGGGCGGCGGAAGCCGTCTCGCCGGCCGTCCTGTGGATCGACGAGATCGAAATGGGCGTGGGCGGGTATCGCGAGGGCCAGGACGCCTCGATGTCGCGCATCTTCTCGGGCTTCCTGACATGGATGCAGGAGAAGAGCGCTCTCGTCTTCGTCGCCGCCACGGCCAACCGGATCCAGCTCCTCCCGGCCGAGCTCATCCGCAAGGGCCGTTTCGACCAGGTGTTCTTCGTCGACCTGCCGAAAGAGGAAGAGCGCAAGCAAATCTTCGCGATCCACCTCGCGAAGAATCGGCAGGACGTCGGTCGGTTCGACCTCGTCTTCCTCGCCAAGGCGACCAACGGTTGGAACGGGGCCGAGATCGAGCAGGCGGTCGTCTCCGGCGTCGTAGACGCGTACGCAGAGGCGCGAGCGCTCAACGAGGACGACCTCTATCGGATGATCTCGGCGACCGTGCCGCTCGCCATCACGATGGAGGAGCAGATCAAGGCCATCCGCAGCTGGGCCCACGAGCGCGCCGTGAACGCCTCGGCCTAATTCCTCCGCGGGTCGAGGTCCTTCGGGCGGAACGGGGCGAGCAGGTGCAGGCGCCCCTTCCATTCCAGCATCCTCACGGCGAGCGTTTCGAAACGTGCGGGCAGGGAGTCGGTCTCCAGGAGCGTCTGGAGCTCGGGCGGCGAATAGCGAAGCCGGAGCGCCAACTCCGAGGCCAGGCGCTCGGGCTCGAGCGTCTCGGCCGGGAGCGGCGGCAACTCGAGCTCTCCCGCGATCTCGGAGAACAGGGCGACCGCGGCGGCGAGGACGCGATCGCGCTCGCCGGGCTGCGAGAAGGGGACCGACCGGATCTCTTCGACGCGGGCCACGCGATAGGGATCCGCGTGCGCCTCGTCGAGGACACGGTACCGGAAGCGCCCCTCGAGCAGAATGTTGTAGCGCCCGTCCTCGAGCTCTTCGAACTCGATGATCTCGCCCGCGCCGCCGATCGGGTAGATGCGCGGCCTCTCGGATTCTTCGCCGCCGGGCTCGAGCATCGCCATGCCAATCGTGCGGTCGCCGGCGAGGGCGTCGGCGACCATGACGCGGTAGCGGGCCTCGAAGATGTGGAGGGGCAGGATCGTCCCGGGCAGGAGCACGACCCCCGGCAGCGGAAAGAGAGGAAGGCGGCGGCTCATGGACGGGAGCCGCCGGCTCCGTCTCCCGGGCGCGCCTCACGGGTCATCGCCTCGACGTAGGCCACCGTCTGCCGGATCTCCTCCTCGGTTAGCTTACCCTCGAACTTCGGCATCGGATCGCGTCCCAAACGGATCTGGGCCTCTATCGCCGCGGGGCTGCCATCGGTTCGCCACTTCCCGTCGATCAGGTTCGCATAAGGGAAGTGGCCGGCCACGATCGTCTGGCCGTCTCCGTTGCGATTGTGGCAGGAGACGCACTTACGCTCGTAGATGCGCCCCCCGGCGGCCGCGTCGCGGCCGACGCTCGCGTCCTCGGGAAGAGCGGGCCTGCGGCAGGCCGGGGAGAGGGCGAGGAGTGTGAGCGCGAGGAGTCCTCGGGTGCGCACGCGGGGGAGTCTAGCGCAGCGCCTCCGCCGAGCCGATCTCTTGACCTGACCTTCATTTTGTCGGCGCGGAACGCCGTGCTAAGGTTCCCGCCCCCATGGCCGACCGGAAGGAACGGGTCAGCGAGAGCGTCACCGGCAAGTACTACGTGGATGCGCAGTGCATCGACTGCGACGTCTGCCGCGTGACCGCGCCGGACAACTTCGAGCGCAGCGCGGACAAGGGCTACTCCTACGTCTTCCGGCAGCCCGAATCGTCCGAGGAAGACGCGCGGTGTCAGGAGGCGATGGACTCCTGTCCGGTAGAAGCGATCGGGAGCGACGGGGAGTAGGGCCCCCCGGCCGTCAGCCGTGCGCCGTCAGAGTCCGGAAATACGCGATCGTCCTCTTCAGCCCTTCTTCGAGCTCGACGGTCGGCTGCCAGCCCAGCTTTTCCTTCGCCTTCGAGATGTCGGGCTGCCGCACCTTGGGGTCATCGACCGGAAGCGGCGCAAAGACGATCTCGCTCCGCGAACCGGTCAGCTTCTGGATCGTCCGCGCGAAAGCGAGAACCGAGAGCTCTGCCGGGTTTCCGATGTTGACGGGATCCGTCACGTCCGAGAGGAGGAGCCGGTAGATGCCTTCGATCAGGTCAGAGACGTAGCAGAAGGACCGGGTCTGCGAGCCGTCGCCGAACACCGTCATCGGCTCTCCGGCAAGCGCCTGGCCGATCAGGGCCGGCACGACGCGCCCGTCCCGCGGGCGCATCCGCTCCCCGTAGGTGTTGAAGATGCGCACGATCCGCGTATCGACGCCGCGGGCGCGCTGGTACGCCATCGTGATGGCCTCGGAAAAGCGCTTCGCCTCGTCGTAGACGCCGCGTGGCCCGATCGGGTTGACGTTGCCCCAGTAGGTTTCGGGCTGGGGGTGAATGAGAGGATCGCCGTAGACTTCGGACGTGGACGCGAGCAGGAAACGCGCGTTCTTCTCCAAGGCGAGGCCCAGCGCGTTGTGCGTGCCCAGGGATCCCACTTTCAGCGTCTGGATCGGCAGCTCGAGGTAGTCGATCGGGGAGGCCGGCGAGGCGAAGTGGAGGACGGCGTCGAGGGGGCCGTCCACGAAGATGTACTCCGTGACGTTGTGCCGGACGAAGCGGAAGCGCTTCTCGCCCTGCAGGTGTTCGATGTTGCGCGGATTGCCCGTGAGGAGATTGTCCATCCCCATGACCTCGTGGCCCTCCCGCAGGAGGCGGTCGCAGAGGTGGCTGCCCAAAAAACCCGCCGCTCCCGTCACGACGACGCGCATCGGCGTCCTCACCCGCGGCCCACGCCGGCGTAGGCCCATCCGGCGGCCTTCATCTCCGCCGGATCATAGACGTTGCGCAGGTCGACCATCGTCTTCGAACGCATCAGGACGGCGAGGCGCGCGAGGTCGAGAGCCCGGAAGGCGTTCCACTCGGTGGCGATCACCAGCAGATCGGCGCCGTCCGCGCAGTCGTAGGCGTCGCGTGCGTACGTGATATCCGGATGGAGCGCCCGAGTGTTCGGCATGGCGGCCGGGTCGAAGGCGCGGATCCGGGCGCCGGCCTTCTTCAGGTCGGCCACGACCGCCAGCGCGGGCGATTCCCGGATGTCGTCGGTCTCCGGCTTGAAGGACAGGCCGAGCACCGCCGCCGTCCTGCCCGCGAGCGGGCCGGCCAGCGCCGCGATCTTCTCGATCATGCGGGCCTTCGTCTCCGCATTGACGCGCATGGTCGCCTCGATGATCTGGAAGGTGTATCCGTGCTGTCTCGCCAGGTCCGCGGCCGCGGCGGTGTCCTTGGGGAAGCAGGAGCCGCCGAAGCCCGGTCCCGGGTGCAGGAACTTCGAGCCGATGCGGCGGTCGAGGCCCATGCCCCGCGCGACGTCGTGGACGTCCGCGCCCATCAGCTCGCAGAGGCGGGCGATCTCGTTGATGAAAGAGATCCGGACCGCGAGAAACCCGTTGGAGGCGTACTTGATCAGCTCCGCGGACTCCATGTCCGTGATCACGAAGGGCGTCTCGAGCAGGTACAGCGGGCTGTAGATCTCCTTGAGAATGCCGATGGCCCGGGCGTCGCCGGCTCCGATCACGATGCGGTCCGGCCGGAGGAAGTCCGAGACCGCGGAGCCCTCGCGCAGGAACTCGGGATTGGAGGCGACCGAGAACTCGTGTTCGCTCTTCTCCCGGATGATCTGCTCGATCATCCGGCCCGTCCCCGTCGGCACGGTCGACTTTGTGACGACGACCTTGTACCCGTTCATGTGCTGAGCGATCTGTTCGGCGACCTGGCGCACGAAGCTCAGGTCCGGCGAGCCGTCGGCCTTCGGGGGTGTGCCGACCGCGATGAAGATGGCCAGCGCGCTCTCGACGGCCCCCTTCAGGTCGGTCGTGAAATGCAGCCGTCCTGCCCGCTCGTTGCGCGCGATGACTTCTTCGAGACCGGGCTCGTAGATGGGGACCTCCCCGCGCTGGAGCGCCGCGATCTTGTCCGCGTCCTTGTCCACGCAGACGACGTCCATCCCGAAATCGGCGAGACACGCCCCCGTCACCAGCCCGACGTAGCCCGTCCCCACCATGCAGATGTTCATGCGCTCCCTCGACTCCCGGACTCCGACTCCGGATTCCTGACTCTCGTCCTGTACCATGCCACCGACCGCCGCAGCCCCTCCTCGAGGGGCACGCGGGCCCGGAAGCCCAGCAGCCGTTCGGCTTTCTCGATCGATGCGAAGGTCACCGGGACATCGCCCGGCTGTGCGGGCTGCGGGTCGAGCCGCGCCCGGCGGCCGGTCGCTGTCTCGAGGGCCGCGACGAGCTCGGCGAGCGTCACCGGGTGCGCGCCGCCCAGGTTGAGGATCTCGAAGGGGAGGGCGGCCCCGAGGGCGGCCTCCACCCCGTCCGCGATGTCGTCGATGTAGGTGTAGTCCCGGCGCGATCCGCCATCGCCGTAGTAGGGGATCGGAGCGTTCTCCTCGAGGCAGCGGATGAAGCGGGCGATCGCCATCTCGGGCCGCTGGCGTGGGCCGTAGACTGTAAAGAAGCGCAGGCAGGCGGCCGGCAGCCCGTGGAGGTGGTGGGCGGTGAAAACCTGGAGCTCCCCGGCCCGCTTGGTCGTCGCGTAGGGAGAGATCGGCCGATCGATCGGATCCTCCTCGGAGAAGGGCAGCTTGGCGTTGATCCCGTAGACTGACGAGGAGGACGCGAAGACGAACCGCGGCTTGCCATGGGCGACGGCCGCCTCCAGCAGATGCCACGTCGCGACACAGTTCACCTCTTCGTACAGGACCGGCTGCGCGAGCGACGGGCGCACACCGGCGCGCGCGGCCAGGTGGAGCACGGCGTCGAAGCGCTCCTCCCCGAACAGGCGGAAGACCAGCGGGCGGTCGCGGATGTCTCCCTCGACGAGCCGATAGCGCGGGTGGCCGAGGTGGGGCGCGACGTTGGCGCGCTTCTCCCGCGGGTCGTAGAAGTCGTTGAAGTCGTCGAGGACGACGACGCGGTCTCCGCGCGCGAGGAGGCGGTCGGCGAGGTGCGAGCCGATGAAGCCCGCGCCTCCCGTGACGAGGGTCGTCTTCACTCGGGAGCGGGTGAGGGCGCCGGCGCCCCGCCCTCGGGGGCTGCCCGCTTCTCCAGCTCGTCCCGGTGTTCTTTCTTGATCCCGGCCTTCTGTCGGTTCTTGACGAGCCAGCGCAGCAGCGCCGACTCGTCGATCCCGACGACAAGGCGGTTGGCTGCGTCGAAGATCGCGGGGTCGTTGATGAGTTTTCCCACCGTCCCCTCTCCCTCGTCGAGCTTGCGTCCGATCGAGTCGAGCCGCTTCGAGAAATTACGAAGGTTGTCCGTGAACTCCCGGCCGAACCGCGCGTCGTTGAGGAGGATCGGGAGCGCGCCCCTGCCCTTCTCGAGGTTCTCCGTGACCCGCGCGAGGTTCGCGCCGGCCGTCGCCAGGCTGTCGACGAGCGCGTACACCTTCTTCTTGCCCTCGGGGTCGGAGAGCAGCGCGGGAATGGCGCCGTCTCCCGTCCGAACCCCCTCGTCGATGCGGGAGAGGAGGCTCTGGACGGACCGGATCGCCCCGGCCAGCGATTCGCTGGTCTCGCGGCCGTACTTCTCGTCGATGAGGAGCTTGCCCGCCAGGCCCTGGCCCTTCTCGATCTTCTTCAGAATCGCGTTGAGCGAGTGAAGCGCGGCGTTGAAGCTGTTCCCGAGCGCCTCGCTCTCCTCGCTCTGCGAGGTGATCGCGCCGAGGAACCCCTCTCCCTTCTCGGTGCGGCCGAGGATGTTCCTGAGCGATTTGGCAATCGCCGAGAGGTCGGTGAGGAGGTCGCCGCCTCCCTCCAGGAGCTTCTCGATCCCGGACCCCGACGCGGCGGGAATGTCGCCGCCGATCGGCACCTCCGGCTCGTCGGCCCGGCCTCCCTCGAGCTCGATGTACTTGTCCCCGAGAAGGCCCCGCGTCTTGATCGACGCGCGCGTCCCCTTGCGCAGCATCGGCGCCCAGCGGCGCACGACGTCGTAGACGACGCGTACCGTCCGGTCGGCCGGATCGCCCGAGAGGTTCACTTCGAGGACGTTGCCCGCGACGACCCCGTTCAAGGAGACGACGTTGCCCGGGATCAGTCCCGCGGCCGACACGAACCGCGTCTCGTAGTTGAACTTCTTGCGGAAGAGATTGGCCCGCTGGCCGATCATGACGATGCCGATCATCGTCGCGAAAAGGGCGATGAGGACAACGATCCCCACGCGGAACCGTCGGCCGACTTGATGCTCTACCACGGTTACCTTTCCTGCGGCGGGACCTGAAAGGCGCCCGTGCCGCACGGGAAGCCCATGGAGCGGAAGTACTCCATCAGGACCGGATGGCTGGAACGGCTCGCCTCCTCGAAGGTCCCGACGAACTGGAATCGTCCCTGGTGTAGGAAAGCCAGTCGATCTGCGACGGTGCGGGCCGTCACGATGTCGTGCGTCACGACGACCGACGTGGTCTGCAGCCGGACGTTCAGGTCCACGATGAGTTGCGCGATCTTCTCCGAAGACACGGGATCGAGGCCGGTCGTGGGCTCGTCGTAGAGGATGATGTCGGGCTCGAGGGCGATGGAGCGCGCGAGCGCGACCCGCTTGCGCATTCCGCCCGAGAGCTCGGCCGGCATCTTGCGCTGGATCCCCGGCAGCCCCACCATCGTCAGCTTCTCGGAGACGATCGCTGCGGTCTCCTCGGGCGTTTTGCGGGTGTGCTCGCGCACCGGGAACGCGATGTTCTGTTCCACCGTCATGGAGTCAAAGAGGGCTCCGCCCTGGAAGAGCATGGCGATGCGGCGCCGCACAGGCGACAGCGCCTCCTCGGAGAGGCCGATGATCGACTCGCCGAAGACTCTCACCTCGCCGTCGTCCGGCACCGTCAGGCCGTTGATGTGGCGCAGCGCGACGCTCTTGCCCGTCCCCGAGGGCCCGAGAATGCAGAGCACCTCGCCTCGGAGGACGCTCAGGTTGACTCCGGCGAGCACGTCCCGGCCCGCGTAGCGCTTCCAGACGTTCCGGAACTCCACGATCTTTTCGCCGCTGGGCGCGGGAACCGCCGTCGGGCCGGTCGTGGCTGCGGCGCTCTCCATCAGAGGGCCAGAAACAGCTTGGTCAGGAAGAAGTCGGAGACCAGCACGGAGATCGAGGCGAGCACCACGGTCCGTGTGGTCGCGCGTCCGACCGAGGCGGCTCCCCCCTCGACGTGGAGGCCGTTGTAGCAACCGATGGCCGCGATCTCCAGGCCGAAAAAGAACGACTTGGCGAGGCCGCTGCCCACGTCCGAGATCTGAAGCTGCTGCCAGATGCTGGTGATGTAGTCCTGTGCCGTCATCTGGAGCTCCAGCACGGCGATGCCGAGCCCGCCGAGGATGCCGAGGAAGTCGGCGATGGCCGTCAGGACCGGCATCATGATCACGGTGGCGAGCACCCGCGGGACGACGAGGCGGCGGATCGGGGAGATCGCCATGGAGCGCAGCGCGTCCACCTGCTCGGTCACGACCATCGAGCCGATCTCCGCGGTGATGCCCGAGCCGACCCGGCCGCCCACCATGAGAGCGGTCAGGACTGGCCCGAGCTCGCGGACGAGCGAAAGCGAGACGACCCGTCCGACGAACATCTTGCCGCCGAAGGCCTCGAGCGAATACGCGCTCTGGAGCGCGAGCACCATTCCCGTGAAGAGCGCCGTGATGCCTGTGATCGACACCGACTTGACGCCGAGCTCGTCCATCTGGTGCAGGACCTCGGTCGAGTAGAAGGGGCGGGTGAAGCAGGCGGAGAACGTCTGGCCGATGAGCTGAGCGAGGCCCCCCAGATACTCGACGGTCTGCTGGCCTTTGCGGCCGAAGCGGTCGACGAAGCGGAGCCATCGAAGGTTGCGATAAAAGATCGCCGTGGACGACGGTTGAGGCTGGGTCATGGGAACGGGGCATTCTACGCCGTCGCTCCGCGCCCTGTAAACGCCGGACGCGGCGAGACTTGGGCCTCTGCTAGTCTCTTGGCGCGTGCGATTCCTGCGTTCTCTGGGAATCTGGATCGTCATCAGCGCCTCGACGATCCTGTTCGGGCTGCCGGCGATTCCGATGGCGTTCATCCCCCCGCGCGGGAGGTGGTTCCTCCGGCTGGCGCGGGGCTGGGCGGGGGTCATCCTCTCCGCGTCGCGCGTGCGCGTGCGGGTTCTCCATCCCGAGAACCTCTCCGCGGGCGAGAGCTTCGTCATCGCGCCCAACCACGAGAGCTTTTACGACATCCCCGTGCTCTTCGCGCTCCTGCCGATGCCGGTCCGGTTTCTGGCCAAGCGCAATCTCTTTCGCCTCCCCGTTCTCGGCTGGGCGATGGCGGCGGCGGGTTTCGTGCCCGTGGACCGGGGAGGGCGCGGGCGCACGGCCGCCACGATCGGCACGAGCCTGCGGCGCCTGGAGGCGGGCAGCTCGCTGATCGTCTTTCCGGAGGAGACGCGCACTCGCACGGGCGAGCTGCTGCCGTTCAAGACGGGAGCGGCGCTGCTGGCGATCCGCGCGGGGCTGCCGCTCCTGCCGCTCGGGATCGCCGGAACGTTTCGGATTCAACAGCGCGGCGGGTTCACGATCACGCCGTCGGACGTGGTCCTCGCAGTGGGCGCGCCGATCTTCGTCGGCGGCCGAACGGCGAAGGATCGCGCGACGCTCACCGACGAGCTGCGCGAGTGCGTCGCGACCCTGCGCGAGGAAGCCCGCTCGGCGCTGGCATACAATTCCGCTCCGGGGGTTCCATGACGGCGACCGCGGAGCTGACGGAAGAAAAGGTCCTCGAAGTCCTGAAGACGGTCCGGTTCCCGGGCCTGTCGCGGGACATCGTGTCGTTCGGGTTCGTCAAGGAGCTCGCGGTCGGCGGCGGGAACGTCTCCTTCCGTCTCGAGATCATGACGGAGTCGCCCAAAGCCGCCGAGGAGATCCGCCGCGAGTCGACCGAGAGGCTCCGGAGCCTTCCCGGAGTCTCCGCCGTGACGATCCGCCTCGACGTGAAGGCCCCGGCCGCCGCGGCGCCGCGCGGCGCGCCAGGCGCTCCAGCGCCGACTGCCGCGATCCTTCCGGAGGTGCGATTCAAGATCGCCGTCGCCTCGGGCAAGGGGGGCGTGGGCAAGTCGACGGTGGCGGCCAACCTCGCCCTCGCTCTCGAGCGCCTGGGGCGCCGCGTCGGCCTGATGGACTCGGACATCTACGGCCCCTCGCAGCAGATGATGATGGGCATCGACGAGAAACCCTACGTCAACGAGTCCAACCAGCTCGTGCCGATCGAGCGCCACGGCGTCAAGGTCATGTCCCTCGGCTTTCTCATGGACGTCGACCAGCCGGTGATCTGGCGCGGCCCGATGGTGATGAAGGCCGTCGAGCAGTTTCTCCAGGACGTCGCTTGGGGGGCGCTGGACGTCCTCGTCATCGATCTGCCTCCCGGGACCGGCGACGCCGTGCTCACGCTGACTCAGAAGATCCAGCTTTCCGGCGCCGTCATCGTCACGACACCGCAGGATGTCTCGCTCATCGACGCGCGCAAGGGCCTGGCGATGTTCCAGAAGGTCAACGTGCCGATTCTCGGAATCGTCGAGAACATGTCGTATTTTCTGTGCCCGAAGTGCGGACACCGCGAGGAGATCTTCAAGCATGGTGGCGGAGAGCGCACCGCGCGGCAGCTCCACGTGCCCTTCCTGGGCGAGATTCCGCTCGACCCGAAAGTGGCAATCGGCGGGGACTCCGGCAAGCCGATCGTGATCGCCGAGCCCAGGTCCGACGTGACGGAGGCATACCTGCGGATCGCGGAAACGATCGTGAAGAGCCTTGAGTTCGGTGGCGGGAGTCGGGCGTAAGGAACGTGGAGACTCCCGACTGCCGACTCCCGACTCTCGACTGATCATGTCTGCCGCGATCGAGCTCGCCCGGGGGGACATCACGCGAGTCCGCGTCGACGCCATCGTCAACGCCGCCAACGAGGCCCTGCAGCTCGGCTCGGGCGTGGCCGCCGCGATTCGGCTGAACGGCGGCCCGACGATCCAGGAAGAGTGCGACCGGATCGGAACCTGCGCGGTGGGTCAGGCCGTGGTCACGCGCGCCGGAAAGCTCCCGGCGAAGTGGGTCATCCACGCCGTCGGGCCGGTCTGGAAAGGCGGTAACTACGGCGAGGAAATGCTTCTCGCCTCCGCCGTCCTTCAGGCTCTCCGCCGGGCCGAGGACATCGGCGCGACCTCCGTGGCCCTTCCGTCGATCTCGACGGGAGTCTTCGGCTTCCCGCTGGAGAGCGCGGCCGAGATCTCGGTTGCGGCGGCGAAGTCCTTCGCCCCCAACGCCGAGTACGTGCAGAAGATCGTCTTCTGCCTCTTCGACGAGGCCACCCTGGAGGCCTTCCAGAAGGCGCTCGGGGAGGAATGAGGCCGATTTCGGATTGCGGACCTCGGAGTTCGGATCTCTGCACGGAACCGGGCGCCTGATGCTCTTCCTGATCGCCGTTTCGTTGCTGAGTTTCGCCGCGCCCGAGCTTTCGGCAGCCGATCTGCTGAAGCTCCAATCCGCCCGAAACGTCGGACTGGCCTCTCTCGAGAGCGACGACCTGCCCGAGGCCGCCCGGCGATTCGAAGAGGTGCGCAGACTTGCGCCGTCGGATCCGCTCGGGTGGGCCAATGGCGCCGTTGCGGCGATGCGCGCCAGGGACCTCGCCGCGGCCGCGCAGCTTTTGGCCGAGGCGCTGCGGCTGTCTCCTGGAGACGCGCGGATCCTCGCGCTCGAGGGGGCCCGGCGGGAGCTCGCGGGCGACGCGCCGGGCGCGATTGAGACCTACGAAAAGGCCGCCGCCGCGGCGCCGAAGGACGTCGCGTCGCGCTGGGTGGCCGCCCGGCTGCTGATCGCGAAGGGCGTGGACGGCCGTCCGGCGGCAGCTCGGAACCTCGAAGCGGCCCTCATGGAGGCGCCGGCCAACCTCTTTCTACTTCTGCGGCTTTCCGAGCTCGAGAGCGCGGGGGGCGAAACGGCCAGGGCGGCGGGGAACCTCGATCGGATCGCTGGTGTCGTCGCCGGTGACGCGCGGCTGGATCGCGCGCTCGCCGAGGCGAAACAGGCGCTCGCCGGCCGCGACGCCAGCGCGGCGAACCTCAAGCTGCGCATCGTCGAGAACCTCCTGCGCGTCACTCCCCGCTTCCAGCAGGCGCGGCATGACGTCGAGGCCGGCGTGGTCGGCATTCCACTGGAAGACTGGGCGCCGCCGCTGGCGGCCGCGGTGCGCGCTCGGGCGTCGGCGGCCGTAGCGGTCAAGTTCTTTTCCGCCGCCCGGGCGGGCCTCTCCAGCGTCTCGGGCGCGAAGGTGGTCCGTGTCGCGGGCAAGGACTCCCGCGACCTCGTCTTCGCCGGCGAGTCCGGGTTAAGCGTCGCCAGGCGCGGTGCGGGCGGCTTCCGCATGGGACCGGCGATCGAGGGAGCGCCCGCGGGGGACGTGGCCGTGGCGGACGTGACCAATTCGGGCGATCTGGACCTCGTCACTCCGGGCGCGCTCTGGGTCCGGGAGGGCGAGACCTATCGGAAGATCGGGATTCCGGCAGGTGAGCGGGTCGTTCCCCTCGACGTGGATGCCGACGGTGATCTCGACCTCTTCGTCTCCTCGTCCGCGGGGGATCACCTTCTGCGAAATAACCTGGACGGAACCTGGCTGGACATCACCGCGGCAACGGGCCTTCCGCGGGGGATGGCTTCGCGCGGCGCCGTGGCCGCCGACTTCGACCGCGACGGCGACATCGATCTGCTGACCTTCCGGTCGGCAGGCGGATTCGCTCTCTTCGATAACCTCCGTGGCGGCCGCCTGGCGTCCAAAGAGAGCGGCCTCCCGCAGGCGGGAACGATTCCCGCCGCACGGGCGGGGGATTTGAACGGCGACGGGCGCATGGACCTCGTGTGGGCAGACGAGTCAGGCGGGCTGGCGGCGTTGAACCGCGGCGACGGAACCTTCGCCGCCGGCAAGCGGGTGGGGCCGGGCGGGGCGCCGCTCGTCTTCGATTACGACAACGACGGGTTTTTGGACGTGTTCCTGTGCAATCCCGGGAGCGTCTCGACGCTCTGGCGCAACGACGGCGCTGGCGGTTTCACGACGGCGGCGGTTGGCGTGCTGCTCGCCGCGCGCGACGCCGAAGCCGTGGACTTCGACGGCGACGGGGACCTGGACCTTGCGCTCGTGACGGCCGGCGGCGGCGCCGCGCTCCTCGAGAACCGGGGGGGCAACGCGAACGGGTGGATCGACGTCGCGCTGGAGGGCCTGCCGACCGGCTCGGCCAAGGTGAACCGCCTGGGCTACGGCTCGGAGATCGAGGCGAGGGCTCAGGACCTCTACGTGTACCGGACCGCAGCGCGAGCGGTCAATCGCCTGGGGCTCGGGCACCGGCGGCGGGCGGACGTGCTGCGCGTGATCTGGACCAACGGCGTCCCGCAGAACGCACTCGATCCCGCAGTCCGCGCCGTGCTCCGCGAGGTCCAGCAGTTGAAGGGTTCGTGTCCGTTCCTCTACGCCTTCGACGGCGCACGCTGGCACTTCGTGACGGACGTGCTCGGCCGCGCGCCCGCGGGCCTCCTCTACGACGGAGTCCACCAGGCCGCGGCGGACACGCGGGAGTGGCTGCCGGTCGCCGGCAGTCGCCTCTCCCCGGTGGACGGGCGCCTGATCCTCGACTTCACCGAGGAGCTCTGGGAGACGGCGTATTTCGATCTGGCGGAGATGTCGGCCGTAGACCGGCCGTCCGGCGTCGAGATCGTCTCCAACGAGAAGATGGTTCCGCCGCCCTTTCCGCCGAAGAAGCTCTTCACGGTCTCTCGGCCGCTGGCGCCGCAGGCCGTGGACGGCGACGGCAGGGACCGCTCGGCTGAGATCGCGGCGCAGGACAACGTGTATCTCGCGGGCTTCGCGCCGACGCGCTACCAGGGCATCGTCGCTCCCCACGATCTCGTGCTCTCGCTGCCCGAGGCCCGCGCCGCCCGTACGGTGATGCTCTACCTGACCGGTTGGATCTTCTACGCGGACACGTCGATCAACGTGTCGCTGTCTCAGAACGGCGCCGAGAAAGCCTTCGGTCCCATCCTCGAGATTCCCGACGGGCGCGGCGGATGGAAGGCAGCGATCCCCGCGATGGGGTTTCCGGCGGGAAAAACGAAGATCATGCCGGTGGACATCTCGGACATCCTCGACCGCTCGGATCCCCGCGTGCGGATTCGCACCAACCTCGCGATCTTCTGGGACCGCATCGCGTACACGGTCGACGAGCCGCGGGTACCGCTGCGCATGACTCCGCTGCCGCTCGCCGGGGCAAACCTGTTCTTCCGCGGCTTCTCTCGGATGACGCGGGAGGCGCCGGACGGGCCGCAGGTGTTCGTCCACGACGACGTGACGACGGAGCCGCGCTGGGCCGACATGGCAGGCCTTTACACGCGGTTGGGCGACGTTCGAACTCTCCTGACCTCGGCCGACGACCGATACGTCGTCATGAGGGGAGGAGACGCCGTGCGTCTCGAGTTCGACGCCTCGGCGCTGCCGCCGCTGCCCGAGGGGTGGACGCGCGACTACCTGATCGTGCTCGACGGCTGGGACAAGGACGCCGACAAGAACACGGTGGCCGGACAGACCGTCGAGCCGCTGCCCTTTCACGGGATGGACGACGCGCGGTACGGGGAGCTCGTCTTCCCCGACAGCGAGGCGCATCGGCAATTCGTCCGAGAGTTCCTGACACGGCGGGGAGGGCCGGAGGAGTTCGTGGACGCCTTGCGGGGGAGGGTCGGGAGTCGGGAGTGAAGGGTTCGTTCTTCCTTCCGTGGCTCTGTGCGGCGGCTCTTCTCGTCGGAGCGTCCCCAGGCACCCCGCCGCCGGGCGTGTTCCGCGAAGTCACGAAGGAGTCAGGGATTCGCATGCGGGTGCGCTCGGACCTGCGGCACCTGAAGCTGATCGCGACGATGATCGGCGGCTGCGCGATCGGGGACTTCGACTCCGACGGGAAGCCCGACCTCTACGTCACCAACTCGGTGCCGCGCTGGGGCAAGCCCAACACGACCGGTTGCGGCCGCCTTTTTCACAATTCCGGATCGGGGCGCTTCGAGGACGTCACCGCGAAGTCGGGCATGCGCGCCTGCGGCCTCGGTATGGGCGCCTTCTGGACGGACCTCGACGGCGACGGGCGTCTGGACCTCTACCTGACCAACGTCGGCCCCAACGCCGTCTGGTGGAACCGCGGCGACGGGACCTTCGAACAGGGCCGCGACACGGGGCTCGAGGACCCGCTTTTCTCGGTCGGCGCAGGGTTCCTCGACGCCGACGGGGACGGGCGGGTCGACGTCGCCGTGGGGAACTATCTCGATACGACGCCCGAGTGGGAGGCCGCGCAGCCGCCGTTCGAGCTGCGCGTGCCCGAGGACTACACGGGTCAGCCGTCGCGCCTCTACCGCAATCTCGGCGGGCGGAAGTTCCGCGACGTCACGCAGGAATCCGGGCTCACCGTGCCGCCGGCCGAGATGAAGACGCTCGGTGTCGCGGTCCTGGATTACGACGGCGACACACGCCCCGATCTGTACTTCGTCAACGACCGAATCTCCAATCGCCTCTTCCGCAACCGCGGCGACGGCCGTTTCGAGGAAGTGACCGCCGAGACGGGCGCGGGCGTTCTGGGCGATCACCCGCGGGCAGGCATGGGAGCCGCGGTCGGAGACCCCTTTGGTGACGAGCGCGACAGCCTCCTCGTCACCAACTTCGGCGCCGAGGAGAACAGCCTCTACCGCAACATCGAAGGGACGCTCTTCGAGGACGCGGGGAAGCCGTCGGGTGTGGCCGGGGCGGGGATGCCCTCCGTCCGATGGGGGACCCACTTCGCCGACTTCGACAACGACGGCTGGGCGGATCTCTATGCCGTCGGCGGTCACCTGGCGCCCCGCGTCGTCCGGACCCTGGGCCGCTACAGGAACGGGACCGGAAAGGCCGCATACATCGACGCCGGAGACCGCGCGTACGCGCAGCCGTCCGTGCTCCTGCGCAACCTCGGCGGCGGACGATTCGAAGACTGGACGTCTCGGTCCGGAAGCCTCGCCCGTCTGCGCATGGTGGGCCGGGGCGCCGCGGTCGCCGACATCGACGGCGACGGCGGCCTGGACCTCGTGGTGGTGGACCTCGACGGGCCCGTCCGCGTGTTCGCCAACGCGCTCGAGAACGGACGCAGCTGGATCGCGATCGAGCCCCGGGGCGCCGGGGGGAAGACGCCGCTCGAGACCCGGGTGCGCGTTCGGACCGGGGGACGGTGGCAGAGCCAGGCCTTCCGGGTCTCGCCCTCCTATGCCTCGGGTTCGCTCGTCCCTCTGCACTTCGGCCTCGGAGAGGCGGGGACGGTTGAGGAGATCGAGGTCCGCTGGCCCTCCGGGCAGACGCAGTCGTTCCGCGACGTGCCCGCCCGGCGCACATGGCGGATCGCGCCCGGAGGCGTCCTGGAATGAGCCGCACGGGATAACATCTGGCGCGAGGCCACATGATTCCCATCGGGGACGACAACTCGGACCGGCATCGCACGCCGTACGTGACGTGGGTGCTCATCGCGGCGAACCTGTTCGTTTTCGTCGTGCTCCAGGGCATGGGCTCCAACCAGCGCGCCACGCTGGCGTACGCGACGATTCCGGCCGAGATCCTGACGGGCCGCGACATCGCCGAGGTGATCCCCGTCCGCGATCCGTACGGACGCGTGGTCGACCAGGTCGAGATCCTGCCGACGCCGATCCCCGTCTATCTGACGCTGCTCACCGCCATGTTCATGCATGGCGGCTTTGCTCACCTCTTCGGCAACATGCTGTATCTCTGGATTTTCGGCGACAACCTGGAAGACGCCATGGGTCACGTGCGCTATCTGGCCTTCTACCTCGCCACCGGCATAGCCGCCGGCCTCGCGCACGTCCTCGTCACGGCGGTCCTCGGGAACAACACGCTCATACCGTGCATCGGCGCGTCAGGGGCGATCTCCGGTGTGCTCGGCGGCTACATCGTGCTCTTCCCGAAAAAGCGCGTGCGCGTGATCTGGCTCTACCAGATCCTACACGTGCCGGCGATCTTCACGATCGGCATCTGGTTCGTCTTCCAGCTCGTGAGCGGGGCCGGCACCCTCGGCGGGGATGTCGGAGGCGTGGCCTACGGGGCCCACATCGGGGGCTTCCTCGCGGGCATGCTGCTCGTCAAGCTGTTCGACGCGCGCCGGCCGCCCGCGTTCCAAAGAGCCGAGCAATAGCGGTCATAGGCTCTTGACGTACCGAAGGGTCTCGGTCGCGTAACCCGCGCCCTCGTAGACCCCGCGCGCCCGAAGGTTGCGCTCGAACACGTTGAGAGTCAGGAAGCCGTACCCGAGCGACCTCGCCCAGGTCTCGGCCGCGTCGAGGAGCGCGCGCCCGGCGCCCTGGCCCTCGGCCTCTCCGGCGACGGCGAGGATGCCGATGTGCCCGTGGCGCTCGCCCCGGAAATAGTCGTGCAGGCTCTCGAGAAAGACGAACCCAAGCCGCCGTCCCGAACGATCCTGCACCACCAGGAGCGCTTCGTCCGGGGAGGGGGACGAGAAGTGACGCAGCAGCGTTCGGACCTCTCCCGCCACGATCTCTTCCGCGGTCCGCCACTCCGGCGGGCCGAACTCCCCCAGCCTTCGGGCCGTCTCGAGGACGAACGCTCGATCCTCCGGGCCGCCGGAGCGGACGGAGAGGGGCTGGGAGTTCATCCGCGGCGCGAAGGCTTCCGGAAGCGGAGGAACGAGAGAAGGCTCAACACCGCGAAGGCGGCGAGCAGTCCGCTCACGATCCAGCGGGCCACCCAGGCTTTTCCGATCGCGAGCGGGGGCAGCAACCAGAGCGCGTAGAAGAGACAGGCGCTGAACGCCAGGATCGCGAGCGCTCGCGCGCCCGACTTGCGGTTGGCCACCGCGGGTCGAGCCGCGAGCGACTGGACCGCGATCTCACCCGGCGCGTCCGGAGCGTCCAACGCCCCTCCCACCTTCAGCACGCGAAAGTGGTCCGGGGGCTCGGGGGACGGAATCCGATACTCCTCCCACGCCTGGCCGCAACCCCGGCAGCGGTAGGAGCGGTGCGCCGCGCCGGGAGGCGTGACGTCGACCAGGATCTGCGCGATCTCCGGGATGTCCGGCACGCGCGCGTTCGGGTACTCGGACGGTCGCCTTGCGCAGCAGGATGTCGCGTTCGTCACCGATCGGGACCCCCCTTCGGCGTCGTCCCCCGACGGCCGAGCCGGGGAGCAGTCTATTCCTCCGGGGCGGTTCGCGTCGCCGAATTCGAGGTCCCCGGCGCACGGGCGGGACCTCTCGTCAAGGACTCTGCTCGACTTGGAGCCGGGCGCCGCCCGGCACGTCCCGCAATGTTTGCATCGCGCCGTCGGGCCAGCGGATCTCGAGCGTGTCGATCTTCGCCGCCCCGCCGAGGCCAAAGGTCAGAGTCTTTTCGGGCGCCGAGAGATACGATTGCCCGCCGGCGACCTGCTGCGAGAGCGTGCGGCCGCCGATCGAGGCCGTCGCTTTCGCGCCGAGGGCGTCCCGGTTGGAGCGGCCCGCACCCGTCAGGCGGAGGCGCACGCTCCGCTTCGGATCGTCGACCGGGTTCAGATAGACGCGGGCGGCGCCCCCGTTCTCGACTAAGACCACGTCGAGGTCTCCGTCGCCGTCGAGGTCCGCGTACGCCGCACCGCGCGCCACGAGCGGCTCCGCGAGTGCCCCGGAGCGCTCTCCGACCGGTGTGAAGCGGCCGTCCCCGGCGTTCCAGTAGAGAATCGGCGCCTGCCGATACGTGACGTCCTTCTGGACTTCCTGCACCGTCGGCTCGACGTGGCCGTTGGCCAGCAGGAGATCCATACGGCCGTCCAGGTCCGCGTCGAAGAAAAGCACGCCGAACGTCAGGGCGAGAAACGAGGTCGAGCCCACGCCGCTCCGGGGCGATTCGTCGAGGAAGACCTCGCCCGAGTCGGTCCAGTAGAGGGACTTCATCTCGTTCGCGAAGTTCCCGATCGCGACCGCAGACCCCTTCCCGTTCCGGATGTCCGCCCAGGCCGCGCCCATCGCGCCGCGCGCGCGCCCGGCTTCGTCGACGGCGACGCCGGCCTGGATGCCGACGTCCTCGAAGGTGCCGTCCCCTTTGTTGCGGAAAAGGTTGTTGGGTGCTGTGTCGTTGGCGACGAGGATGTCGGTCCTGCCGTCGCCGTCGAAGTCCCAGGGCGCGACGCCGAGGGCCTTCTGATTTCCGTTGCCGACGCCGGCGTGGTTCGTGACGTCCAGGAAGCGGCCGTTTCCCGCATTGCGGTACAGCCGGGAGGGCGCGCCGGGATACCGCTCCGGCGTGCAGTAGGACTTGCTCTTGCCGTCGAGCGTGCAGAAGAGGTCTTTGGCCGGGCTCCATTCGACGTAGCGGCCGACGTAGAGATCGGAGAACCCGTCCTGGTCGAAGTCGAGCCAGGCCGACGAGGTTCCCCAGCCGTTGTCGCGGACGCCGGCCGGAGAGGAAACCTCTTCGAAGCGGCCCTCGCGGTTGTGGAAGAGGAAGTTGCGGTTCAGGGCCGTCACGTAGAGGTCATCGCGGCCGTCGTTGTCGTAGTCCGCCACCGAAGCGCCCATTCCGTAAAAGACTCTTTCGAGGCCCGCCGCGCGCGTCACGTTGCGGAAGCGGGGAAGCCCGTCGGCGCCGTTGCCCTCGTTGCGGTAGAGGGCGAGAGAGGAGCCCGGGTTCCGGACTCGCTGCCCGGTCGGCCAGGGAGTTCCCGAGACGAAGAGGAGATCGGGCCGGCCGTCCCCGTCGTAGTCGAGCACCGCGACGCCGCCGCCCATCGTCTCGGGCATCCACTTGCGGCCGGCCGCGCCGTTGACGTGGACGAAGTCGATCCCGAGGTCCTTCGCCTTTTCCTGAAAGCGGACGGCCGGAGGCGGCGTCCCCACCCGCGCGGGAGCCACGGAAGGAGCGCGCTTTTCCGCCCGGCGGCAGGAGGCCGCCGCCAGAATTCCGAGCAGCAGTCCCAGCGTGGCTCGGCGCACGGCGGAGAAGTGTAACAAGGGGCGCGCCCGGGTTTACGGAACGGAAGAGACACGCGGCGCGGCAGCCGGCGCGGCGGGCGGCGGAGACACGTACGACCACTGCTCGCGCTCGCCCGGCACGGGCGGGTGCGCGCGCGTGAGGTAGCCCCCGTCGGTCTCGTACCCCTTCGGGCCGATGGAGGCGACCCAATCCGCGGCCGCCGCCGGAGGGGGCTCGGCCTCCGCATGCACGTGAATGGGAAGCGACTCCCGGTTAGCCCAGGGGTTCTGTATCCGGAAGTCGCCCGGGATGGCGCGTATGGTCTCGTCGTCCTTGTGCTTCCGGTACGCCGCATCATGGACGGCCGCGTTCTTGCGATCGCCCATGGCGCGGTAGACGCGCATGAGGTTGTAGTGAGCGTTCAAGTCCTCGGGGTCGATCGCCAGCGTCTTGCCGTAGGCCGCGACCGCTTCGGGGAATCGCCCGGCCAGCCAGTGGATGAGCCCGAGGGCGTTCCAGGCGACCCGGTCGAGGGGGAATCTGGCGACCACCGCTTCCAGGTCTTTCTGCGCGTCCTCCAGCCGCCCCTCGTCCTTGGCGATGGTCGCGCGGAAGAAGGCGGTCTTGCCCCAGCCGGGCCGGCGCTTCTCGGCCTCGGCGAGAGACGCCTTCGCGTCGGCCAGGCGCCCCTCGGCGATCTCCGCGCGCGCGCGGTTCAACGGGCCGTCCGGCTTCTCGGGTGCGAGCTCTGCGACCTCTGTCCACGCGGCGGCGGCGCCCTTCAGGTCGCCCTGGAGGAAGAGGCCAATCCCGTAATCGTTCCAGCGCAGCCACGGGGCATCGGGATTCCCGCGAGGAGCCTGGTGCACGGCCGGGGCGGCGCCCGGACCCCGGACGGACAGCACCACCGTGTCGCTCGCGAGCGTCGTCACGGGCAGCGAGGGGTGCGCGGCGCCGAGCGAGAACGTCGTGTAGTCGCGCGAGAACTTCCGGTAGTGCGTTCCCGCTTTGAGGGTCACGGCGCCCCTTGCGTCCGCCGGCACGGTCATCCGGTAGTGCACGGCGCGCGCCGCTCCGGGGCCGATGCCGTTGTTGTACAGCGGCACGCGGATGTCCTGGGGCTGGCGGCGGTCCATGTGCCGGCCCGTGTCGTCGATCACCAGGGTCTCGAGCCGGTCGGCCGCGGCGTCGAGCCGGCCGGCGTCATCCAGCACGCCGCTCGCGAAGAACCTGCCCGCGCCGCCGTCGGCTTCCAGAGAGACCCAGGTCTCGTTGGAGTCGGCGGTTCCGTTGGTGTAGGGGTGGCCCACACCCCGCGTGCGCACGACGACTTCGACGTCGAGGGTCTCCCCGGGCCGCACCTCTGGAAGGGGCTCGCCGAGCACGAGGAGCTCGTCGCCGCGCCGGATCGCGAAGATGTCGACCGAGAGGACCTTGTTCTGCAGGAAGTCCTGGATCTGCTTCTGCGTCTCGCGGTCCCCGCGCAGAAACGGCAAAGCCGTGTTCGCGGCCGGGAACACGTGATCGTGGAGATAGCCCTTCTGGTTCCCGAACTCGTCGGACCGGTAGGGCGGGAGGTGGCAGTCGCGGCAGGCCTTGGCCTGAGGCGGGTCGTAGAAGGAGCGGACGGCGCGCCCCGACACGCCCGAGTCGTACCAGCTGTCATAGTGATTCTGGCCGCGCACCCAGCGGTAGCCGTTCAACGCCGGGATCAACGCGACCTTGTGGCACGTGGAGCAGAACTCGGGCGTGCGCATGACGGGCTTCATGAAGGTCTTGCGATGAAGGGAGGGCTCCATGCGGATGAGCAGGCGGTTGACGGCGCGCAGAGTCGCGTTCTCGGAGAAGGCGAACGGATACTGCTTGGACTCCTCGATCACGTACGAGCCGTTGCCCTTCGCGTTCCTGACCTCGGCGATCGAATGGCACGACATGCAGGTCAGGCCCTGCTGCGCTTCGAACGAGTCGTAGGAGAACGACGCCTGCGTGGCCGCGCCCATCTGGCCGGTGAAGAGCACGACCGGGTCGTGGCAACCGGAGCACCACTTCGTGCGCTCTCGTCCCACCCGATCGGCCATCAACTCGACGCTCTTCCGGTAGAAGGGGTTGTTGAAGGAGGAGAACCGGTGCGCGGAGCGCTCCCACCGGTGGAAGGAGTCGGGGTGACAATCCTTGCAGTAACCGTTGGCGGCGAGCTTCTTCCCGTCGAGCAGGCCCTGGTCGAAGGTCTCGCTCGCCGAAGGGTAGAAGACGGTGTCGCCGTTCACGTTGACGATGCGCCGCGGCGGCTTCTCGAGCTTCGCGAGGACGGCCATGCCACCGAGGAAGGCCGCGACCGCGCCGCCCCAGGCGAAGAGGCGCTGGAACTGGAGCTTGTGGACGTGCGCGCGCCGGTGAAAGACGAAGGCCACGAGCGCGAGCGGCACCGACGCGACGTGCGCCAGCCAGATCGCGCGGTTGTTGAGCGTCGCGCCCCGGAACGTCATGAAGAGGCCGCTTGCCACGCACACGACGGCGAACGTGAAGATCGCCAGGCCCGCGTACTTTGCCCGTTTGTTCCACATCCGGATCATGCGTTTCGCGTGCGTCACGGCGAAGACGAAGAACGGGATCGCGATCGCGAGCCCGAGCGCGAGATGCAGCAGCAGCATCGCGTAGAAGAACGTGGTATCGCGTGTGAAGGCCGCGATGAAGATCGAATTGGCGGCGATCAGGCCCAGGGGAACGAGGAGGAGGCGGTAGAGACGCCGCTGCCAGGGCTGGAGAGCGCCGGCGGGCCGGGGCGGGGAGGACATCGGGGCCGTATTTTAGTCTGCTAGGGCTCCCGGTGACCGCCGTTCTTCGGACGGCGTTCCCTACTGCTGGGGGCTTGCCTCTGGTGGTCGGGTGGCCGGAATGTAGATGGCGTCCCCCGAGGTGTTGTCGATTGCGACGCCGTAGGCGAGGACGCGGCCCGCGCCGGCCCGCACCTCGAACTGGAGGTAGACGTTGGACGCGCCGGTCGACGGCAGCAGGCCGCTCAAGGGAGCCTGGAAGGACGTGCCCGCCGGCACGTCGTAGAGCCCGTACCCGATGTCGTCGCCCGTGTCCCCGCTCTTCACTCTCACCGAAACGGTGGCGTCGGCGCCGGCGACCTCGGCGAAGCCGAAGTTGGCGCGGAAGCCCTGCGGCGACGAGCTCGAATCGAGCTGAATGACGGTCGACTTGCCGTCCCCCGCCCCGATGGCGTCGGAGGCCGGAAGCCCCGGGATCGAAAAGCCGAACGTTCCTCCGAACTTCTCCACGTACGTGCGGGTCGAAACGGCCAGGCGCGCGGGCGCGCTCGGACGGATCCGCAGGCCCGCCGCCGAAGAGTTGCCGAGGCCGAACTCGTCCGACAGGACGTCGAGCGATTCGAACGTCCGTCCCGGCGCGAGGGTGTGGACGCGGGGAGGGCCCGGTGTGCCTGCCAGGGCGCGGGGGATCAGCGAGAGCGTCAGGGTGGCGGGGGCCGTCCCGAGGTTGGTGACGTGGAGGTCGGTCCGGAAGAAGTCGCCGTTGGCGCCCGTGGCGTGGGAGGCCTGCGCGATGACGATGTCCTCCGAGGAGGCGGCCGGAGCGGGGGCGACCTGGAAGACACCGTCGCCGGTGGTGTCGTCGATGAAGGTCGCGAAGGGGATCACGCGTCCCGCGCCACCCGTCACGGTGTAGTCGATCCGGAAGTTGGGCGTCGCGCCGAGCCCCCGCTCGCCGATGACGTCGGTCACGAGGACGCTGCCGTTGCCCGGCGCGGTGCGGGTCGTCGAGCCGAGGAACGCGCCGTCGCCGCCGAAGATCTCCATCTTCACCGTCGCCGGCGCGCCCGAAACCTCCGTGAAGCCCGTGTTTGTGTGGAATCGCGGGCCCTTGGAAAGACCGTTCGCCGTGGCGGTCTGCCCGCCGGCGAGTCCGTCGTGGCTCGCGAGCGCCGGCACGAAGAGGCCGAACGTGCCATGTTCGCCCCGCGTGTAAGCGCGGCTCGAAGCCATCAACTTGGACGCGGGGGAGACCAGAGTCAACTCCCCGATCGAGTCCGCGTATCCGAACTCGGATCCCACCACGTCGTCGAGCGCGAGGACCTGCCCCGGCGCGATCGTGCGGGTCGCCTGAACGGCCTGTGCGCCGGAGAGCCCCTGCGCCACGTAAAAGAGCGAGAGAGTCTGCTCCTCTTCCTGAGGGTTATAGAGGCGCGCGTCCGTCAGAAAGAGCCTGGTGCCCTGGACATGGCCGACGATGGGGAGGACAACGGCGTCCACGCCCGGAGGGATCGCCGCAGCGGGCTGTCCGGCGACGAGGCGAACGGCGAAGTCGCGAATGCGCCCGGAGACGGTCGGCGTCGCGTCGGTGACGGTCAGCGTCCAGACGCCGTTGGCGGGCTTGCCCGTGAAAATCGCGAGCGACCGGGAAGGGGCCAGCGTCTTACCGTAGACCGCGTTGATCGGACGCTGCGGGGCGCCCGTGCGTTCGTGGAGCGGGACGGACGTTCCGTCCGGGCCGGTCAGCGTCGCGGAGAGCTGTCGCGGATCGTCGTGCTCGATCTCCACGACCGCCTGCACACTCGCCATGAGGCCCGTGAAACCGGTGATCGTCGCGCTCGCCGCGGCGGACCCCGTGCCGTCGGGAATCGGCACGGCGGTGCCGTCGAAGGGCGCGAACGCGGCCGCTGCGAGCTCGACCGCGGCGAGGGTGTCGATGCGCGGCGTCAAGATGCCGTTGGCCGGGTTCGCCACGGCCCGGCCGGTCGCGCGCAGCAGGCTCTTGACCGCCGAAGGCGGCAGCTCCGGGCGCGCCTGGCGGACGAGCGCGACGGCGCCGGCCACGGCGGGGGCCGAGGCCGACGTCCCGTGAAAATACTCGATCCGGCCTCCGCGCGTCGGAGCCTGCCAGAAGGCTCCGGGGGCGAGCAGGGAGAGGACCGACGCCGAGTTGGAGAAGCAGACGTGCGTGTCCGGCATCGCGCCTCGGTCCTCGCAGAACGTGCCCCCTCCCGCGTCCTGCCAGGCGACGGTCGGGAAGCTGTCGGAGTAGACCGCTCCGGCCGAGATCACCGTCGACACGCACGCGGGGATCGCGATCGAGTTCGTCAGCCCCTCGTTTCCCGAAGACACGACGACGGCGATGCCTTCGGCGTTTGCAGACTCGACCGCCGCGGCGTACTGCGGATAGGCCTCGTCGCAGTACCCGTGGTCGCGCCCGTCGGTGAAGATGCCGCCGAACGAGAGGTTGACGGCGGTGATCCCGTACGCCGCGCGATTCGCGATGGCCCAGTCGAAGGCGGACAGGATGACCGAGTCCTCGGCCGTGTCGCAGCCGTCTTGCGACGCGACCTTGAGGGCGACGATCTTCGCGCCCGGGGCGACACCCATCGGGCCCGCCGCAATGGACGCCACGGAGGTCCCGTGCCCGTCGCAGTCGAGCGGGTCGGCGTCGCCGTCCCCGAGATCGGCGCCGCCGACGACCTTCGCGTTGGGGAAGCCGCCGCCGCCGAGTTCCGCAATTCCGTAGTCGACACCCGTGTCGATCACGGCGATCGTTTGCCCCGTGCCGTCGAAACCGAGGGCATTGGTCAAGTCGCTGCGGATCAGGGTCTGCGCGGGCTGCGCGAACGACTCGTGCTTTCGTCGCACGCCGTCGAGAGTCACCCACAGGACGTCGCGGCGGTTGGCGAGTGCCAGGACGCCGTCGCGCGTGGCCCGGCCCGCGAGCATCGAGAGGCTCTCGTACTCCCGGCGCACCGCGAGCGACCCCGGGGCCATCTCCTTCGCGAGCCGCCTCTGTGCCGCCAGTCGGCGCACGCGCCGCCCCGGCTCTCCGGACGGATCCGGGGGGGCGGCGAGCGCCCGGGCCGAAGGCGTGTCGTCGCGGACGCCGACGATCACGTCGACGGCGCCGTCGCCGCGGTCGAGCGCGGCGAGGACGGAGGCGTCGGCCCGGGGCGCCTGCCCGGACTCGACCCTCGCGGCCGCTCCCCGCGTGAACCCGGGCGCGAGCAGCAGCGCGCACACCGCCGCCGCCTGTCCGAGCCTGCGGTCGCGCATGAGTCACGAAACAGCCGGAAAAGCCTCAAATTCCTCCCCCGGGCGGAAGTGTGGCGGGGCGGGGGAGGCCTGCTATGGTTGGCGCCGCGATGCGCGCGGTCTTTGCCGACTGTCACGTGGGACGCCGCCCCGGCGACGAAGAGCCGTTCCTCGAGGCCCTGGAGCGGGCGCGGCAGCGGGGGGCCCGGGCGATCACGCTGCTCGGCGACATCTTCCACTTCTTCATCGCGCACCCGAAGTTCGAGACGCCCGCGATCGCGCGCTTCCTCGAGAGCGCGCGGCGGCTGCAGGAGGCGGGCGTGGCGGTCACCTACGTGGAGGGGAACCGGGACTTCTTCCTGCGGGGCTCGTACGCCGAGGACGCGTTCCGGTCCGTCTGCGACGAGGAAATCTTCGAGGCCGGAGGCCGCCGGTTCCTGGCGACACACGGTGATCTCCTGAACGAGAGGGACCGGTCCTATCGCTTCTGGCGCTTTCTCTCGAAGAACCCCGTCTCGCGCGCGGCGCTCTCCGTCGTCCCGAAAGGGGCGGGCAACCGCCTCGTCTGGAACATGGAGGCGCGCCTTTACCGCTCCAACTTCAAGCACAAGACGCGTCTGCCCGTCGAGATGATCCGGACCTTTGCCGAGAAGCGTTTCCGCCAGGGCGTCGACGTGCTGCTGCTCGGGCACTTCCACAAGTCGTGGAGGGAGAACGTCGACGGCGGGGTCGTCGAGATCCTCCCGGCCTTCGTCGAAGAGCGCCGGTGGATGGAGATCGGGGAGGACGGGACGACCTCGCTCGTGTCACTCTAGCGGGAGTTTCGCAGGTCCGTGAGCCATTCCCTCGTCTTCCCGCCGGCCTCCTCGATCCGCGGCTCCCTGCGGGTTCCCTCGTCCAAGAGCGCGACCAACCGCGCGCTCGTGCTGGCCGCGCTCACGCAGGCTCCGGTCGAGATCGTCCGGCCCCTGGAGAGCGACGACACCGCGGCGTTGCGGCGCTGCCTCACGGCGATGGGCGCCTCGATCGAGCCCGCGGGGGATGGGCTCCGGGTTTCGGGCCCGCTGGGCGTCGATGCGCGCAGCTCGATCACCCTCGACGCCGGCGACTCCGGCACGGCGGCGCGCTTCCTCACTGCCGTTTGCGCGGCGACACCGGGACGCTTTCTCCTGACGGGCTCGGAACGCCTGTGCGAGCGTCCCTTCCGAGCGCTCGTGACGGGGTTGGCCGCCGCCGGGGCGAAAATCGCGTACGCGGGACCGGACGGGCGGCTCCCGCTGCAGATCGAAGGCGGGCTGCGCTCCGGCCTTCTCCAGGTGGACGCGTCGCAGTCGAGTCAGTTCCTTTCCGCGATTCTCCTCGCCGCCGTCGCGGTGGAGGGAGGCCTCGCGGTCCAGGCCGCCGGAACGGTCGCCTCCGCACCGTACGTCGGCATGACGCTCGACACCTTGCGGGCGTTCGGCCATGAGGTCGTCGAGGGCGACGCCCTGCGGGTCCGGCGGGGTGCGAAGGTCGTGGCCCGCTACGAGGTCCCCGGCGACTATTCGTCGGCGGTTGCGTTGCTCGCCGCCGTGGGGGCCACGGGGGGATCGCTGGAGTTGAAGGGCCTGCGCTGGCCCTCGCCGGATGCCGACGCGGGTGCTCTGCCGGTTCTCGAGAGGATGGGGATCCGGATCGCCAGATCCTCCTCGGCCGTCGCCGCCGACGCACCGGGGGACGCGCTCGCTCCGGTTTCCGTCGAAGCTACCCACTTCCCGGACTCCGTACCGGCTCTGGCGGCCCTCGCAGCTTTGGCGCGCGGGGAGAGTCGGTTCCTCGGTATCGGCCACCTTCGCCTGAAGGAGAGCGACCGGATCGCGGCGCTCGCCGAGATCCTGAGGGCCGCGGGCGCCGCGGCGACCGCCGGGCCGGACACGCTCACGGTCATCGGCCCGGCGCGTGCTCGGGGGCTCGCCCGGATCCCGACCCACCGCGACCACCGCATGGCGATGGCCGCCGCGCTCCTCTGTCTGCGTGTGCCGGGGCTGATGATCGAAAACCCCTCCTGCGTCTCCAAGTCCTACCCGGCGTTCTTCCGGGACCTCGACAGCGTCTGTCTGCGCTGAGCGGCGCCCTCGCGACAATAGAAAGACAGAGGCTTTGGGTGTGATGGCGTGATCGAGACGCGCGGCGCCACGGGCGTCCCCGAGCGGTTTGTCCTCGGGGCGTGCCGCGATCGGTGGTTGGAGTTCCTCGGGCTCGAGCACGCGACCCTGCCGGCACCCGTGGAATTCGGCCGCGAGGGCACAGACCTTCTCGTGTGGCGCGGTCGCGTGGCGGCGCGTCCGCTCGCAGAGATGCGTGTCCCCCAACCGTGGCGCGCGCCGCTGCTCCTCCAGGCGGCGAGCGCCGCCGCGTTCTTCGCTTCGCGCGGGTTCTCCCTGACATCGGAAGACCTGGAGACCGCGGCCTGGGACACGGCGTCGGGCACCGCGCGGCTCTGGCTGACCAGGACGCCCGCGTCCGTGAGGGCGGGCGGCTCGACGCCGGTCGCAGAGGCGGTCCGAAGTCTGCTTCTGCGGCTGTTTGCCCGCGGCGGGCGCCTCTCGCCGGCGGGTGCGCGGGGGCTCTGCGAGGAGCTCTCGGCGCCCGAGGCGGCCCTCGTGCGCGGCGAGGTCTGGGTCGCCCGCGTTCTGCGCGCCTTCCCGGGGCTTTCGGAGCCGGCGGCCGCGGTGGCGCGCGAGCGCTGCCTCGGCATCGGGTCCGAAGCCCTCGGGAGCGCCCGCGCCCGCGCGCTCGCCGAGAAAGCCCGGGCGATCCTGCGGGGCCGGGAGCCGCGCGTTTTCGAACCGCCCCTCTCGGCGCTGACGCCCGGCGGTGCGCTGGGGCTCGACCCTCCGCCCGATGGCGTGGCTGCCGCCTGCCGCCGGCTGCGCGAGCTCGCCGCCGCGGGCCGCGCGGTCTGGATTGCGGTCGAGCCGGAGCGCTGGGATTCCCTCTCGCGGCGGGCGTTCGACGCCGCCCGACTCGTGCTCGAAGACGCCGTCGAGACCGTGGAGGTCGCCGCCGCCGGCGCGGCGCCGGAGACGCCGGCGGACTGGCGCCGGGCGCTGTGGGTTCCCTGCGGAACCCTGGCGGCGTCGGTGCGGTTCTACGAGCGGTTTGCCGCGCTCGCTCACGTCGAGCCCTCGCGCGCGCGGGATCGGATGCGGAGGATTCTCGCGAGCCCCGGATGGGTGGAGTTCGTCGCGGATCCGACCGGCGACGCGCCGCTGCCCAATGGCGCGGAGGTCGCGGCGCTACCGCTCCCGCCGCACGCCGCGGTGTGCGACGGCGACCCGGGCGCGCGCATCGAGGAGATGCTGGCGGCGGGCCGGATCGCGCCCGCCCTGCGCGAGGCCGAGCAGTGGATCCGGGCCTTCCCGCTCCGGGCGGCCGAGGCCTGGTTTCCGCTGACCGCGCGGCTTTCGGCGGCCGCTCCGGCGGCTCTGGCACCCTGGCTCGAGGCGATCGAGGCGGAACGCCAGATCGCGGGTGGAAGGCCCAGGGACGCGCTGGCGCGGCTCGAGCGCCTCGCCCGATTCTCTGGAGCCGAGCCGGATGAGCGCCGCCGGGCGCGCCTGCGCGCGGCAGAGGTCGCGGTGATGCTCGGGCGGCACGCAGAGGGCGCCCGC
>JBKJWL010000235.1:0-4189 GCA_046716885.1 Thermoanaerobaculia bacterium | reverse complement strand
ACGTGCGGCTGATGTCCTCCAACGCGATCGCGGCGATCGGCAAGGAGGCAGCGCCCGCGGTTCCGGCGCTGATGACGGCCTGCTCGGTCAAGAACGAGCAGATCCACGTCCTGCGCGCCTGCGCCTCGGCGCTGGGCGCGATCGGGAAGCCGGCGGCGACTCCGGCGTTGCCGCTGCTGAAGGAGCTGGCGAAGATGCCGCGCGTCAAGTGGGCCGCCGACCGAGCGATCCAGAGCATCCAGTAGTCAGAGTCGTGCGGTTGACAGGCGGCCCTCTGGTCGTTGGAGCCTTCGGTCGACCCGCGGTGGGAGCCCACGCTCTGCTCGATTCTCGACTGAAGCGCCTGCGCGCACCGTGGAGGAGACGCGCGTCGAAGAGCAGGTTGCGCAGCTCGGCGGCCTTGGTGTCGGGGGACAGCCGCGCGGCCAGGTGCCCCAGCTGCGGCCAGACGATTCCCGTGAAGACGATCGCGGTCCAGAGCCAGAAGCTCCTGGGATAGTCCCAGAAATAGGACGCCAGCACCAGACCGACCATGAACATGGCCGGAACGCGGACCCGATAGTCGAGTGAGACGAGCGGGTGGACGGAGCGGCTCTTTGCTTCCATCGAGAGACTGGGCCGGAGTCTACGAAAGCGAGTTAAGATCCCCTCGGGAACGCATGGCAGCTCACTCGCGGCGCCGCTTCCTCCGCCACGCGGCCATGGCCGCTTCGGCCACGTGTGTGGCCCCCGCAATCCTGGCGCGGCCCGCGCCGAAGGGAAACGTCATGAAGGCGTTGGAAGCGATGGAGGACGCGCTCGCGCTCCTGGCCCCGACCGGGCCCGAGTACGACGGCCGGCTGGCCAACCACGGGCCGATGGCCGCGGAGGCGCTCGTGGTCCTCGACCGGCCCGACGCCGTGGTGCCGTGGGTCGAGCGTTACAAGAAACGCCTGCACGAGCATCCCGCCGGCAACAAGCGCATCGACCCCGGCGCGTGGCGCGAGGCGCTGGGGGAAGGGGACCGGGTCGGCGACTGGATCGTCTTCTTCCGCCGCCAGATTGAGGAACGCCCCTGGAAGACGGTGCTCGCCAAATGGACCGCCCACCTTTCTCGAGGTGTCGTCGCAGCCGCGTTCCACGGCGCGATTCGCACGGCGCACGCCGCGCGCAGCCTCGAGGCGTCGGAGACACCTGCGCGACGGCGCGAGCTGGCCGAAGGGCTCGGGTACTGGGCGGCGACGTACAACGCGTTGCCGGAAGCGGCCACGCCGGCGAAACCGCCAGCGGGCCGCCGGCCCTCCGGCGCGATCGCAGGAGTCCCACTCCTTCCTCCCGACCGGCGCGTCTCGTACGGAAACATCACCGACCGGCTCTCGCCGCTCGACGGCTTCCCGCCGTTCGCCTCGGTCGCCGACGCCGTGGACCCGTCGGGGGACGCGGAGGCGTTTCTGTCGGACATGACCGAGACCTTTGCGAGCGTGTACCTCGCGAGCGCCGGGCCGGGCAGCGTCATCACGTTTCTGCACGGGGTCACCGGGCCCGTCGCCGTGCGCACGCTCCTCCCGTACGTTTCGCCTGAGGAGCGGCGGCGTCTGCTGCGCTACACCTGGCAGGCCGCCGCCTCGTTCTACTCCTCCGCCGGAGGTAGAACCACGGCGCCGCCCCTGCCGACGGACGCGCTGCCGACACGCGAGGAGCTCGCGGACCGCGCGATTGCGACGGGCGACGAGCACGCCATCAAGTTCACCGAGGCGTGCTTCCGCGAATACGCGCGCAACCCGAAGCCGGTCTACATCCTGGCCGCCCGCGACGGCGTCGCACGGCTGGGCTAAGGGGTCAGAACTTGAATCTGGACCCACTCCGGTCCAAAAGGTTTGGATTCAAGGTCTGACCCCATTCAGCGCGCGCCGGTGACCAGGAACAGCTCGTCTAAGATCCGGCGGTAGGAATAGACCAACGCGGAGCCGTCGGGCGCAACCAGCGCGGGAAAAACGTAGAGGACTCCGGCCGGGTCAGGCGGCCGCAGGTCCCGCCAGGGCGTGCGCTTCCCGGTCGCGACGTCCACCGTGTAGATGCGGGAAGGCGGCGCGGAGGCGCGCAGGACGTAGAGCGAGCGGCCGTCCGCGGTCCATCCGAGCACCTGTTCGTCGGGCTCGATGCCGGCGACCGGATTCGGCTCGCCCGGCTCGACCGGGTAGACGGCGACGCGGCGGTCCGGCCCGACGGCGGCGAGGCGAGTTCCGTCAGGTGAGACGCCGTCCGTGATGAGGCTGCTGACGCCCTCGGGCGTGATCGCCCGCGGCTTTCCGTCGGGCACGTCCTGGACGTAGAGCCGGACGCCTCGCCCGGGCTCGCTGCCGGTGATCAGCACATGGCGCCCGTCCGGGAACCACGTGGCCCATTGAAGCGCGAGGTTGCTGCGCGCGAGCGGCTTCGGCTCTCCCGGGCCCGTCGGAAGCAGCACGATGTGGTCACCGCCGTCCGACCGCAACGTCAGCGCCCACCGGCCGTCCGGTGAGAGACCGGTCGCGTTTCCCGCGCCGAGCCGGATGGCCGGGGCCCCGTCCATCGTTCGGAGATACACGGCTTGGGGCGAGATGACCTGCTCGTCGAAGAGCACGCTCTTGCTGTCGCGCGCGACATCGACCGGAAACGAATAGTTGAGCCAGGTCAGGTTGCGCTCGATCTTTCCGGCGGCCTCGACTCCGATCATCTCGCGGCGGAAAGAGCCGAGGCCCGCGAGCAGGCGCCCGTCGCTTGCCATGTCGTACAGGAAAGGCGTTCCGGGGAGGCTCAGGACAGTGCGTGTCTTTCCGGAGAGAGACGTGGCCCGGACGCCTTCTCCGAGCGACCACACTTCATCGCCGCGGGGGGACCAGGCGAGCCCTCCACTGGCCACGGGACCCACGAGTCGGACCTTCCCGTCCGCGTCGATGACCTTGACGACGCCGTCGCTGTTGCCGCGGCGCGGGTTGTCGAGAATGGCGACCAGGCGCCCGTCCGGCGAGACCCGCACGAGGCTGATCCAGCCGGCCGTCTCGTAGATGGTCCTCCCGATCGGATACTCGAGGCGATTGCGGTTCCCGATTCGCCGGCTCACCGCCAGGCTCTGGCCATCGGGCGACCAGTCGGCGGTCTCGACGTTTTCCAGGATCGGCCGCGGCGTTCCGCCGCCGAGCGGCACGCGGGCGAGCGTCCCCGTGGTCTCGAAGCCCATCGTGTAGTGGCGATCGAGCGAGATCGCCATCTCTCCGGTCGAGGAGATCGAGAGGATGTCGGCGGCGGGAAGGCCGAGCGGGCGCGACTCGGTGCTGTCGGCGCGCGTCGAGAACACCTCGAGCGGGCGGCCGTCCCAGGCGGCGGAATAGACGATCGTCTGGCCGTCGGGGGCAAATCGCGCGGAGAGGATCGTCCCGCGCCGGAACGTGAGCTGCTGGTACCGGACCGGCGAGTCGGGCCGGCCCTGGATCAAGTTGCGCGCGAGGTATCCGAGCCCGGATCCGACGAGCAAGGTGAGGATCGCCGGCGCGATCCAGCCGCGTCGCCGGACCTTCACGGGCTCGGCGGCCTGGAGGCCTCCGGAGGCGGAGGTCTCGGAGAGGTGGTCCCGCACGCTCTTCATGTCTCGGGCGAGGTCCTTGGTCGAGGCGTAGCGCTCCTCCGGGTCCTTGGCGAGGCACCGCTCGACGATCCAGCGCACGGGAGCGGGCGCCTTCGGCGCGAGCTGCTGCAGCGGCTCGGGCTCCTCGCGGATGATCGCGACGAGCGTCTCGGCGCCGGTCTTCCTTGAGAACGCGCGCTTGCCTGTAGCCATCTCGTAGAGGATCGAGCCGAACGAGAACTGGTCGGAGCGGAAGTCCACGGTCTGCCCGCCGGCCTGCTCGGGCGACATATAACCGGCCGTGCCCATGATCGTGCCGGGCTGCGTGGGCGAGGCGACGGCCGTCGGGAGCACGGAGGCGTCCTGCGACACCGGCTCGGTCAACTTGGCCAGGCCGAAGTCGAGGATCTTGACGTAGCCGTCTTTCGACACCATCAGGTTCTCGGGCTTCAGGTCCCGGTGGACGATGCCCGCGGAATGCGCCTTGGCCAGGCCGTCGGCGGTTTGCACGGCGATGTCGAGGAGCCTCTTGGTCGGCAGCGCCTCGCCCGAGGCGACGAGCTCGCGCAGGGTTTTTCCCTCGACGAGCTCCATGGCGATGTAGAC